>CAZPIN010000184.1:0-35499 GCA_964586735.1 uncultured Rhodobacterales bacterium | reverse complement strand
CGCCGGGTTTCCCATGGGATGCCAGTTGAAACGGGCGTTGTTCTCCACGAGGAAATTCGTCTCGGTCATCGATGTCTCTCCGGGTGAATCTGGCAGGATCGGGGGAATCAGCGCACCATCCATCAACGCGTAAAAGTCAGGTCACCCCTGGCAGGATGCAGAGCATCTCGAACAGCAACTGGGCACCGATGAGCGCTGTGTTGCCGGACGGGTCATAGGGAGGCGAGACCTCAACGAGGTCGGCTGCCACGACATTCATTCCCCTGCACCCCCTGATGATCTCAAGGGCCTGGATGGTCGTCAGGCCGCCCATCTCGACAGTTCCGGTACCTGGTGCATGGGCTGGATCAAGGCTGTCGATATCATAGGTGATGTAGACAGGGCGGTCACCGATCTTCGTCCTGATCCGGTCCATCAACGGCACCAGGGACTTGTGCCAGCACATCTCCGCAGTGATGACCTCGAAGCCGCGCTCCCTTCCCCAATCGTAGTCACTGGCCGAATAGCCGGTTCCCCGGAGACCGATCTGGAAGGTCAGCTCCGGCATGATGAGATTTTCCTCGTATGCCCGCCGGAACGGGGTCCCGTGCGCCACCTTCTCGCCCAGCATGTTGTCGGACGTGTCTGCGTGCGCGTCGACATGTACCAGCGCCACCGGCCCGTGATGCCTGCTGACGGCCCTCAGGACCGGATAGGTGAGCGTGTGATCGCCGCCCATGACCAGCGGGATGACTTCGTGCCGCAGGATCCGGTCGATCTCGTTGGTGATGATGTCACAGGTGGCGGGTATGTTGAAGGTGTTGATGGCAATGTCGCCAACGTCGGCAACCTGCAGGCATTCGAAAGGCGCTGCCCCGGTGCCCATGTTGTAGGGGCGGACAAGGCAACTCTCGGTGCGAATCTGCCGTGGCCCGAGCCTGGTTCCGGACCGGTTCGATGCCCCTGCGTCCATGGGAATGCCGATGAAGCACACATCGAGATCCTGGAGATCATCGGCATGCGGTAGGCGCATCATGGTCGCGATGCCGCCAGGTCTCGGCATTTCGTTGCCGCCGAGCGGCTGGTTGAACCGCCTGCCTTCGGTGGAGGCCATACCGGATACCATCCCGGGTGAATGTCGTCCCGGCCGTGACAGGTTCAGGTTATCGCTGCCACTGCCCTGCCAGTCAGGACCTTCACGAGGTGCGCACGGTATTCGGCAGAGCCGTGAATGTCACTGATCAGGTCTGCTTCCGGCATCACGAGACCATTGACCGAGGAGGACGAGAAGTCTGCCGTGAGCGCCGATTCGGCGTCTGACCAGCGGATGACACCCAATTCGGAAGCACCGGTGACGGCAACCCTCGCGCCCGCGGACCCCCGCGCAACGAAGACCCCCACGAGGGCGAAACGCGAAGCCGGCTGCTCGAATTTCTGGTAGTTCGCCGCAGCCGGAACCGGGAAGGTGACGCTCGTGATGATCTCGCCTTCTCCGAGGGCGGTCTCGAACAGCCCGCAGAAGAAATCGTCGGCCGCGATCGAGCGCCGGTTGGTCGTGATCGTCGCCGCCGAAGCGAGAGTGGCGGCAGGGTAGCAGGCCGATGGGTCATTGTTCGCCAGGCTTCCGCCGATCGTGCCCCTGTTCCTGACCGCAGGATCACCGATGTTGCCGGCAAGCCAGGAAAGCGCCGGAAACGAAGCGGCTGTTGCCTCGGACACCTCGGAATGCGTGGTCGTTGCGCCAATAACGATCCGGCCACTGGAATCGACCGTAACGCCCCTCAGTTCGGCTATGCCATTCAGCGAGACAAGCGTCTCCGGACTGGCCAACCGGGCCTTGAGCGTGGGTATGAGTGTCTGTCCGCCGGCGAGAGCCTGCGCGCCTTCCGTGGCCAGTGACCTCAAGGCTGAATCGAGATCCGTCGGTTGTTCGTAATCAAAACTGTACATTCAAAATCCTCCATATGGGAACCGGACGACCGTGTTCCAGTCCTGCGCCGGTCCCGCCACCGTTCGAGATTCCCGCACTGCAACCGCGTTCAGCTGCCATTGATCGCGGCCCATACGCGGTATGGCGATACCGGCATGTCGATATGATCCACATCGTGACCACCGGACTGCAATGCGTCGATCACCGCGTTCACCACCGCCGGCGGCGAACCGATCGCGCCGGCCTCGCCACATCCCTTGACACCCAGGGGATTGTGGGTGCAGGGGGTCTGGCAGGAATGATCGACGACGAAGCTTGGCACGTCGTCAGCGCGTGGCATCGAATAGTCCATGTAACTGCCGGACAGCAACTGCCCGTAATCGTCATAGACCACGTGCTCGCGCAACGCCTGGCCGACTCCCTGTGCAATGCCACCATGGACCTGACCATCGACCACCATCGGGTTGATGATGTTGCCAAAATCGTCGGCTGCGGCGAAGCGCTCGATGGACACCTTGCCCGTCGCCGGGTCGATTTCAACCTCGCAGACGTAGCTGCCGGCCGGGAACGTGAAGTTCTTCGGGTCGTAAAAGGCGGTCTCCTCCAGCCCCGGCTCCACCGTCTCGATGGGGTAGTTGTGCGGGACGTAGGCGGCCAGCGCCACCTCGCCGAAGGTCGTCGACCTGTCGGTGCCAGCCACGGTGAAGGCGCCGTTCTCGAACGACACGTCCGCCTCGGACGCCTCCATCAGATGGGCGGCGACCTTCTTCGCCTTGTCGACGATCTTGTCGACCGCGCGGACGATGGCCGAGCCGCCCACGGCGATGGAGCGCGAACCGTAGGTGCCCATACCGAAGGGCACCCGCGCCGTGTCGCCATGCACGATGTCCACGGAGTCATAGTCGATGCCCAGGCGCTCGGCCACGACCTGGGCGAACGTTGTCTCATGGCCCTGACCATGGCTGTGAGAGCCGGTGAACACCGACACCGAGCCGGTGGGATTGACGCGGATGGTGGCCGCCTCATACAGCCCAGCCCGCGCCCCCAGCGCACCAACCAGAGCTGAAGGGGCGATGCCGCAGGCTTCGATGTAGCAGGCAAGGCCGACTCCGCGCAGCATGCCGCGCGACTCGGACTCGGCGCACCGTCCGGCGAAGCCGGCGTAGTTCGCCATCTCCAGCGCCCGGTCGAGGGTGGCCTCGTAATTGCCCGTGTCATACTCGAGGGCCACGGGCGTGGCGTAGGGGAACTGGTGGGGACGAATGAAATTGAGTCTCCGCAGCTCGGCGGGGTCGCGCCCAGTGTCGCGGGCCGCCTTCTCCACCAGCCGCTCGACGATGTAGGTCGCTTCGGGCCGCCCGGCGCCCCGGTACGCGTCGACCGCCACGGTATTGGTGAACACCGCCCGCATGCGGCAGAAGATGGCGGGCGTGGCGTACTGCCCTGCCAACAGTGTCGCATGAAGGTACGTCGGTACGCAGGGGGCAAAGGTGGAGAGATAGGCACCCATGTTGGCCATGGTGTCGGCGCGCAGTCCGAGAAACCTGCCCTCAGCATCGAGGGCCAGCTCGGCGATCGTGACGTGGTCTCTGCCGTGGGCGTCGGACACGAACGATTCACTGCGCTCCGCTGTCCACTTGAGAGGGCGGCCAACTTCCTTGGCGGCCCAGGTGAGAAACGCCTCCTCGGCGTAGTGGAAGATCTTCGAGCCGAAGCCGCCGCCAACGTCGGGCGCCACCACCCGCAGTTTGTGCTCGGGGATGGACAGCACGAACGCGCCCATCAGCAGGCGGATGACGTGGGGGTTCTGGGACGTGGTATAGAGGGTGTACTCGCCGGTTGACGGGTCGTACTCCGCGACGCCAGCCCGCGGCTCCATGGCGTTGGGAACAAGACGGTTGTTGGAAAACTCCAGCCTCGTAACGTGGGCCGCCTCGGCAAAAGCCCGCTCGGTAGCCTCGCCGTCGCCAAACGTCCAGTCGAAGCACAGATTCCCGCCGATGTCGTCGTGGACTTCGGCACCTCCCTCGAGCGCGGCGGCCATTTCCGTAACCACCGGCAGCTCGTCAAGGTCCAGCCGTATCAGCTCGGCGGCGTCCTTCGCCTGCGCGAGAGTCTCGGCCACCACCGCAGCGACCATGTCGCCGACATGGCGAATCTTGCCGCTGGCGAGAATCGGATGCGGCGGCTCCTTCATCGGCTCGCCGTTGCGGTCGGTCACCTGCCAGCCGCAGGGAATGCCACCCAAGCCTGCCGCCTCGATGTCGGCACCGATAAACACGCGAATCACCCCTGGTGCGGCGGCAGCCTCGGTGGTGTCTATGCCGCCGATGCGGGCGTGCGCGACGGTACCGCGCAGGAATACCACATATGCCTGTCCCGGCCGCTGTATGTCATCGGTGTAGCGTCCGCGGCCGGTAAGGAAGCGGACATCCTCGCGCCGCTTGATGGCGGCGCCGATTCCCTGAGCGGAAACCATGGCTGTTCCCCCTAAACGTCTATCCGGCCGCAGCCTGCACGGCGCGGACGATGTTCTGATAGCCCGTGCAGCGGCAGAAGTTGCCAGTCAGCCAGGCGCGGATATCGCTCTCGCTGGGGCTGGGATTGCGGGCTAGCAGGTCGGCCGCGCTCATCACCATCCCGGGAGTGCAGAAGCCGCACTGCAGACCGTGGTGGTCCTGAAACGCCTTCTGCAGTTTCGAGAGGCTGCCGTCGGCTTCCGCCATGCCCTCGATGGTGGTGATTTCGGAGTCAGCTGCGCTCAAGGCCAGCACCGTGCAGGACTTGACGCTGCGGCCGTCCATGTGCACCACGCAGGCGCCGCACTGGCTGGTGTCGCAGCCGACGTGCGTGCCGGTCAGGCGAAGATTTTCGCGGAGAAACTCGACCAGCAGAGTCCGCCCCTCGACCTCCCCGGAGACGGCCTTTCCATTGACTTTCATTGCGACTTTCGGCATCGGTACCTCCACCTGCCACGCCTGTCATCTGTCAGACAGGCACAGGCTACTTCAGTTTCCGCCCTAGGTCAACCCTCTTCTACGGCGCGCCGAAACGCCTCGAAGAACGCTACTGTAGTCTTCTTGACCAGCGGGTTGACCAGCCGAGATCCCAGCTGTGCGATTTTGCCGCGCATCTTCGCTTCCGCCTTCCATGTCAGCAGAGTACCCTCCGCGACGTCCTCGAGGGCAACACTGGCAAGGCCGCTCACCGATCCCGCGGCTCCCGCTCCAGCCTCGCCAGTGATCGCGCACCCCTCCCCTTCGACAATGTCCGAGAGCTCTACCGTTCCCGAAAATCGGGCGTTGACTGGGCCAATCTTGCGCGCCACAACTGCCTTGAACCGCCGCTCGGACTCCTGCTCGAAGGTTTCGCAGCCGGGTATGCACCGACGAAGAATCTCGGCGTCGTTGATGGCCTCCCACACCCGCTGGCGGGGTGCGGCAATGGTCTCGGATCCCTGAAACTCCATGTTCCCCCCCTGAAGGCGGTACCGTCTATTCATCGACGGTACCAGTATGACAGGCCGCCAGCTCTGCTACTGCGCAATTGGCGGCTTCCCCAATGCCACTGTCCCCGGACAATGCACAACGGACACCCGGACAGCGGCAAGGTGCGACTTGGTGACACCAGTGTTGAAGCCTTCCCTGATGCCCCCCGCACGGAGTTTATCCGCGCGTTCCCTGAACTTCCGGTCTACTGTGTTCTCCATGATCTCCTCCGTTCCGCCAGTGCCACAAGCCTTCGCCGCCCGCTAGTCACGGAGCAATGACGGAAGCGATTCTGGCGTTTCGGGGTAAGCCCATGCTGGCGCTCCGCTCCCCAAGCTGCCGTTGCCGTTCATCGCCCCGTCGATGCTGGCGCTTCCAGCAGCCAAGGCTGCCAGCTGTCCAGATCCTTCTGCGACGCCGCCTGCAGCCGCTCCTCCAGAGTGTTGGACACCTTGCCGAAGCGTTTCCTCACACTCCCGGAACCTCCGGTCTGCCATGTTTTCCATGAACTTCTCCGTTTTCATTCTGCCCCAAAGCCTGAAATTCAGATGACCAGGACGCTCCTGAACATCCGCTGCCCAGTGAAGGCTAGGGTAATTTCCATCGCCCGTCAACCGGTTGACCGAGAGTCGGAACTAGAATAGAGTGGGTGGCGCAGTCGCGGAAGAAGGGCAAAACCGTGCTGGCCAAGGGGGCAACATGCATGAACAGGCACTGTCGACAGCGTGGTCCAGGGCGCCTAGAGGGATGTCCGATATGCGTCGGCTGGCCAGTCATATTGTAGCCAGCAAGCCCTGGCTGCAGGCGGCCATACTGTTCGGGTCGAGGGCGCGCGGCACAGCGCGTCAAGACAGCGACTGGGATGTTGTGCTTCTTGCGCCGGAGCGCTATAGAGACGAGGCGCTGCGTCTCGCTCCTAGGGTGCCTGCCGTAAGTTATGTTCCGCTCAGCCCGAGGCGGCTGCGCGAACGGCATAATCGGCTTGGTACGCTAGAGAGGTCGGTAGTTAGGGATGGCGTGCTGCTTGCGGGGGACTGGATCATGCCGAAATCACAGAAGAGGCAAATTGTCTCCTACCCAGACTTGGCAAACGGCCTTGGGGTGTCGGCAAGCGAGATTTGCTTAGCCGTCGTACGTCTTCTGGCGATACTTCAGCGTCTGCCAGTTTCAGGGGACAACATTCTTTGCAGCGCCACGCAGGATGCGGGAGAGCTGCTGTCCAAAGCCGCACTGCTTCACTTGGGCATTCATCCACCTCATACTCACAATGCGCTGGAATTAGCTGACGAGCTGCGGAAAACACACCCCCATCATGACTGGATTGACATGATTGAGTCACTCAACGGGTTGTCAAAGGAGCGCCATGTCGCGATCTATTCTACAACAATACTGGAAAGTTTCGAGGCTTCCCTGCACCGACTTTGCATGGTGGTGGAATTCTATATTGCAGTGGTAGAAACAGTTTTCGAAAAGCGTCCAGGAATCAAAGGATACTTGATAAGAATATGCGAAGACATTGTCTGCTTTGATTCAATTTACCAAAAGGCCAGCAACTGGGAGCAGCTGCCAGAAGACCTGAAGCGCAAGTTGCTGCGGTGGAAGCGCCTAGCGGAAGGGATTCTTAAAACGGCGGCCACCGACAAGAGCAAAACAGCGAAACGCCGCACTCCCTGATCCCGTTGGTTGCCGAATTTGACGGCTGCCTTTCATATTTGGGAAACTTCTGGTAAATGACTGATTCGGTCAATCGGTCGAATCGGTCTATGTTCTGCAATTGCCCGTTCAGCGACAGGCCTGACACTCCAGCATTGTTCGGCAGGCTCACTTTGCAGGCTTAATCGGGATCCGGGGCGCGGACCCGCAGGGCGGACTGGGCGGCCGCGAGTCGAGCCACCGGTACGCGAAACGGCGAGCAGGAGACGTAGTCGATGCCGAGCACCTCGCAGTACTCTATGGACTCGGGGTCGGCGCCATGCTCGCCGCACAGGCCCAGTACGGTGGAGGGGTCTTCCTTTCTGCCTCGCTTGGCCGCTAAAGCGATCAGCTCGCCGACGCCCTCTCGGTCGATGGAGTCGAAGGGGTCGCTGTCGAACACTCCCTTACGCAGGTAGTCGGGCATGAAGCGGCCTGCGTCGTCGCGGGAGAGGCCGTAGGTCATCTGGGTGAGATCGTTGGTGCCAAAGCTGAGAAACTCGGCATGGCGGGTGATGGCACCGGCACGCAGTGCAGCCCTTGGAGTCTCGATCATGGCCCCCACTGTGTAGCGAACGCACTTGCCGCGCCTGTCCCTGACTTCCGACGCGACGCCGTCGATACGTCGGCGGAGAATCTCCATCTCGCGCTGGGCGGAAACCAGCGGAATCATGAACTCCGGCACCGCTGGCTCGTCGGAGGCTTCCCAGTCGTCGCACGCCGCCTCGAGGATGGCGCGGCACTGCATGTCGTAGATCTCAGGGTAGACGATGCCAACGCGGCAGCCGCGGTGGCCGAGCATGGGATTAAACTCCTCAAGGGCGGCAGCGCGGTCCTTGACCATGCGCGGGGCGATACCCATGGCCCGGGCCAGCTCCTCGATTTCACCCTCTTCCTGCGGCAGGAACTCATGCAGGGGCGGGTCGAGAAGGCGCACCACGACGGGCCGCCCCCGCATTCGGGAGAAGATCTCGAGAAAGTCGCCGTGCTGCATGGGCAGGAGCCTGTCCAGAGCCTGCCGTCTCTCCTCCACCGAATCGGCGAGTATCACCTCACGCATGGCGGTGACGCGGTGCTGGGCGAAGAACATGTGCTCGGTGCGGCACAGGCCGACTCCGTCGGCGCCGTAGTCGCGGGCGAGGCTGGCGTCCTCGGCTGTGTCGGCGTTGGCGCGAACTCCTAGGCGGCGCATGCCGTCGGCCCAAGTCAGGATTTCCTCCATGGCGCTGCCAAACTGTGGCGGCAGCGTCGGCAGAGCGCCGACGTAGACCGCGCCTCCACTGCCGTCGACCGTAACCATGTCACCCTCCCTGAGGGGGGCGCCGCCAGCGACGCTGAGCGTGCCGGTGGCAGAGTCGAGGGCGGCGTCGACGAGACTGGTGATGCAGGGGCGGCCCAAGCCCCTCGCCACCACCGCTGCATGGCTGGTCATGCCGCCGCGTAGTGTCAGCATAGCAGCCGCCACGTGCATGGCGCCGATGTCGACGGGACTGGTTTCAATTTTGGCCAGCACTGGCGCCACACCGCGGGAAGCCATGCGCTCGGCGGTGCCGGCCGCGAAGGCGATGCGCCCCACCGCCACACCAGGGGCGGCGGCGATTCCCCGACATACTGGCACCGCATCGCCGACGTCGCCGAGGCGGACGTGCAGCAGACGCTCCAGCTGCTGGGGATCGATTCGCGTCACTGCCTCCTCGCGGGAGAGGAGTCCAGCCCGAGCCCACTCCACCGCCACCTCGGCTGCGCCGCCGGGATCGAGACGCATGGGCCTGACGTCGATGACGCTGGGAACTCCCTCCTCCACCGCCAGCAGAAGCTCGGTCGCCTCCAGCAGCGTCTCCTCGGACTGGGCGGCAAAGGCGGCGGCCGACGAGGCAAGACTGGATTCCATCACGGCCTCCGCCTCCCCGTGGAGGCGAAACGACACCTTGGGAACAGACCTCCGTTGTCCGCTAGAGCTGCGCAGACGGACCGAGGCGATGCCTGCCTGGTCTCCGGCGTCGGTCAGAATCAGGCGCTGCACCAGCAGGGCGCAGGGGTCAGAGGGAGCAAACGCGCCGGAGTCGCCCCGCGGTCGCAGAAGATGGCGCAGGGCAGTGCGCAGCTGAAGGCGGCCGTCGTTTAGGATTTCGGACCACCCAGCTAGCGCGCTTTGGGAAAGGATCTCAGAGGCGGTTTGGCCGGGCAGCGGATCGGCGAGGTCGTCTGGGTCCACGCCCAGAAGCGCTACTGCGAACTCTTCCAGAAACCGACCCAACATACGTTTCAGCGCATCCTCGCCCAGCCGCTTCCGCAGAGCGTCTGCCACCTGAGGAGTGAGGCCAATGCAGCGCACCGAGGGGCGCAGGCCAGCAGCAGCGTCTTGTGCACTGACACGGGCCGTCAGCAGAAGCGGCCTATCGGGGCAACCGAGAAGGAGGCCCTGGCGTTTTTCGAGGCGAGCAAGATGACAGTCGAGGGCCGACTCGACATCCTCCCAGCGCCCCTCGACGGAGGATGCCGCGGGAGCGATGGCGAACCCGTCCGGCACTGGCAGGCCGCAGTCGGCCAGACGGCCAAGACGGCTTGCGCGATCGCCAAACCGGCTGGCTGGCCAGCTGCGATGCGTCCTGGAGCCGCCGAGGTGTCGAACGTGAACGCGAGTCATCCACCAACCTCGCCGATGCTGGCCTCACGGTATGTGACTGCTGCGGTGCTGAGTGACGACTGTCGGCGCAAGATGCGCGGCAGACGGAAAGCGGCACTGCCTGAACGCTGGACGAGCAGCCTGCAACCCGCCGACAAACCGCCAGCAGCCACTGGCGCCGCCCGCTGCGCCGAGCGCAGCCAAGATGCCCAAAGAGTACCCCGCGACATCCAGTCCCTCTTGCCGTAGCTGGCCGCTCGAATCTCCCTCACCAGCGCAGCCCGATTCTAGTGGCAACACCGGCAGCCTGCCGCCGCGTCTGAGGACGAGCGACTCGCATGGCGGTCATAGGACACCGAGGGGCATAGCGACATTGGCACAGTACCACCATGATAGTGGATGCCGCTAAGGATACGAGGGTCAAGCAGGTGGGATGGAATATGCGTGGAGGGAACTGGGGCATACTGCAAGACCGCCGGTAGGGCGGCAGATGTAGCGAGCATGGAGACAAAGAGGCGGCTATGTAGTGGCACCCTGCTCTCGGCGGCTGTGATTGCCAGTACCTATGGGCAGCCGTGCAGGAGGATGGCAGGGCGCTGGCGGAGGATGCAGGACGTGGTACCTGCTGAGGCCAGTCACGTCGAATGCGGCGGGGATCGGGGACAATCGCAGCGGGTCGATGGCGGTGCGAATCCCCTGCCCTCATGACGCCGAGCGGCGGGCGGGTCGTGGCGTCTACCGGAAGCGGAAGGGGGTGGATGGGGAGGGTTGCGGAGGCCGTAAGCGCCCGCTAGACTGGCACCGCCGAGCATTACCGCTCCGCAGTACTTGACTGCTTGCGAAGGCTGCCATCTACAGCGGGAGCGGCTGGAACGGTATGGCGCGATTCGGAGGCGTGTAGAGAGAACACAATGAGCATCACGACACTACTTCGCGAAACTCCGCGACTGGCGGCCAGTGGCCTGTACGGGAAGCTGGTCTGGTTTTGGCAGCAGGTCGGGGATGGACCACTGTCGGTCCATCGTTACCTGCAGGAGCTTGGTACCGCCAAGGGCGCGTCGATGGCCAACGGCCGGAGACAGGCCGCGGCTTGCGGTCGGCTCGGCATGGCCGCGGTATTGGTGGCGCTGGCCTGCGCGGTTTCCCAGACGGCCACTGCCCAGACGACCTTTATCAGCAATACGACTATAGGGGGGACAAACTCGAACAACACATACAACATTAGCAGCACCAGCTGGTATTCCCAGCCATTCACGACAGGGAGCCACGCCGACGGCTATAACATCAGCAGCGTAGCCGTGAGACTCCATAATTTTGGCTCATCTGCTATATCTCTTGTCAGTACGGTTTTTGCGTTAAGAGAGGATTCGAGCGGCAACCCAAGCGGCACGGATTTCGCTGTGCTCACCAATCCCGCCACTGTCGCAGTTGGGGAAGGACTGTATACGTTAGCTGCACCGTCGGGAACAGTGCTTCGACCAGACACCACGTACCACGTCATAGGCTATAGGAGTGCAGGCGCCACTGAGGTCAGTTGGTACAGGGCAACGCTGGCCGACGGCCTGGACACTGGCACAGCCGAAGGATGGAGCTTGCCTGGAATCAACCGGCGATTCCAAAATAATGTTTGGGGGTCTCGCGGCAGTACAGACGCGATGCAGATCCAAATCATAGGAAGCCTCGCAATATCAAGTGTTTCGGTCGGTGTACCACAGGACGGCGACAAGGTGACAACCGGCGATAACGCGGTGTTTGTCCTTTCCCGCACTGGGGATGCGTCTGAGGCCCTGACGGTAAACGTCTCCTGGACCAACGCCGCCACCGGGCTGGCCTCTACCCCCTCGACCACTGTGGATTTTGCTGCAAATTCGGCTGAGGCGACGGTGTCGCTACCTTCGGCCTCCCTTGCAGCTGGCGCCACGCCGGTGAACGTGACGCTGACCGTGGCGGCGGCTACGGGCGGCGAATACCAGCCCGGCACTCCAGCGGCGGCGAGCGTGCTGGTCAGGCCACCCAACAGGCCCCCTGATCCTCTCAGCCCGCCAATAATCACCGGTACCCTAACGGTCGGCGAAACTCTGACGGTAGACCAGTCCCTTGTCATGGACGAAGACCTCACGAGTACGCCAACATTCGCCCGTCGTTGGGAGCGCGCGGATGACGACAGCGGTACGAACTCTGAGTTGATCGCCTCAGACCTGCCTAACTTCTACATCCTCCAATCGGCAGATGAGGGCAAGCACATACGGGTAGTCTTGTCGTACACTGACGAAGCCGGCTACGACGAGAGCATAGCAACCGCCTGGACTGCGGCTGTGGCTCCGGCCGCGGCCCTCCCCGATATTACCGTAGAAGCGGCTGCTGCCAGCGTAGCCGGCGGCGAGGCCGCGGTGTTTACGCTCACCCGAACTGGTGACATGGCCGAAACCTTGGTTGTAAATTATGAAATCACTGGCGACGGGATTCAGGGAAACCCTTCTTCTGTCACGACCTTCCAGATGAACCTGCCAACGATTGAAGTATCTGTCCCAACCAATACCCCAGCGGCAGGCACCAACAACCAGTCGGTGACACTGACGATTCGGCCCAGCGGCGACAGCTCTTACACCGTCGGCACTGACAGTATGGCCACGGTGACGGTTACTGCAGCCGCGCCTGCAGATCTTCCTGTGGTCACTGTCCGCGCAAACGTAGTCAACATCGAGAGGGGCGGTAGAGCGGCGCCCGCGGTGTTTACATTCACCCGTACGGGAGGCTCGGCGACCGCCTCGCTTACTGTGAACGTCCGCGTCGCGGGAAACTCGTTTGCCGATACCAGACTTAATCAGGTAACCTTCGCAGCCGGACAGACCACGCAGCAAGAGTCGATAGCGACCAACGCGCTTGACACGGGAGACTCTGACACTACTGGGACGGTAACCGTGCTGCCGGGCACCGGCTACACGGTCGGTGCCTCTCCCGGCAACGCGGCGACGATAATGATCTTCCTGATGGAGGCCAGCAACGACGCCACTGGCATGCCAGCAGTCACAGGCTTGGCCGAGGTTGGGCAAACCCTGATGGCCTCCCGCGGCACCGCTGACGACATTGACGGGGTGCCAACGGGCGACGGCGTACTCAAATTCCGGTGGCAAAGAGAGACCGCGCCAAACACCTGGACCGACATTCCTGGCGCGACCGGCACGTCGTACAATCTGGTCGCAGCCGATATGGGTCTAAGGATTCGAGTTGCGCTGACGTTCCGCGATGTTCTGGCCAACGACGAGGAGCTCTTCAGCGATCCCACTGCGGCCGTGGCGGCGGCCAGCGGCGGCTCCCCTCTTCCAGCGGCCACCGTCATAGCAACCACCGCCACGGCGGTTGAGCCCGCCCCCGGCGCGTCTGCCGCAGCCGCCAACCAGCTCCTCTTCACGGTAGAGCTCAGCCCCGCGCCCGCACAGTCAACGACCCTTGCCTTTACTCTCGGCGGCACGGCAATAGAAGGAGGGGACTACACGGTTGTGCCTGTCAGCAAGCTGCTTTCCTTCGACGCCACTACCACCACGCAGACGATCATGGTCTCTGCACTTGGCGATATCGTCGCCGAAGGCGCCAGCGGCGAGACAGTGACCGTTACGGTTGGCAGCAGCACTGCCACTGGCACGATCAACGAACCCGCCACGCAGATCGCCATCGGAACGACCACCCCTGCCGTCAGGTTTGAAGGTGGCTCGACAGTCGTCAGGTTTTCCTTCTCCTCCCTTTCCGCCCTTGCGCCAGCGGGTGGCCTTGACGTCGAGTGGAGAGTAATTGGCAGCGGCAGTACCGGCGGCGGTGCCGCATCTGGCCGCTCTGCTGGTTCTCGTGTACGCACGTCATGCCCTGGCACTTCCTGCCACGGCACGGTAACGTATGCTGCGGGCAGCACTACGCTGGCTGACCCAGTCATTGAGGCGGTGTTCGACACGGCGCTTCCCTCTGGCAGCGACGTTCAGGTTCAGGTCAAGCGTCCAGCATCGGCGGCAAACCTAGCAGTGGTGCCGTCATCGGACGTTGCTGCCAGCTCGCAGGTTGTGGACAGCGAATGGGTTGTCACCGGGGCAAGTACAGTGCCTGAGCGTGTACTTCCCGTAGTCACCGTAGCGGCTGGCGCCGCCAGCGTAATCGGCGGCGAGAACGCAGTCTTCACCCTCACCCGTACAGCGGACACGGCTGGCGCGTTGCCGGTAACCATTAGCGTCGGTGGCAGTGGGGTTTCAGTCACCCCTCAGGCCACCACTACCTTCCTTGCTGGCTCGGCTACAGTAACAGTATCGGTCCCAACCAACGCCCTGGTGCCAAACGCCCCCAGCCAATCTGTGACGCTAACTGTATCGGCGAGCGGCGATAACTCCTACACTGTTGGTTCGGTCAGCACGGCGACTGTTACCGCCGAAGCGCCCACACTCGGATTCACCGTTACGGCAACTCAGACTTCGGCGGTCGAGCCTGCCCCCGGCTCCACTGCCGCAGCGGCCAACCAGCTCGTCTTCACGGTACGCGTTACTCCTGCGCCCCCCCAGACGACAACCCAAGCCTTCACCCTTGGCGGTACAGCCCAAAACCTCCTGGACTACACGGTGGAGCCTGCCAGCCTGACGCTTGCCTTTGGGCCCAGTACCGCCACGAGGACGATCACCGTCTCTGCGATTGGCGATATCGTTGCCGAAGGCGCCAGCGGCGAGACCGTAAACGTCACCGTTGACGGTACTACCTCCAGAGACGGCACGATCAGCGATCCTCCAGCCCAGATTGCCGTCAGCACAACCGCCCCCTCCTTCCGAAGCGAGGCGGACAAGACGATTGTCAGTTTCTCCTTTGCCACCCTTGATCAGCCCGCGCCCGCTGGCGGCCTTGAGGTCGAGTGGAGAGTTGCCGTCGGCGGCAGCGCCGACAGCGCTCTTGGCCGCTCGGCTGGCGCTCGCGCCCGCGTTACCTGCTCGGTCGGCGCATGCGGAGGCACGGTGACGTATCCGGCAGGCAGAACAAGCTTGGCCGATTCCACCATTGAGGCCGTGTTCGACACTGAAGCGGTTGCCGACAGAGACGTTCAGGTTCAGGTCAGGCCGACCGCGTCTGCCGCCAACTTCGCGGTGGTGCCTGCCGAGGAGATTACCGCCGCCAACGAGCAGATCGTGGACAGCGCTTCGGGTAGCGACTGGATCGTCGCAGCTGTGGAAACAATCGTCTTGGCAAGCCCAGCTGCTCTCACTCACTCGGTTTCAAGTTTCGGCAGTACGGTCGCGGCTAATTTCATCGCCAGCATCTGGCGCAGAGCCGAACTCTATCTCAGTGAAGGCACGGATACGAGGGCTCAGATCGGAGGCCGTAGCATCGACACGCGCGCGCTGACCAGTGGAAACGCTGGCCAGGCAGTGCGAGAAGTCGCCAGTCTCTTTGGCATCGAGACGGCGGCACCAGAGGAGGTACTCGAAGGGCAGGACTACGGTATCGGCTACGGCGGCAACCTTGAAGACTACCGCGCCTGGGCCGGCGTGCCAGACAGCGGCGATCTCGCCGGTCGAACAAGCTTCGCGCTGCCCGTTGGCGAGATGCAGAGCAATGGCGTTCCGTTTGCCATCTGGGGCGAGTTCAGAACGGCGGCCCATGAAAGCGAGTCCGAAGACGGCGGTTCTGTGGACATGGAACTGTCGGGCACGCACTTTGGTGTCGACTACCGCGGTGGCGACAGCACGCTGCTTGGCCTGTCGGCCAGCACATTCTCAGGCGAAACGGACTATGTGGCAGACGGCGGCGCTTCCAGCAGGCTGGATTCGGACATTACCATTTTTGCCCCCTACATTCTGCTGAAGACGGCATCTGGACTGAGCGTCTGGACGAGTCTGGGCATTGGCGAGGGCATGCTGTCGCAAGGGGTCGGCGCCAGCCCGGCTACCGCCGACACGAGCATGCAGATGTTCGCCGCCGGCATCCGGCACCAGATCTGGAATACCGATGCAGGATCCATGTCAATCAAGGGTGACACGCTTCACACCAGCATAGAGACGGAGAACGCCTCCACCGTCGAATTGTCAGGGATTGATGTCCGGTCCTCGCGGGCAAGGCTTGCGCTTGAGTATGCGGATGCGCGGACGCGCGAAAGCGGAAATGCAGTGTCGCATCGATTCGAGATGGGCGTGCTGACCGACTCCGGGGATGATGGCTCTGGCGTGGGAGCGGATATCGCCAGCGAAATGCGCTACGTCTTCCCCGAAGCTGGTCTCCAGTTTCTAGGACATGCCAGCATGCTGCTGCTGCACTCGCAAGCCGGTCAGAAGGAGTGGGGACTTGGCATCGGCGCCATCTATGACCCCGGCGTCGCTGGCCGCGGCATGCGCCTGTCGCTTGATCCAGTCTGGAACACGCCGCGGTCGGATGTGGCGGAGTCCATGTGGAACGCTTCCAGCCTCAATGAGCGAACATCCGCAGAAGCCAGCGCGTCGCTGCAGGCGCGTCTTGGATACGGAGCGGGCGTGCTTGACGAGATGGCGCAGGCAACCCTGTATGGCGAGACTGAAACAGCCAGCGATGAGCAGCGACTGCGTCTGGGCGCCGAGTTGCACGGTCTGGACGGCCCGCTCAAGCGTCTGAGTCTCGACATTTACGGGGAGCGCAAAGAAAGCCGCTCGGCCACTCCGGTCCATGCCATCATGCTGGAGAGCGCATTGAGATTCTAGAAGCCCGTACCGCTTTTCAGCGAATCGAGAAATCTGACTGGTTTCCCGAATATTCCGTATGGATCGCTCGCGGCAGGGTCTGATGGTTGCCGTAAAATCCATCTCCGTCAGAATACTGGAACAGCCTCCTCGTCAGATTCAAAAACCGAGCCGAGGTTGCCCCGGTTCAGCATTGTCCCGGGCAAGCGATATTCGAGGCAGGATTGCGCTCTGACCAGCAGATTCTCTCCTTCGCCCGCTGCCGCCAACTGATGCCACTGCCCCGTTTCGGCTCAAGCGCAACCGTCGTGGGGATACTGTGACGGGCTTTCCATCAGTGAAGGATCACGTCATCCACCCGCAAGTAGGCGCGCCGTCCCCCATCAAAGTCGTCTACGGTGATTTCTCCCATCACATCCACCCGGTCGCCGCGCTGTGCGCGGGCGAGAGCGTCTCCCAGCGGCGTTCCCACTACGCCGAAAGCCATAGCTTTAGCACTGCCCCCGGACATGGCCGACACTTCCAGTCGGTAGTGCTGGTCGCGCAGCATCTGCTTTTGAGCAAGACTCATGTTGCGCAGCACAAACTTCGGCTTGGGGGCTCCCTGACCATGCGGACCGGCCTGCGCCAGTGCCAAGGCGTTTTCTGCCGAAACGGCTCCCGGCAGCGCCGTGCCTGCCACTTCCTCCACGCGCTCTGGCAGTTTGCCATCGCGCAGCGAATCACGCAGAATCGCCTCGATTCGCTCCATAGCCTGAGAAAGCATTTCGCGGCTGACCTCGAGTCCAACAGCGGCGCTGTGCCCTCCCCCCCGCAGCAGCAGCCCTTCGCGGAGCGCCTGGCGCACGGCGGCCCCCAAGTCGACGCCTGGCGCGGAGCGCCCCGACCCGCGCGCCACCTTTCCCTCGCAGGACAGCACGATTGCAGGCATGCGCTTCTGGTCAGCTAGCCTCCCTGCCACAATGCCCATGACGCCCGGATGCCACCTCTCTCCCGCTGCCCAGACGAGCAGGTCGCCATTGCAGTTCGCTGCCTGTGCCCGGGCTTGGGCCAAAGCCTCGTCCTGCTGCATGCGGCGGTCCTGGTTGTACTTTTCACACCGCTGGGCCAGATCGCGAGCTTCGCTTGCATAGCCCGCCAGCAGCAGCCGGGTCGCCAGCAGGTCGTCTTCCCCAATGCGGCCAGGAGCGTTGAGCCGCGGCGCCAGCATCCAGGCCAGCGTCCCCTCGTCCGGCTGGCGGCGCACCCCGGCAATGTCAGACAGCGCGGCAAGCCCCGGCCGTCTGCGGCGAGCCAGCACCCTGAGGCCCCCTCGCACAAAGGCACGGTTGAGACCTTGCAGGGGAACAACGTCGGCAATCGTCGCCAGCGCTACAAGGTCAAGTCGCGTTTTCAGGAGAGGCTCCTCCGCGCGCTCGACAAACCACCCCTTTTCCCGCAGCAGACGGTTGGCTGCCGCAAGCAGCATGAACACCACCCCCGCCGCGCTCAGGTACTCCAGCCCGCTGTCATCGTCGGCTCGGTTGGGATTGACCACTGCCAGCGGAGATGGCGGCGGCACCGGGCAGGCATGGTGGTCGACGACGATTACATCCGCCCCGCTTTCCACAGCCGCAGCCAGCGCGGGGTCAGCCTCTTCGGCCCCTCCGCAGTCGACTACGACGACCAGATCATGGTAGGAGGCCAGCTCGGCCATTGCCTTCGCGTTGGGGCCGTAGCCGTCGTTTCTGCGGTTGGGCACTCTATACGCCGCATCGATGCCAAGCTCCTGCAGCCAGCCGACCAGCAGGGCAAGGCTGCATGCGCCATCTACGTCATAGTCGCCGAACAGCCCAACCTTCTCGCCGCGCTCGACTGCGGCCGCAAGGCGACCGGCGGCCTTGTCCATGTCTGTCAGATTGCTGGGATTCGGCATGAGGTCGCGCAGCTTGGGATCAAGATAGATGGGGACTTCCTCGACCTTCACATCGCGCATCGCCAGCACCCGCGCCAGCAGGTCCGGGATTCCGTGGACCTGGGAAAGCTGTTCGGCTCGTCGCTCGATGGCCTGTGATGGAAGCGCCCAATGACGGCCGGTGGCGGAGGGACCGAGCATCACGCTGGCCGACGCAGCCGCGACTGAATTCGGCGAGCGGATCCAGTGTGGGAGTTGAGCAGAAGGGTTTCGGTCTCGACGGTGTCGCCATGGCGTCGGATGCCGCGCAGCAGCGACCCGTCCGTCACCCCGGTAGCGGAGAACAGCACGTCGTCGCGCACCATGTCGGCCAGCAGGTACTTGCGCTCGAGATCCTCGATGCCGGCGGCGCGAGCGCGTGCCCTCTCGTCGTCGGACGAGAACTGCAGCCGTCCCTGAAACTGTCCTCCCATGCATCGCAAAGCGGCAGCAGCCAGCACGCCCTCGGGTGCGCCGCCAATGCCCATGTACATGTCGATGCCTGTCTCCTTGGACTGCGAACAGTGCATGACGCCAGCCACGTCGCCGTCGGTGATCAGCCGTACCGCCGCACCCGCGCTTCGCACCTTTTCGACCAGCTCCGCGTGCCGCGGACGCTCGAGGATGCAGACCGCAATCTGGCTGGGATCAACGCCCCTTGCCTTTGCCACGGCTTGGATGTTGTCAGATGGCGTGGCGTCGAGGTCGACCGCCCCTTCAGGGATACCGGGTCCTACCGCCAGCTTGTCCATGTAGACGTCAGGCGCATGGAGCAGCGTGCCTCGTGGGCCCATGGCAATAACCGACAGGGCATTGGGCATGGCCTTGGCGCAGAGGGTGGTGCCTTCCAGCGGGTCAAGAGCCAGATCTACTGCCTCGCCCTCCCCGGTTCCCACCTCTTCGCCGATGTAGAGCATGGGAGCCTGGTCGCGCTCGCCCTCGCCGATCACCACGACGCCCTGCATCTCAAGGCGATTGAGCTCGGCGCGCATGGCGTCCACCGCCGCCTGATCGGCGTCTTTCTCGCCCCCGCGGCCAACCATGGCAAACGCAGCCACAGCAGCCGCCTCGGAGGCGTGGGGAAGGCCAAGAGAAAGCGTCCAGCCCTTGTAGGCGGCGCCATGATTGCTGTTAGTCATTACTGTTTCGCCGCCCGTCAATGAACCGCTCAATTGGATAGCAGAAATTGCCGCGTGTGGATTCACTCCGCCTCGAAGAACGTATACGACAGCGTGATGGTCTCCACCCGCTCGGTGTCGGGGTCGTCGCTCAGCGCCGGGGCGACGTAGAAGCTCACCGGCATGTCCACCGACTGCCCCGGCAGGAGCGTCTGCTCGGTGAAGCAGAAGCACTCGATCTTGGCGAAATGCACCCCCGCCTCGAACGGGACGACGTTGAAACTGGCAATTCCCTTCACCGGACGCGAAGTGGGGTTGTGGGCGCGGTAGGAAGTCAGCCCCCGCTCTCCCAGCCTCAGCCGCATTTCGCGCTCGACCGGGCGAAACGTCCATGGCATCCCCGCCGCCAACGACGCGTCGAAGCGTACCGTGACCCACCTGTCGGCAATCTCGCCAGCTGGCGCCGCGGCGCGGGCGGTGGTGCCGCCGTATCCGGTAACTCTGCAGAACAGGTCGTAGAGCGGCACCGCCGCAAAGGACAGCCCCGCCATGCCGACCACGACGCCGGCAAGGATCAACCCGGTGCGCTGCGGCCTGGTCATGGCTAAGCGGGCGGCCCGACCTGGCCAAGTTTGACCAGGGTCACCGCAAAGATCAGCCCGACCAGCGCCAGCAGCGCCAGAAGCAGGGCAAAATTGCGCCCGCGCCTGCTGCGCTCAATATCCACCGCCCAGCCCCAAACCAAGCAGGCCGTCGGCCAGCATCGCCGCGAACAGCGCGAACAGATACACGATGCTGGCCCCGAACAGCCTCCCCTCCTCCCGCCGCCCGGCGTCAGGACGCACCGCGGCGATGGTGCGCAGCATCAGCAGCCCGCCAGCTGCCAGCGCCGCTGCCATGGAAATCGGCCCGCCCGCATCGGTAGCAGCAAGCGCGAGACCGGCCGCCAGCAGCGGCACGGTGTAGAGAAGAATCTGGCAACGCGTGGCGGTGACGCCCGAGTGCACCGGCAGGATGGGTACGCCCGTGTCGGCGTACTCCTCGCGGCGCACGAGCGCCAGCGCCCAGGAATGGGGCGGCGTCCATAGAAACACCACCAGCACCATCAGCGCCGCCTCGACGCCAAGCGTACCGGTTGCCGCCGCCCAGCCGATTGCCGGCGGCAAAGCCCCGGCGAGTCCGCCAATCACCACGGCGTGAACGCTGCGCCGCTTGAGCCACATGGTGTACACCACCGCGTAGTGGGCGATGGCAAGCGCCAGCAGCGCCCCGGCCAGCGGATTGGCAAACAGCGACAGCAGCATCACCGACAGCGCCGCAAGCCCCAGCCCCAGATCGCGTGCGGCTTCCGGGCTGACGCTGCCAGTTACAGTCGGGCGTCCAGCGGTGCGCCTGGCCCGTCCGTCGATGTCGGCGTCCCACCACATGTTGAGAGCACCCGCCGCGCCCGCGCCGGCGGCAATGGCCAGCATGGAGGCCAGCGCGACGACGGGATGGATGTCAATCGGCGCCCGCAGCATGCCGATGGCCGCGGTGAAGACGGCCAGCGACATGACCCGCGGCTTGAGAAGGCGCAGATACTCGGCCAGCGGCGCGCCGCCTGCTGCCTGAACGGCGGCGGTCATGGCGGGTCAGCCGCTGGAGACTGGCAGCGAGGCGAATTCCTCGCGGGCCCGGGCAAGCCAGCGGCGGTACTCGCCAGGCGAGACCACCCGCACCATGATCGGCATGTAGGCGTGGTCCTTGCCGCACAGCTCGGAGCACTGGCCAAAGAACACCCCCTGCCGCTCGGCCCTGAACCACGTCTGGTTAAGCCGCCCAGGCACCGCGTCGACCTTGGAGCCGAAGTTGGGCACGGTCCATGCGTGAATGACGTCGCTGGCGGTCACCTGCACCAGCACCGTCGCGTTGACCGGCACCACCAGGGCCTCGTCGGCCGCCAGCTTCCACAGCGAATCGGGCATGCCGGCGGCACTCACGTCCTCGCGGGAAAGCATCAGCGAATCGAATTCAATCTCCTCGTCGGGATACTCGTAGGACCAGTACCACTGGTGGCCGGTGGCCTTGATCACCAGATCGGCCTCGGGCGGGTCTTCCTGCAGGTACAGCAGCCGCAGGGTGGGAAACACCAGCGCCACGAGTATCACAGCCGGCACCGCCGTCCATACGATTTCAAGCAAAGTGTGATGCGTAGTGCGGCTGGGCGTGGGATTGGCGGAGGCCCGGAAGCGGATAGCCACATAGCCAAGCAGCAGAAGCACGAACAGAGTGATGGCCGTGATCAGCACCAGAATAACGTCGTGGAAATTGTCGACCCTGCGGGCGACCTCGGTCACCGGCTCGGGCAGGCCCAGCTGCCCGGGCAGCGGGGCTCCCATATACTCCTGCGCCGATGCCGCACTCGCCGCCAGAGCGGCGCAGAGGGCTGCCAGCGCGCCAGTAATTCCACGCATGCTGTATCTCCGCCAGATTCGCTGCCGAGGAGTATAGCCCGCCGCCAGACCGCTTTCACCCGGCACGGCGCACGCTCAGAAACTGTACTCCTCGAACGCCCGCCTTGCATCCCCGTCCCACTCGTCCCGCCAGCGGCGCAGGAGTTCACCCGCCGCCGTCTCGCCGCTCTCCACCACAGCTTCAAGGTCGTTGAGATGGTGCGTCTCGTCGGGCAGAGGTCCGTGCGCCCGAGCTCTCCGCGCCAGTCCACCGCGCGAAAGGTCGAGCAGGTCGCGGGCAATGTCGCGCACGGAACGGCCGCCAACCCTCGCTTCGAGCCCCAGACGGCCCGCTTCGACGCGAAGCTGCATCCGCTCCTCTTCGCTCCAATCCGCCGCCAGCTGCAGGGCACCGTCAAGCGCCTCGCTGTCATACAGCAGCCCCACCCACAGCGCCGGCAGGGCGCAGATGCGCCGCCATGGACCGCCGTCGGCGCCGCGCATTTCGATGAACTGCTTGATGCGGGCATCGGGAAACAGCGTGGTGAGATGGTCCGCCCAGTCCGACATCAGCGGACGCTCGCCCGGCAGCCCCGGCAGACGGCCGTCGAGGAAGTCGCGAAAACTCTGGCCGGCCACGTCCAGATAGGATCCGTCGCGGTAGACGAAGTACATAGGCACGTCGAGCGCGTAGTCGGTCCATGCCTCGAAACCGAACCCCGACTCCAGCGCAATGGCGGGCACGCCCGAGCGGTCGCCGTCCACGTCCTCCCAAATCCGCGCCCGGTAGGAAAGGTATCCGGAGTCCTTGCCGTCGATGAAGGGGGAGTTGGCGAACAGCGCCGTCGCCACCGGCTGCAGCAGGAGTCCGGCCCGCAGCTTGCGGACCATGTCCGCCTCGTCGGCGTAGTCGAGGTTGACCTGGATGGTGCAGGTGCGGTGCATCATGTCGACGCCGAGCTTGCCCACTCGCTCCATGTAGCGGCGCATGATGGCGTATCGCCCCTTGGGCATCCGCGGCATGTCCTCCCGCCTCCAGTGCGGCGCCACGCCCATGCCGAGAAACCCGGCGCCCATCTCCTCCGCCACCTCCGCCACCTCGGCGAGATGCTGGCTGGCCTCGTCGCAGGTCTGGTGCAGCGTGTCGAGCGGCGCGCCGGAAAGCTCCAGCTGGCCGCCGGGCTCGAGCGAGACGTTGGCGCCGTCGCGGGTCAGGCCAATGAGATTCTCGCCCTCGAGCACCCGCGTCCAGCCGAAGCGCTCGGCCAGGCCCTCGAGGGTTCCGCGCACGGAGCAGGAATCGCCGTCGTAGGGAAGCGGCGCCAGATCGGCGCGGCGGAAGCCGAACTTCTCGTGCTCGGTGCCGATCTTCCATTGCGCCGGCGGCTTGCAGCCGCTCTCGAAGAAACCGACGAGGTCCGAACGCGACTGGACCTCGCCGCCTCCCTGCTGGGGTATCGACATGCGGCGGCCCCGCGCTCTGGACACCTGCGCCGACTCGGCAGGCAGGGAAAGCTGGCGTCCCCTAGGGGAATCGAACCCCTGTTTCCAGCGTGAGAGGCTGGCGTCCTGGGCCACTAGACGAAGGGGACGCTGCAGGGGGATGACGGATGAGCCGCACCGCCCTGTTGCTGGCAATATCGCCGCCGCCGCGGCGGCTGTCAAGGGGCGGGTCAGCGGGCGAGGCTAACCGTCCCCACCCGCCGTCCGCTGGCGCCCTCCACCACCACCACCCTGGCGCCGCCGGAGGCGGCGTCCTCGATGTGCAGATACAGCCGCCCGCGGTCGGCCGAGGCGCCGACCAGGCGCTCCCGGTCACCCAGGGTGACGCTCGACTGCCAGGGAACGCCGCCATCCGAGGCGCCGCCCGCAACCGAGCCGCCCAGCTCCCCCAGTTTGACCGCAATCGCCACCACGACCACAATGGCCCCGAGCGCCAGCAGGACGCCAAGAAAATTCGTCAGGCGGCGCAGGAACCGCAGATGCGGAAAATTAGCCTCGCCTTCCTGCGGGGGCGCCGCGGACGCGGGCTCCTGTACTGTCTGTCGCGGGGACGCCATGCCCGATTCAGAAGATTCCAACGTAACGCTCCTTCTGACCGTCGGCGCCGAGGGGGATGGCCTGCGCCTGGACCGCGCCGCCGCGCTGGCGCTGGACGCGCTGGAGGGTCAGGTACCACATGTCAGCCGCACGCGCATGGGCGAGCTGATTCGCGAGGGGCGCCTGCTCAGGGACGGCGCGCCGGTACGAAGCCCGTCGAGTACCGCCCGCAGCGGCGAGCGCTACGAACTGAGGCTGCCCCCGCCCGAGCCTGCGGGCCTTGCTCCCGAGCATATCGAGCTGGACGTGGCGTACGAGGACGGGGACGTCATCGTCGTCGACAAACCGGCGGGCATGGTGGTGCATCCCGCGCCAGGCCACCGCAGCGGGACGCTGGTGCAGGCACTGCTAGCGCGGGGCGCGCTGTCGTCTCTTGGACAGCCGCTGCGGCCGGGAATCGTGCACCGCCTCGACCGGGGCACCAGCGGACTGCTGGTGGCGGCGCACACCGACGCGGCCCACGCCGCCCTGGCCAAGGATTTTGCCAATCGGAACGTCGAGCGCGAGTATCTGGCCATCGTCTGGGGCGAGCCGTCGCGGCGCGAGCCCCGCCTGGCCGGGCTTGAAGGGGTGACCTTTGAAGCGGGCGGATGGATCCGGGTGGAAGCCCCCATCGGCCCGCATCCATCGCAGCACGCCCGCCGCGCGGTGCGCCCGGACCGCGGCAAGCCGGCCGCCAGCCGCCTGCGGGTGCTGGAGCGCGCGGGAAGCGGGGACACGGCCGCGGCAAGCCTGATACAGTGCCGTCTGGAGACTGGCCGCACTCACCAGATCCGCGTGCACTTGGCGCATCTTGGGAGTCCGCTGGTTGGCGACTCGCTGTATGGCGGGCAGCGCGCGGCGACGGCCGAGCTTGGAGAGCGGGCGCGGGAGGCGATCGCGTCGTATCCCTATCCTGCGCTGCACGCGGCAAGCCTAGGATTTCGCCATCCGCGCAGCGGCGAATGGATGCGGTTTGGCAGGCCGCCGCCTGTAGCTTTTCGGCAACTTGCAGAATTTATTGGACTTCAGAGCGACGCATTGGGGCCACATTGAACGTTACGCTGTGCACAATGAGCGGCGGCAGGGGGCTTAATTTCGCCAGCCCGGCAATACCGGGCGAAGCTTGACTTTAAGCCCTTCTTATGCTATAATGCTTTTTGCGCAGGCATGGATACGAGTCAGTACAATGGCTTATACATCGGTACCTACAATCGCTCGCGGGGATGCTGGCTTTGCCAAGTATCTCGACGAGATCCACCGCTTTCCCATATTGGAGAAAGAGGAGGAGTTCGAGCACGCGCGCGCTTGGCGAGACCGCAACGACAAGGAGGCGGCCCAGATACTGGTCACCTCCCACCTGCGCCTTGCGGCCAAAATGGCGATGGGCTACCGCGGCTACGGCCTGGCGGTGGAGGACCTCGTCGCCGAGGCCAATCTTGGCCTTATGCGGGCGGTGCGCAGCTTCGATCCGGACAAGGGCTTCCGCCTCGCCACCTACGCCATGTGGTGGATCCGCGCCTCGGTGCAGGAGTATATCCTGCGCTCCTGGTCGCTGGTGAAGCTGAGCACGTCGGCCGCCCGCAAGTCGCTGTTTTTCAACCTCAAGCGGACCAAGCGGGCGATCAACGCGTATGAGGAAGGCGAGCTTACCCACGAGCATGTCCGCCAGATCGCCGAGCGCCTGAACGTCGGCGAGGATGACGTCATCGAGATGAACCGACGCTTGGCAGGCGTCGGCGACCTGTCGCTCAATACCACCGTCGGCGACGACGATGACAGCGCGGAGTGGCAGGAGTGGATCACTGACTCGGACGCCGACCACGTCGGTGCGCTGGCCAACGCCGACGAGAAGTCGCTGCGCAGCGACATGCTGAAGCGTGCCATGAAAAAGCTCTCGCCGCGCGAGCGGACGATTCTCAGGAGCCGCCGTCTGGCGGACAAGCCCGCCACCCTCGACAAGCTGGCCGAAAAGTACAGCGTGTCGCGGGAGCGCATTCGCCAGATCGAGAACCGGGCCTTCGAAAAGGTCCAGCAGAACGTTATGGAGCAGGCGAAGAAGCGGATGCTTCCCCAGGCTGCCTAGCCGACGCCTGCGCTGTCCGGGGGCGCCACTCCCCTACCCGATGCTTTCGGCTTCGGCGATGGTGGCCTCCATCACGCCCAGCCCGGTTTTCCAGAACGCTGGGTCGGCGAGATTGAGGCTAAACGGCTCGAGCAGCTAGCGGTGCCGCTTGGAGCCTCCCGTCGCCAGCATCTCCATTTACCTCGATAGTCGCTATCCAGCCTATTCGCCGCCTAACTGGGAGACTTTCAATGCCCGCTAAAAAAAACCGAAATTCTGGAGCCAGCCACACGAAACGTCGTATCGCGTCGTGTGTGGCAACGCTCGAAGCCGACGAGCGCTGAGCCGGTGGATCGCCTATCTGGCGGGCCTTGAGGTCAGCCGGATGGGCGAGCCCGAACAGCTGCCCGCAACGGTCATCCGCCAAGGCGGCGGGCGAAGGGAGATTGACGGCATCTTGGCTTCGGAGCTGGACGGAACAGCCGTCGTCGAAGTCCACGAGCACAAGCACCACTACGACCCCATGGCGCAGGCGCAGCTTTGCAGCGCCGCGTATCTGGTCCAGCACGACATGATCAGGCGGGGCGGCAGGTTTCATGGCAGGTCCGTCGTGGTGGTGGCTGCGCTGGTGCTGCATGGTCCCGCTGCCGCCAGAGTCCCGCCTTCCGTTGACGAGGCGTCGAAGGTTCCGGATGGCTTCAAGGGCCGCCGTATCAAGGCGGGACCGGTGGTGCTGGTGTTGCTGTGGAAAATTCCACTGGAAGAGCTGTACGCGGACCCCGAGGGCATGGCGCTGCTGGTGGCGATGGATCTGGCGAACCGCGACGACGTAACCGATGAACTGATACTGTATCTTCTTGATATAGCAGACCGGCTCTTGAGGATGGGTGAGCTGTTGCTAAGTGATGAGATTTTGGTTAACATTGGGCGAGAGCTGAATGATCAGGAGCGGCTTGACCGCCTGACATTGGAGCTTTGGGGAAAAGAGAAGACGGAGGAGATCATGGAGAACTGGCTTGACCGGAAGTACCGGCAGCACGCGGAGAAAATCTTCGCGGCAGGCAAAGTCGAGTCGCTCATGGGCATAGCCCGAAAGCGTTTCGGTGACGTGCCTGGCACTCTGGAGGAACGGCTGCAGGCGGCGTCGCTGGAGGACTTAGACAGCTGGCAGGACCGGCTGCTGGAAGCGCGCAGCATCGACGAGGCGATGAAAGGCAACGGGAGCTGGGGGAACGGGGTGTCGGTGTAAGGCAGCCCCACAGCACCTGATTCGCTTCCGCCGATGCGGGAGCGAAGTGATGGGTACGCGTCCCCGCGACACATTGAAAGCCGCGAAAATCGAGGCGGCGGCGCTCGCGGCAACGCCTTCACCAAAGCGGACCGACCAAGTCATGCATCGTTTGGCAATGCTTGCAGGTACAAGGTTGACCTAGCGAACTCTTCCGCCGTACGGGAGTGTCTCTCCCCTACCCAATGCTTTCGGCTTCGGCGATGGTGGCCTCCATCACGCCCAGCCCGGTTTTCCAGAACGCCGGGTCGGCGAGATTGAGGCCAAACGGTTCGAGCAGCTCGCGGTGCCGCTTCGAGCCTCCCGCCGACAGCATCTCCATATACCTGTCGACGAAACCCTCCGGCTCCTCCTTGTACTTGCCGTACAGCGCGTGCACCAGCCCCTCGCCGAAGGCGTAGGCGTAGACGTAAAACGGCACGTGCACGAAGTGCGATACGTAGCACCAGAAGTTCTCGTACCCGTCGTTGAGGCGGATTCCCTGCCCAAGGCTCTCGCGTGAGACGTCCATCCAGATCTCGCCAAACGTCCCCGCCTCCAGCTCCCCTTCTCGCTGGCGGGCATGCATGCGCAATTCGAAGTCGTAGAAGGAAATCTGCCGCACCACGGTGTTGATCATGTCTTCGGCGCGGCTGGCAAGCAGCGCCCTGCGGGCGTCCGGCTCGGTTTCGTTTTCCAGCAGCTTCTCGAACACCAGCGACTCGCCGAACACGCTTGCCGTCTCGGCCAGGGTCAGCGGCGTGTTGGCCAGCAGGTCGCCCTGGGGCGCCGCCAGCGTCTGGTGCACCGCGTGGCCCAGCTCGTGGGCCAGCGTCATGACGTCGCGGATGCGGCCTTGGTAGTTGAGCAGGACAAACGGATGGCCACTGGCCGGTCCCGGCGAGCAGAACGCGCCGCTGCTCTTGCCCGGCGTCGACGGCGCGTCGATCCAGCCTTCCCTGAAAAACCGCTCGGTGATCTCGGCCATCTGCGGCGAGAACTCGCCGAAGGCACCAAGCACGATCTCTTTCGCCTCGTCCCAGGAGTACAGGCGGGTGCGCGCCTCCGGCAGCGGCGCGTTGCGGTCCCAGGCGTCGAGCGCGTCGAGGCCCAGCCACTTTGCCTTGAGCCGGTAGTAGCGGTGCGGCACCCGCTCGTAGGACTCCACCACCGCCTCGCGCAGCGCGGCGACGATCTCCGGCTCCACGTCGTTGGCGATGTGGCGCGACGTCTCGGGACGCTCGTAGCGGCGCCATCGGTCGTCGATCTCCTTGGACTTGAGCAGCGTGTTGAATACGCGGGCGTGCAGGCGAATGTCCTCGTCGAAACCCTTCGCCAGCCCTCTCCAGGCCGCCTCGCGGCGGGCGCGGTCCGGGTCCGACATGCGGTCGATGGCGTCCTGCAGGCTGAGGCTCTCACTGTCCACCTCGTAGCGCCGCCCGCCATGAAATTCCTCGAACAGCCGCCCCCAGGCGCTGGAGGAGACCGGGCTGCGGTCATGGATGTACTCTTCGAGAGTCTCCTCGAGCGTGTGGTCGCGGCGGGCCCGCTGCCTTGCCAGCCATGCCCGGTAGCGCGCCAGCCGCGGGCTTTCGGCAAGTTTCGCCTCCATCGCCTCGTCGGAGATCGCGCACAGCTCCAGCGCCAGAAACACCAGAGGCCGCGTGGCGTTGGTCATGCGGCTCTGCACGCTGCCGTACTGCCTGGCACGCTCTCCGTCTTGGGTGTCCTGGGCGCTGCGCAGGCCGAAGTACTGCCCCAGACGGGAGGCCCGCCCGTCAATGGCCTCGAGCTCGGCAAGAGCGTCCGCCATCGCTTCCCCCGCCATGTCCGCGAGCTTGCCCTTGTGATTCGACTCAAACGCCTGGCAGGCTTGCTCCAGCCACGCCAGGTCCTTTTCAACTTGGGGATCCTCCGGCGAAGGGTACAGGGAGTCGAGGTTCCAGACCGGCAGGTCCCCCAGGCTGGCGTCTGTCTCGCTTGGCACGTTCATCGGCCCTCTCCTGCGTTGGCTTCCTCGGCGGCATCGAGCGCCTGCATCTGCTCGGCCGTCGCCTCGGTCTGAAACTTGCGCTTCCAGTCCTCGTAGCTTTCGCCGTAGACGATCTCGCGAGCCTCCGCCTCGCTCATCTCCACGCCCCTTCCGGCCGCCTCTTCGCGGTACCAGCGGCTGAGGCAGTTGCGGCAGAATCCAGCGAGAATCATCATATCGATGTTCTGCACGTCGCTGCGCCCGCGCAGATGCGCCAGCAGGCGGCGAAACGCCGCCGCCTCAAATTCAGTACTGCTGTTGGTGTTGCTCATAGCTGTGCTATCTCCTGTCGGATTGAGTGTCTGTAACCAGCGAAGTGGGCGTGCCAGCCGCGAGATCCTCTTCGGGTTGTTCGCCGCTGCCGCCATCGTAGCGGTAGAAACGTCCGTCGCGGTAGCGCCGCTCGAAATAGCGTACCAGCACTCCCAGCGCAGCTGCTACCGGTACCGCCACAAGCACGCCGGCGAAGCCGAACAGATTGCCGCCGGCCACCAGCGCAAACAGCAGCCAGATTGGGTGCAGGCCCACGCCGCGACCCACCAGCCGAGGAGCAAGCACGTAGGACTCGGCGAGCTGCCCCAGCGTGAATATGCCAATGACCACCAGTATTGGCAGCGGCTCGGGAAAGTACTGCACCACGGCGACCAGAGTCGCCAGCCCGAAGCCGATGATGGTGCCGACGTAAGGAATGAAACTGGCGATGCCGGCGGTGATGCCGATGGCCACCGCGTAGTCGAGGCCGACAAGCGACAGCGTCACCGCGTAGAACACGCCCAGCACCGCGCACACGGACAGCTGGCCGCGGGCGAAAGCCGCCAGCGTACGGTCGATGCATGCGGCGATCAGGCGAAATTCGCCAATCAGGGAACGTGGCACGAGGTTGTCCACGTGCTTGATGAGGCGCTTCCAGTCAACCAGCAGATAGAAGCCCACGACCGGCGTAATCACCGCGAATGCGACTGCGTCGACCACGGCCACGCCCCCTGCCAGCGCCGCTTTGAGGGTGCCAACGCCAACCGTCGGACCAGCCGAACGCAGCGCGTCGAGCAGGCCATCGGCCAGAGAACCGCCAAACGCGCCGCCGATACCTGATTCGGCAGCCTTGGCGGCAAGACTCTGCAGGCTGGAGACGATATCGGGCAGCAGGTCCAGCAGCCCCGAAGCCTGCGCCAGCAGTACGGGAAAAACCAGCAGAAAGGCGGCGACAGCCAGCACGAACGATGTCACCACCGCCAGCAGGCTGGCGATCGTACGCTTAATCTCCAGCGACTCCATCCGGTCTACCACCGGGTCCAGCAGATAGGCGATGGCGGCGCCGGCGAGAAAAGGTCCCAGTGAACCGCGCAGCAGCCACAGAAGCAGCGCCGCCACCGCGGCGCCGGCCAGCCACCAGCGAAGGCGCTCTGGGGCGGTCATCGCGCGAACTGCTCCCGGACGATGCGCTCCTCGAGGTCGTGGCCCGGGTCGAACAGCAGGTCGACCCCGCTTCCCGGATCGGCGCTGACCTCAACCCGCTCCACGTCGCGCACCTCGAAAAAGTCGGCCACCGCGCTCACCGGCCGCTTGTCGGACTCCAGCGTCTCGATCTCCACCCGCGCCGACTGCGGAAGCAGGGCGCCCCGCCAGCGGCGCGGGCGAAAGGCGGCGATCGGGGTCAGCGCCACCAAGGGCGCCTGGATGGGAAGAATGGGACCATGCACCGAGAGATTATAGGCGGTGCTGCCAGCCGGCGTGGCGACAAGGATGCCGTCGCAGACGAGCTCGTCGAGCCGTTCGCGTCTGTCGACGAGAATGCGAATCTTGGCCGTCTGGCGGCTCTGACGAAACAGCGACACCTCGTTGTAGGCAAGGGCATCTTTCTCGCCATGAGCGGTGACCGCCCGCATGCGCAACGGCGAGAGCCGTGTCCGCTCGGCGGCGGCAAGGCGCTCGAGCAGGCAGTCATGGACTTCGGCGTTCATCAGGAACCCCACCGAACCGTAGTTGATGCCGTAAACCGGCAGGCCAAGCTCACCCGCCTCATGAAGGGTCTGGAGCATGAACCCGTCTCCGCCCAAAGCCACCAGCGCCTCGGCTTTACCCGCCGGCGCTTCGCCATAGCGGCGCACCATCGCCTCCTTGGCCTGCTGAGCATCCCGCTGCTCTGCGGCAACAAAGTGCAGGTGCTTGAATTCGGCCATGGAAGTCGTGCCGCCCGGCGCCCCGGATGGGCGTCTAGTTGCGAGAGGATATAGCAGGTATAGTGGTGATTGTAGTGGAGGCCGACGGCCCCGAACCGAGGTGACCTCCATGGTTAGCGAAACCCGCAGCAGCAATTTTTTTGCCACGAGTCTGACTCGCGCCGATCCGGAAGTAGCCGGCGCCATACAGGCCGAAACCCTGCGCCAGCATGAGGAGATCGAGCTGATCGCCTCGGAGAACATCGTCTCCCAAGCAGTGCTCGACGCGCTGGGGTCGCCGCTCACCAACAAGTACGCCGAGGGCTACCCGGGCCGCCGCTACTACGGCGGCTGCGAACACGTCGACGTCGCCGAGGCGCTGGCGATTCAGCGCGCCTGCGAGCTGTTCGGCTGTGATTTCGCCAACGTCCAGCCGCATTCAGGAGCGCAGGCCAACCAAGCGGTGTTTCTGGCCCTGCTCGAGCCGGGTGACACGTTTCTGGGCATGGGACTGGCGGCGGGCGGCCATCTGACGCACGGCGCCCCGCCCAACCTCTCCGGCAAGTGGTTCGACGCCGTCACCTACGGCGTGCGCCGAGAGGACAGCCAGATCGACTACGAGGAAGTGGAGCGGCTGGCCCGCGAACGCCACCCGAAGCTGATCGTCGCCGGCGGCTCCGCCGTGCCCCGGCAGATCGACTTCGCCCGCTTTCGCTCCATCGCCGACGAGGTCGGCGCGATGCTGATGGTCGACATGGCCCACTTCGCCGGGCTGGTGGCGGCAGGCGCGCATCCAAGCCCCCTTCCCCATGCGCATGTGGTGACCACCACCACCCACAAGACCCTGCGCGGACCGCGCGGCGGCATGATTCTCTCGGCGGACGCCGATGTCGGGCGGCGCATCAACTCGGCGGTGTTTCCCGGCCTGCAGGGCGGACCGCTTATGCACGTCATCGCCGCCAAAGCGGTGGCGTTTGGAGAGGCATTGCAGCCGGAGTTTCGCAGCTACGGAGAGAAGGTCGTCGCCAACGCCAAGACCCTCGCTGACACCTTGGCCGAGGGCGGCGCGGACATCGTGACCGGCGGCACCGACACGCACCTGATGCTGGTCGACCTTCGCGGACTCGGCCTTACTGGCAAGGACGCCGAGACGGCGCTGGGCAGGGCCAACCTGACCTGCAACAAGAACGCGATACCCTTTGACCCCGAGAAGCCTGGCGTCACGTCGGGCATCCGGCTGGGGTCCGCCGCCTGCACCACGCGGGGATTTGGCGAGACGGAGTTCAGGAAGGTAGGCAAGATGATTCTGCGCGTGCTGGAAGGAGTCGCCAGCGGCGGCCCGGAAGGCGACCCGAAGACAGAGGCTGAGGTCCGCGACGAGGCGCTTGCGCTGTGCCGCGCCTTTCCGGTCTACGGCGGCATGGCATCGAAGGCAGAATAGGAGAGGCACATGCGCTGTCCGTTTTGTGGAGGCATCGATACGCAGGTCAAGGACTCGCGGCCTGCCGAAGACAACAACGTCACCCGTCGGCGGCGGGAGTGCTCCAGCTGCGGGGCGCGCTTCTCCTCTGTGGAGCGGGTGGTGCTGCGCAACCTCATGGTCGTCAAGAAAGACGGCGCCCAGGAGCCCTTCGACCGCGAAAAACTAACCCGCTCCATTCAGGTCGCGCTGCGCAAACGCGACATCAACATCGACCGAATCGAGCAGATGGTGTCCGGTCTCGTGCGGAAGCTGGAAACCTCCGGCAGCAGCTCGGTCACCTCGGAGAGCGTCGGCGAGATCGTGATGCAAAACCTCGCCCGCATCGACCCGGTGGCCTACGTGCGGTTCGCTTCGGTCTACAAGAACTTCAGGGACGTAGACGACTTCGAGGAGTTTCTGAACCAGCTCAAGCCGCAGGAGGACGACGACTGACTCTCCTATCCGCCTCCGGCGACCTGCGCTGGATGCGTCGATGCCTGTATCTGGCCCGCGGCGGAATGGGACGGTGCTGGCCCAATCCCAGCGTTGGCTGCGTATTGGCGAGAGCGGACGGTACCGCCATAGCCTCGGCCCGCACCGCCGACGGAGGCCGTCCTCACGCCGAGACCCTTGCGCTGGAGCGGGCGGGTAGCGCCAGGGGAGCGACAGTCTACGTATCGCTGGAACCCTGCTCGCATCAGGGCGAAACGCCCCCATGCACGGACGCCCTCATTGAAGCCGGCGTAGCCCGCGTGGTAGCCGCCATCGAGGACCCCAATCCCAAAGTGGCCGGCCGCGGCATCGCCAGGCTGCGCGGGGCGGGCGTCAAGGTGGACGTCGGGCTGATGCGCAGTGAAGCGGATGCCATCATCGCGGGCCACCGCACCCGCCACGCCGCGGGGCGCCCGTGGATTACGGTGAAGGTCGCCTCCAGCCTTGACGGCGCGGTCGCCGGCAAGGGACGCAGGCGCATCCAGCTGACTGGCGAAAGAGCCCGGGCTTACACCGAATCGCTACGCGCCGAGCACGACGCTGTGATGGTTGGATCCGGTACCGCTCTGTCGGACGACCCGCGTCTGCTGCCGCAAAATCCCGGGCGCCAGCCGCAGCTGCGAATCGTGCTGGACTCGAAGCTGTCCCTATCCCCAGATTCACAGCTGCTGGCGACGACCGACATCGCGCCGCTTTGGATGGTGCACGAAGCCAGCGCGATGCCGCCGCACGCGTTTACCGGGGCAAGTCTTGTCGCGGTGGATGCCGTCGCTCCGGCGACGCCAATCGAGGCGGCGCTGAAAGCGCTGGCGGAACAAGGCGTCGGCAGCGTGCTGTGCGAAGCGGGACCGACTTTAGCGCAGTCGCTGATCGAGGCGGAGTGCGTCGACCGGCTGGTATGGATCAGCGCGGGCAAGGCCATCGGTGACGATGGGCTGGCTGCGGTAGCCGGCAAGACCGGCGCACGGTTTCAGCTGCACGAGACGTTTCGCATCGGCAACGATGTCGCGAGCCATTGGGAACCCGCTGTACCTAACTTGTAGAGTCTGCACTGAACGGGGCAGTTCTGTCAGTACCGGTTGAAAACCGGTCCACTCCACCGGTCTAAAGGAAAGGGGCTTATATACATGAGTTGACAGGCCCTTACTGATCAACGCCTTTGCGTTGCTGGGCAAGGTCGAACAGCATTGGTTCACAAGGCGTTACGCACGATTGCCAACCCATGTATATAAGGCCCAAAGGAAACGCACCGGCGGAAGCATCTCGGACGCTTCGGGGCTGTTTCACACCGATGCCCCGTTTTCCCAGCTTCCGTTGCCGTTCATCGCCTCGTCGATGCTGGGCGCCCTCAGCATCCTGATCTGCCAGCTGTCCAGCTCCTCCAGCGACGCCGCCTGCAGCCGTTCCTCCAGAGTGCCAGGCACCTCGCCGAAGCGCTCCAAGGCAATGCGCAAGATCGACCCGACTATGCCTCGCGCCTCGCCTTTCGCGATGCCTCGCGCCTCGCCTTTCGCGATGCCTCGCGCCTCGCCTTTCGCGATGCCCACAATCACGCCTTCCTCGCGGAGCTTCTCCGCGTACTGCCGGTACTTCCGGTCAAGCCAGTTCTCCGTGATCTCCTCCATTCCGGCAGCACCGCACCCCTCTACGACAGTCAGTCAAGCCGTACCAGCGAAAGCAGCTCGGGCGCTTCGGGGCTGCTCACACCGCCGCCCCGTTTCCCCAGCTTCCGTTGCCGTTCATCGCCTCGTTGATGCTGGGCGCCCTCAGCATCCTGATCTGCCAGCTGTCCAGCTCCTCAAGCGACGCCGCCTGCAGCCGTTCCTCCAGAGTGCAAGGCACGTCACCGAAGCGCTTTCGGGCTATGCCCATGAGCGACTCGACTCTGCCCTTCACTTCGCCAGTAACGAAGATTTTCTCCGCACGCTCCCGGAACTTCCGGTCCATCACGTTCTCCATGATCTCCTCCGTCTTCTCTCTACCCCAAAGCTCCAATGTCAGACGGTCAAGCCGCTCCAGTGGAAGCAGCTCGGGCGCTTCGGAGCTGTCTCACACCGCCGCCCCGTTCCCC
>CAZPIN010000183.1:0-4663 GCA_964586735.1 uncultured Rhodobacterales bacterium | reverse complement strand
CTGATCATCACCACGCCCAGGGACCAGGCGGCCTTCGCGAACCTGCTGGGCGACGGGCGGCACTGGGGCATCGAGCTGCAGTACGCGCCGCAGCCGCGGCCCGAGGGGCTGGCGCAGGCCTTTCTGATCGGCGGCGACTTCATCGGCCGGGACCCGGTCTGCCTGATCCTCGGCGACAACATCTTCTACGGCGGCGGGCTGTCGCGCAAACTGGCCAATGCCGGCGGGCGGCGGCGCGGGGCCTCCGTGTTCGCCTATTACGTGCAGGACCCGCGGCGCTACGGGGTGGTCAGCTTCGACTCGCGCGGCGTGGCCGCCGGCATCGAGGAAAAGCCGGCTCGGCCCAAATCGCATTACGCGGTGACCGGCCTCTACTTCTACGACAACGACGTGGTCGATATCGCGCGCGGCATCGCGCCCTCGGCGCGTGGCGAACTGGAGATCACCGATGTGAACCTGGCCTACCTGCGGCGCGGCGACCTGCGGGTGGAGGTGCTCAGCCGCGGCGCCGCCTGGCTGGACACCGGCACCCACAACAGCCTGCTGGACGCGGCCAACTTCATCCGCGTGGTGGAGCGGCGCCAGGGGCTGAAAATAGCCTGCCCGGAGGAGGTGGCGTACCGCATGGGCTTCATCGACGCGGAACAGCTTCTCGCGCTGGCGCGGCCGCTGATGAAAAGCGGCTATGGAGAATACCTGACCCGCCTGCCGCTCGAAAGCGAGGCGGTGCACGATGGAGTGTAGGGCCACCCCGCTCGCGGGCGCGCTGCTCATCGAGCCCGAGTTGCGCGGCGACGAGCGGGGCTTCTTCCAGGAGTGCTGGAATCGGCGGGCCTTCGCCGAGGCCGGCTGCGACTGGGACTTCGTGCAGGACAACCACAGCCGCTCCCGGGGCGGCGTGCTGCGCGGCATGCACTACCAGACCCGGCAGCCCCAGGGCAAGCTGGTGCGCGTGGTGGCGGGCGCGGTGTTTGACGCGGTGGTGGATCTGCGGCGCGGCTCCGGCTCTTTCGGGCAGTGGTACGGCACCGAGCTGAGCGCCGAGAACCGCCGCATGCTCTACGTGCCGCCCGGCTGCGCCCACGGCTTCTACGTCCTCTCCGCGAGCGCCGACTTTCTCTACAAGACCACCACCTACCGCCACCCGCAGTCGGAAGTCTGCCTGGCCTGGGACGACCCCACTGTCGCCATCGAGTGGCCACTCGAGCGGGGCCGCCCACCCGTGCTGTCGGACAGGGACCGGCGCGGCCTGCGCTGGGCGGAGCTCCCCTGCTTCGACTGAGCGGGCGGGCGGGCCGCTACGAGCAACACGCCACGTCTTCGACCGCGCGCTGCGCCTCGCCCTCGCGCGCGTGGCCACGCCTCGCGCGCGAGCTGGCCGAGACAGGTCGATTCGGCGATGCCTTGAAGAACCAATCGGGCTTGTCGCCAGGGATGCGTCAATTTTCCGCAGAGGGGGCGGCGGAAACGAAGGCGAGCTCATGCTGCTTGTCGCCACCAACCGGCGTACCTTGCGACTCGTCGCCGGGCTCCCGCCCGGGCTTCAGGCGTCGCTCCTTGCCGCCGTCTTGCGGCAAGCCGGGGTCGGCTTGGCCATTCCACAAAATGCCCGGCTTGGGAACCCGGTAATAGTTGGACGGATCATCGGGGCTCTTGACAGGTCCAGCCGTTTCATTCGGGTCGCGAACAAAGCGGCCTGATGCGGCTTCGCAGTAGTCCCGCACCAGTTCGATGCAAGTCCATCGACGCCCGGTGCGCTCGCAAACCTCGCCCGTGACGCAGCTCCCCGCAAACGGGTCGATCACCAGATCGCCGCGTTCGGTCAGCATCCGAATGAAGTACTCGGGCAGCTCCGCAGGGTAGCGGGCCGGATGCGGCTTGAAGCCTCTTTCCTCGCAGTACCGCAGATAGAAGCTGTTGCTCTCGGTATTGGGGATCGCGATGAGATTGGGCGGGATGGCCGCACCATTGTCGACCCCGAATTTCTTGCTGATGTCGTGGCCTGACGGCCGTTTCTTTGCCCGGTAACCCTTGGCCAATAGATCGCGCATGCTCAGGCTGTACGGTTGGAGTACGCGCCGGTTGCTGGCCTTGGGCCAAGGCGTCCTGGACAGCCACCAGACGGTGTTGATGGCATCCTTCACCCGCACTCGACGCACTGTGACCCATTCGGCAGGAGTGGGGAGTTTGGAGGGATTCCACCAGTAGAAGTCTTGCGCGAGGTGGAAGTCGAATTCCTCGCACAGCATGATGAGCAGTTTGAAGTGGTAGAGGTTGCGAGTGGGATAGCCCTTGTTCCATGCCCCGCCGATGTCGATCACCAAGCTGCCATTGTTCTTGAGTACGCGGTGAAACTCGGCGGCGAACGGCTTGAACCAGTCAAGATACTCGTTGGCCTCGACGTTGCCGTAGTCTTTTTTTCGGACCAGACCGAAGGGCGGGCTGGTCATGATGAGGTCCACGGACTCGCTTTGGCAGGTGGCGAGCACTTCGCGGCTATCGCCATGGATAACCTGCCCGAGTGGCGTTTCGTGAAATGTCTCGAAGACTGATTGCTTTTGCCTCGGCATTGGTCACACCTGCATGTCGAGTTTCTTGAGGTCCATGGCGTGGCGAGCCTCGCGGGAGAAAACGTCTACGATGGTCGCGGGGCGCGCCTCGATGAGGGCAAGGTCGTTGCCGTCCACCATGATGATGCAAAGATTGGAATCGGCCATGATCTTGTTGGCGTAGCGGCGGGCCTCGCCGCCAATATCGCCGGTCGAGACCATGACTATGGCGTTGCTCTTGAGGGAGTGCGTGAGCCCCACTTCCTTGGCAACGTCGTCGAGCGCAACGCGGGCGGTATTCTTGCACTGGATCTGCCAGCGCGAGAAGACGAGCCGGGCGCTCTGAAAGACCAGGTCCACTTCGGCCCCGCCGGTAGCGGAGCCCCGAAGGCGGGTCGCCACGTAGGTCAGGTCGATGCTCTCGCCAGCGACCTGCATGTCGAGCAGGCACTGAACGAAGTTCATCCCCTGACAGCGCTTGAGGATGTGGCGACCGAAAGCTTCATAGAGAGAGGCTTCTTCGTGCCGGATGTCGTAGAGCGCTCGACCAATCTCGGTGAGAGTCGTGTCTTTCTCCCCAATGAGACCGTAGGCGCGCAGGGACAGCTTCGTGTTGTTGGCGAGTTTGCCCTTGTTGTAGTCGGTGGTCTTGTTCTCGGCGAAGTAGCGGCCACGCACAGCATCCTCGAAAGCTTTCCAGTCAGCACCGTACTGGTTTGCCAACTCCAGAAGGGTCGGGAGCTCGATCCGGGCCGGAGAGAATTCGCTGCCGAATGGAAAGTCGCTGCGCGGCATCAAGCGGCTCCTGGAACAGGCATCGCGCCGCTTGAGGTGCATGACGGCCAGACGCGACAGGATCTGCGGGGCTTCGCGTCGGTAGCCATTGAAAACATCCATGACGGCATACCGGCTGGCTCGGCCTTCACGTAGTAAAGAAAGCCTTCACGACGATGGTTGCGATTGTCACCGCGAGCACGATTCCAGACAAAACTCCGCCCAGAATCCAGACCTTCAAGTTGCTGATGTCCGTCTTGGTAGCCATGTTCGCTTCGATGTTGTCGACGCGCACTTCAATTCTGGCCATTTGGATCTCAAGACCCCTGAGTCGCGCTTCAATGCCGCCAGACCCGCCGCCATTGGTACCGCCAGGCACCTGGCTTGGTTCACCGCTTTCGACGGCACGGAGATTTGGAGGGTTGTCGTGGCTGTTCATGCGGCATTTCCCTCTTCGACACTAGCCAGCCACTCCCATAGGTCGCGCCTCGTGTGCCCCGAATAGGCCGAACGCTGCTGGATTACGAACCCCGAGGCCTCCTCAACTTTGTCATCACCCTTCAAGCCGACAGCCTCGGCGACCTGCTGACTGAGTATCGGGCTAGGTACCCTCAATAGGAAGAACGTGTCGTTGTATTCGTAGGAACCCGGGTAATGCTCGATGATGCGCTCTTTTACGCTCTCATTGGGATTGAGGAGAACTATCGCGAACACCTTGTCCATCGTCTAAGTCTCTTGGGTTGGAGGAGCCATGCTCGAATCTGGTGGATGGGCGGGTCGAGTCGCGCGGCGTGTCTCTGCTGGAACAGGGTTGTCCGATACTTATCAGCAAGAGGAGCACACCGCACATGAGCAAAGATACTGTAGTTTCTCTCACGGCGCCAGATGCAGTTCCCGACCCGTTGACCGACCTGCTCCGCCAAGGCGCCCGACGGCCGACCGAGGCGGCGCGTAGGCGGTCGGGGGAGATGGGGACGTTTCGCTCGGTGCTGGCGCCGCCCTATGTGCGCCACAGCGCCGGCCTCGACGCGGCGGTGCCGTGGCTGTACCTGCACGGGGTGTCGACTGGCCGGATGCGGCAGACGGTATCGGCCCTGATGGGCGAGGAGGCGGCCCGCGGCCTGTCGGCGGGCGTGGTGAGCCGGCTCAAGCGAGTGTGGGACGAGGAGTATCGGGACTGGTGCCAGCGGGAGCTTGGAGACGACTGGGTGTACATCTGGGCGGACGGCATCCACAGCGCCCTGCGCGGCGACGACGGGCGGCTGTGTGTACTGGTGGTGATTGGCGTAACTGCCCGTGGCGACAAGCGTTTTCTGGCCATCGAGGACGGCGTTCGGGAG
>CAZPIN010000182.1:0-14153 GCA_964586735.1 uncultured Rhodobacterales bacterium | reverse complement strand
TGCACAAGACCATCGTCTTCATCACCCACGACTTTGACGAGGCGATTCGCCTGGCCGACCGCATCGCGATCATGAACGAAGGCGTCATCGTCCAGATGGGCACCGCCGAGGACATCGTCACTAGCCCCGCCGACAGCTACGTGGCCGAGTTCACGCGCAGCGTACCGCGCGAAAAAATCCTGTCGGTGCGCTCGCTGATGGAGCCTCCAGGCCACGGCGCCTCCCCCGAAGGGCAGCCCATCGACGCCTCGGCTCGAATCGGCGACGTCATCGCCCGGGTGCTCGCCAGCGACCAGACGCTGCCGGTGACCGACGGCGGACAGATGGTGGGCAGCATCGACCGCTGCGCCATCGTCCGCCGCCTGTACGGGCCGGGCGCCTGAACGTTGGTCTCCTGGGCTTCCTCCGGCCTCGGCCGCTTCGCGCTGGCCGTGCTGCCATGCGCGGCGATCGTCCTGCTTCGTCCGCAGCTGCCGGAGTGGGCGATTCTTCCTCCCGACAGCTGGACGGTGCCTGTCGTCGGCTGGCTCAATGCCATCACGGATTTTCTGCGCACCCAGCCTCTGGTTGGCGACGCCACCTTCCGCGACATGACGCGCGCCTTCGCCCGCCTTGTCGAAGTGCCGCTCGACTTTCTGGAGGGTGCGCTGTTCGAGGGGTTCACGCTCGGCGATAGGGAAACGGCGACGGAGATTCCGGCGCTTCCCTGGATTGCCCTGGCTAGCCTGGCCGGCGTGCTAGGCTGGAGTCTCGGCGGCTGGCGGCTGGGGCTGCTGGGCGCCGCCTGCTTCGTCTACTTTGCGGTTTTCGGCAAGTGGAAGCCCTCGATGCTGACGCTTTCGGTGGTGCTGACCGCGGCCCCCATCGCCGCCGCCAGCGGCCTGGTACTGGGCATTCTCGCCTACCGCTGGAAGCCCTTCGAGCGCTTTCTCTGGGCCATCCTCAACGTCATGCAGTCCCTGCCCCACTTCTCCTACCTGATCCCGGTGGCGGTGTTCATCGGCGTCAGCCACCGCGGCGGCGCCATCGCCACCATCCTCTTCGCCATGCCGCCCATGGCGCGGCTGACGCTCGTCGGGCTCAAGGGGGTGGCCACCGAGGTGCGCGAGGCCGGGCTGATGGCGGGCTGCACCCCGTGGCAGATGCTGTGGAAAGTGGACCTCGCGGCGGCGCGGCCCTCGCTGATGGTGGGGGTGAACCAGGTGATCATGCAGTGCCTGGCGATGGTGGTGATCGCCTCGTTCGTCGGCGCCAAGGGTCTGGGCAACGACCTGCTGTTCCGCCTCCAGTCGCTGCGCATCGGCGAGGCACTGGAGATTGGCGTAGCCATCGTCTTTATGGCGATCACCCTCGACCAGATGAGCCAGGCGCTGGTGGCCAAGGAGCCCCGCCACCTGCCGCAGGGCCCGCTGTGGAGACGCCACCCCGCGCTAACCGCGGCCGTCGTCGCGCTGGCCGCCTCCGTCGCCCTGGCCGCGGCGCTGCCTGCGGCGGAGTCCTATCCCCGCGCCTACGCCCTGACCACCGCCCCTCTATGGGACGCGTTTGTCGACTGGATTACGGTGGAGTTCTTCGACGTACTCAGCGCGTTCCGCGACGGCCTGCTCCTTTACGTACTCATCCCGGTACGCAGCGCTTTCCAGTATCTGCCGTGGACCGCGGTGCTGGCGCTGGCCGCCGCCAGCGGCGCGGCGCTGGGCGGATGGCGACTTGCCGCGACGGTATCCGGCTTCGTCGCCTTCATTGTCTTCACCGGCTTCTGGGAGCGGGCGCTAATCACCGCCTACATGGTGTTCTGCGCCGTGGCGGCCTGCTCGCTGATCGGGTTTCCACTGGGCATCTGGGCAAGCGAATCCAGCCGACGGTCGAAATTCTTTCTGTTCCTGTGCGACACCTTCCAGACGTTCCCGTCCTTCATTTACCTGATTCCGGTGATCATGCTGTTTCGCGTGGGCGACGTTGCCGCCATCGCCGCCATCGTCATCTACGCGATGATTCCCGCCATCCGCTACACCATCTTTGGCCTGCGCGGCGTGCCCCATGAAATTGTCGAGGCGGGAATCGCCTCGGGCTGCACCCGCGCCCAGCTGCTGTGGAAGGTGCGCATGCCGCTGGCTCTGCCGCAGATCATGCTGGGCGTCAACCAGACCGTGCTGTTCGCGCTGTTCATGGTCATCATCGCCGCCTTCATCGGCACCCGCGACCTGGGCCAGGAGATATTTCGCGCGCTGACGTTCGCCGACGCCGGCAAGGGGCTCGTCATCGGGCTTTGCGTCGCGTTCATGGGCCTCGCCGTGGACCGGTTGATCGTTGAATGGTCCGCCCGCCAAAAGCGGCGGCTGGGCCTGCCGGACTAGAATCGGCCGCGGGCCGTACAGGGACAGCTGGCGGAAGGAACCAGGATGGCCCCCTCGCCAGCGCATTTGCTGCCGCCTCCTTCGTTTCCATGCGGAACCGGCGCCACCCGCCGTCAATGTTGCCAGAAATGCGCCTGCGGGTTAGGCTTTGGCGCCCTGAAGCGGCTGGGGCTGGGTGACCGAATGCTCCGCAATAGACGCGCCTGCCAGTTCACGAGTACAGCCGGGCAGCGCCCTGTGGCCGGTGCGGCAATTGGATCCGCCAATGTTTGAAGTTCCCAGATTCGCCCCGGGACAGGCCGGTTCAACCCGGCTTCCGGGGCTTCCCGTACTTGAAGCGGGCATCGAGCGGCATGTGGTGCCGGCCGGCGGCGCAAGGGCCATCGACTTGGAGTCTGGCGACGAGGTGGCGCTGGAAGACCGGTTTGGCATGCAGCCATGCGAGGTTGCTTTCCTTGACAGCAAGGGAGAGCCGGGCCTGTCTGCCCTCGGCCTTCGGCCAGACACCTCGGCACGTTTCCTGAACAGCCTTCTTCAGGCGGACAGCGCCCTTGCAACGCGGCTCGGCGCGCTCCTCAAGAACGCGGGGGCTCGTACCGCCATCCCATGCGGGCTGCTGTTCGGCCCGGACTCGCCCCGAGGCGCCGTTTTTGGAGCCGTTGCCGAGACCGAAGGCAAGCTGGTTGCCGCAGCGCCCGCGCCGGCGATGGCGCCCGACGGCGGCATGGCTCCCAGCGAGGTCATCGTCTGGGTAAAGCGGGCCCGCCCCAGAAACCGGCCATACCGCCTCGACCCTCCGCCGCCGCTTGCGGAGCCGCTGCAGGATTTCAATCTGGAGCCCGGCAGCGCCAGGGGCTACGAGGTCCGGGCCGGCCAGTACATTCAGATTCTCGACGTGCAGGGACGAGAGTGCTCGGATTTTCAGGCATGGGACCTGCGGGCTTTGGACCGCGGCGTGGTGCAGGAAATCGATCCGACCACCACCCGCAGCATGACGGGCAGCCTCTATCCCCTCCCCGGCCTCTACTCCAAGTACTTTTCGGTCGAGCAGACTCCGCTGGTGGAAATTGTCCAGGACACGGTTGGCCGCCATGACGCCTTCAACCTGGCCTGTACCGCCCGCTACTACGAGGACCTGGGCTATCCGGGGCACGTCAACTGCTCCGACAACCTCAACATCGAGGCCCGCCAGTTCGGCATCGCCGCGCGGCCCGGATGGCCCGCGATCAATTTCTTCTACAACACCGCGCTGGACGACCCCGCCAGTGTCGGCATCGGCATGGACGATCCATGGTCGCGCCCGGGAGACTACGTCCTGCTGCGGGCGCTGACCGACCTGATGTGCTTTTCCACCGCCTGCCCATGCGACGTGGACCCGGCCAACGCCTGGTATCCCACCGACATTCAGGTGCGGGTGTACGATGAGAAGAAGCCGTTTCACCGCGCCCTCGCCCACCGCAGAACGCCAGACTCGGAGCCAGTCATGACCAGGGAAACCGCCTTCCACAGCCAGTGGTCATCGCGGACGCGAAACTTCGTCGACTATGCGGGATACTGGCTGCCTCAGGATTTCACCGCCCATGGCGCAGTGGACGAGTACTGGGCATGCCGGGAGCGGGCGGCGCTGATCGACCTGTCTCCGCTGCGCAAGTGCGAGGTGCTGGGCCCCGACGCCGAAACGCTGCTGCAGCGCTGCGTCACCCGGGACGTCAGCCGTCTTGCCGTTGGCCAGGTCGTGTACAGCGCTATGTGCTACGAGCACGGCGGCATGATCGACGACGGGACGGTGTACCGGCTCGCTGAAAGCAACTACCGGTGGGTGGGAGGCAGCGACGACTCTGCGCTCTGGCTTCAGGAGAAGGCGGACGAGCTCGGCCTGCACTGCTGGGTCAAGCCGTCGACCGACCAGATTCACAATCTCGCCCTGCAGGGACCGGAAAGCAGGGAAATCCTCAAGGAATGCATCTGGACGCCTCCGGGAAGGCCGGCGGTAGACGAGCTGGAATGGTTTCGCTTCACCGTCGGACGCATCGGCGGCTACGAGGGGCCGGCGCTGCTGGTGTCGCGAACGGGCTACACCGGCGAACTCGGCTACGAGCTCTTCTGCCATCCCAACGACGGCGAGGCGGTGTTCGATGCCGTTTGGAAGGCCGGCGAGCCCCGCGGCCTTGCGCCCTGCGGGCTTGCCGCTCTCGACATGCTGCGAATCGAAGCCGGTCTTGCCTTTGCTGGATGCGAATTCGACGATCAGACGGATCCTTTCGAGGCTGGCATTGGTTTCACCGTTGCCCTCAAGAGCACGAACGCTCCCTTCGTGGGCCGGGAGGCGCTGGAGCGGCGCAAGTCCAGTCCAGCTCGCCGGCTGGTCGGCCTCGATGTGGAAGGCGGCGGCGTTCCGGCTGGCGGCGCCCCAGTCATGCTGGGCCGCGCCAAAGTCGGCGAAGTGACTTCAGCCACGAGGTCTCCGAAACTGGAGCGGGTGATCGCTCTGGCCAGGCTGGATGTCGCGCACGCGGAACTCGGTACCTCGCTGGAAATTGGCCAACTTGACGGAATGCAGAAACGCATTCCTGTCAAGGTAACGCGGTTTCCGCACTACGATCCTGACAAGACCCGCGTACGAAGCTGAGTTCACACCGCGTTTCTCACCGACGGCGGATGCGGGGCCGCGGCCAGGCAGCAGGAACTGCTGACGCCGCTTTGGCCGCTGGCGGGTTATTGGCGTACTTGGAGGCTGCAGGAAGGTACTTCGCGTTGAAGCTTGTCGCGGCGGGACTTGACATGCCAACCGGAAAGGGCCATATTGTGGTCAGGGAAGGTACCTTCCCGGGGGAGGCTCATTCTGCTCCTTAGCAGTACGCCGTAGGCCTTGTGATGCGGCAGAAACTCTGGGGCGCCTCCCCCCGCGATTCTCCAATATCGCTCTGGCGGACTTCGCATACGCGGGTGACCTGCGCCTGCCAGTGCCACTGCTGATTCGCGTCGGATGCCAGCTAGCAAAGAGCACGTCAAGCAAGCCAACTCGCGCAACCACGTGACTGCCGCCCCCCTTGCAGCGAACCCCGAAGACGGGGGCTTGACAAGCCGTTCAGAAGCATCCATGTTACCGTTCACGGAAGGTACCTTCCGGGGGAGGCATCCATCCGCTCCTTGCAGTTCGTCGTACTCCTAGTGATGCGGCCGACCCTTGGGGCGCCTCCCCACCCCATCTCCCCGACACCGCCTTGGCGAGATTTCGCAGACGCTGGCGACCTGTGTGAGCCTGTGATGGTACTGTTTCCCGGCAGCCTACCGCCAGCGGGCAGCACGGCACACGGTTCTGGAGGCAGCCAACTCGCGCAGTCATGTGACTGCCAACCCTCCTGCACGCGACCTGAAGACGGAGCTTGACAGGCAGTCCAGTAGTGTCCATGTTACTTGCCACGGAAGGTACCTTCCGGGGGAGGCATCCATCCGCTCCTTAGCAGTAAGCCACGTTCCAAGGATTGAACACGGCCGATCCTCTGGGGCGCCTCCCCACCATCCCCTCGACGCTGCTTCTTGAGATTTCGCAGACGCTGGCGACCTGTGTCAGCCTGTGACGGTACTGGTTCATGTCGGATCCCCGCCAGTCGACAGCACGCCAATCGGACCAGCTCTTGCAGCCGTGTGGCTGCCAGCCCTCCCGTAGCGAAATCTGAAGATGGGAGGCTTGACAAACCGACCAGAGGAGTACATGTTACTATGTACGGAAGGTACCTTCCGGGGGAGGCATCCATCCGCTCCTTAGCAGTAGGTCGTGTTCCAAGGATTGAACACGGCTGAGTCTCTGGGGCGCCTCCCCACCACCTCCTCTACATTGATTGGGCGAGATTGGGCAGACGCCGACGACTTACACCTAACCGTTGCCGCTGCTGATTCGCGTTCGGTACCAGCCATCGGAAAGCACAGCAAACGGGACAACTTCCGCAGCCAAGTGGCCACCAACCCTCTTACAGCGAAACCTGCAGACAGAATGCTTGACAGGCAGCCCAGAACTTGCGATAGTGTGCTTACTGGAGACACCTGTCCGCCTCTTGGCAGTCAGTCATGTCCTTAGAGACCGTGGCACGGCTGATCCCTTGGGGCACCACCCGGAACCATCCCCCGCAGCCATTCCAATATATAGGCAGTGTCATAATGAACAAGGTAGCGATTCTCATCGATGGCGGCTTTTTCCTCAAGCGGCTGAGCAAAGTGGCTCCCAATGTAGACCAGACATGCCCTCAGGCTGTGGCGGACGAAATCTCTCGCCGAGTTGACTTCCATCTGGAATACCAGAACGATATCACCAGAGCGCAGGAAAAGCGCTCTCTACTCCATCGCGTCTTCTATTACGACGCTACGCCCTATAAGGGGCAGGTGCAGCTTCCAATTTCCAAACAGACTGTGGACTACGCACAAAGTGACATAGCGCACTTTCGACTAGGTCTATTTGACTGTCTTCGGCACATGACCAGTACCGCTTTGAGATTGGGCGTTGTCCAGCGGAAACATGGCTGGGCACTAAAGGAAAAATCCATGAGGCAACTGCTCAATGGAAACATCAATCTCGAAGACCTGACTGACAGAGACTTCTTTTTGGGACTGGAGCAAAAAGCGGTGGACATGCGTATTGGCATGGATATTGCCGCGCTCTCGCTGAAGAAGCAGGCAAACACTATCGTTCTGGTTACGGGGGACGCCGACTTCGTTCCAGCGCTGAAACTGGCCCGCCGAGAAGGCATGCGCGTGGTTCTCGATTCGCTCACACAGAGCGTGGGGGATGACCTGTTCGAGCACATCGACGATCTGCACAGTGGAGTTCCAAGACCCATAGGGCTGCCCAAGACCAGACCGCGTCGCGCCATCCCCCCGCAGCCTACGACCCGATGAATCCCCGATTCCCAAACCACGCCCGGCGAAAGGCTCTATCCTTCTAACCATTTGGTGCATAATGCCAACAGGGCCGGTCAACGGCCCGCCAAGGGAGCGAAGCGCAGATGACCACCGGCGACGGGCTGGACGCCCGCATCCAGCAGGCTATCGAGGGCCTTCAGGCGCGCCTGCGCGAATCGCTGCCCAAGGAGGACGCGGCGCCAGCCGCCGCCTTCGCCGAGCAGTTCTTCGCCGGCGCCCTGCCCGAGGACATCGAAAACGAGTCCACCGACAACCTCTTCGGCATGGCGGTCTCCCTTTGGGAGCACCTGCGCAGCCGCCAGCCCGGCAGGCCGCGCATCCGCGCCTTCAACCCCAGCGTCGAGGAGCACGGCTGGCACAGCCCCCACACCGTCATCGAGACCGTCAGCGACAACAGCCCCTTCCTCCTCGACTCCACCGTCTCCGCCCTCAACCTCCTCGACCTCACCATCCATCTGGTCATCCACCCGGTGGTCGACGCGCGCCGCAACGGCGAGGGCCGCGCTCTGGACGTGGCCGCCCTCGGCCAGGGCGGCGACGAGGCTGGCGCCGAGTCCTTCATCCACATTCAGGTGACGCGGCAGACCGAGCCGGAGGCTCTCGCCGCCATCGAGGAGCGCCTTGGCAAGGTCTTCGCCGACGTGCGCGCGGCGGTGGAGGACTGGCAGCCGATGCTGGAGCGCGTGGACGAGCTGGTGGCCGCGCTTCGCGACCGTCCGCCGCCGCTGCCGGAGGAGGAGGTCGAGGAGGGAATTGCCTTTCTCGAGTGGCTCCGCGACAACAACTTCACCTTTCTGGGCGCCCGCGACTACGCCATCGAAAGCGAGGGCGGCGATACCTGGCTGCGCATTCAGGAGCCGGGGCTGGGCGTGCTGCGCGAGGTGACCGAGGAGTCGCGGGAGCGCCACGACCTCCCGGTCTCGGAGGCCCACGCCCGCCACCTGCGCCGCCGCGAGCTGTTCGTGCTCTCCAAGGCTTGGAGCCGCTCCACCATTCACCGCCCCGTCTACATGGACTACATCGGCGTGCGCCTCTTCGGCAAGGACGGCGAGGTGACGGGCGAGCGGCGCTTTCTGGGGCTGCTGACGTCCACCGCCTACTCCGCCCGCCCCAAGAACATTCCGCTGCTCAGGCGCAAGGTGGCGCATGTACTGGACGGCGCGAAGGGCAAGGCCGGCGACCATGACATCAAGGCGCTGGCCAACATCCTCGACCAGTTCCCCCGCGACGAGCTGTTCCAGGTCGACGCCAAGACCCTCGACCGCTTCGCCCGCGGCATCCTCCAGCTCGAGCACCGCCAGCGCATCCGCCTCTTCCTGCGGCGCGACGGCCAGGCGCAGTTCTACTCGGCGCTGGTGTTCGTGCCCCGCGACAGCTACTCCTCCGACCTGCGCCAGCGCATGGAGCGCATTCTCGTCGACCGCCTCGGAGGCCACGCGGCCGAGGTCGCCACCCAGTTCTCCGAGGCGCCGATGGTGCGGGCGCACTACATCGTCCATGTCGTCGACGTCGCCGACCCGCCGCCCGACGTCACGCAGATCGAGCGCGAGCTCGCCGCCGCCGCCCGCAGCTGGGAAAACGACCTGCGCGACGCCCTGATCGAGGCCAACGGCGAAGCCGAGGGCAACCGCCTGCACCGCCGCTACGCGCCGGTGCTCAGCGCCAGCTACAAGGCCGACGTACCGCCGCGGGCGGCGGTCGCCGACATCGCCCGCATGGAGGAGCTGGCCAAGGACGGCGACGTCGCCCTCAACCTCTACCGCCGCGTCGCCGCCGTCGGCGGCGAGGTCGACTTCAAGATCTACCACCGCGGCGCGCCGATTCCGCTCAGCCGGGTGCTGCCGATGCTGGAGCACATGGGCCTGGTGGTCAACGAGGAGCGCCCCTACACCTTCGCCCTCGACGGCGGCGACACGGCCATCACGCTGCACGATTTCCGCATGGAGCGGCCAGAAGGCGGCGCGGTCGATATCGCCAGGGTCAAGGAGCGCTTCGAGAGCCTGTTCGAGCGGGTGCGGGCGGGCGAGCTGGAAAGCGACGCCTTCAACGCCCTGGTGCAGGAGGGACTCGACGGCCGCGAGATCTCGCTGCTGCGGGCCTACGCCAAGTACCTGCGGCAGATCAAGGCGCCGTTCTCCCTGCCCTACATGCAGGAGACGCTCGCCGCCAATCCCGAGCTGGCGAGGCTGCTGGTGGCCCAGTTCCGCGCCCTGCACGACCCCGCGGCCGGCGACCACAACAAGCGCTCCCACAGCCACCGCAAGCAGTTCGTCGCGGCCCTCGAGTCCGTCGCCTCGCCGGACCAGGACCGCATCCTGCGCAGCTTCCTCAACCTGGTCGACTCCACGCTGCGCACCAACTTCTTCCAGCGCGGCGACGACGGCGAGCCGCGCCGCGAAATCGCCCTCAAATTCGACTCGGCGGCGGTGCTGTACCTGCCCGACCCGCGACCCTGGCGCGAGATCTTCGTCTACAGCCCGCGCTTCGAGGGGGTGCACCTGCGCGGCGGCCCCGTCGCCCGCGGCGGCATCCGCTGGTCCGACCGGCGCGAGGACTTCCGCACCGAGATCCTCGGCCTGGTCAAGGCGCAGATGGTCAAGAACGCCGTCATCGTGCCGGTCGGCGCCAAGGGCGGCTTCGTCCTGGCCCGCCCCCCGGCCGATCCCCAGGCCCTGCGCGAGGAGGGCGTCGCCTGCTACCGGCTGTTCATCGCCGCCCTGCTCGACCTCACCGACAACCTCGTCGACGACGAGCTGCGCCCCCGCGAGGGACTGGTGGCGCACGACCGCTCCGACGCCTACCTGGTGGTCGCCGCCGACAAGGGCACCGCCACCTTCTCCGACGAGGCCAACGCCGTGGCCGAGCGCTACGGCCACTGGCTGGGCGACGCCTTCGCCTCGGGCGGCTCTGCCGGCTACGACCACAAGGCGATGGGCATCACCGCCCGCGGCGGCTGGGAGGCGGTCAAGCGTCACTTCCGCGAGATGGGGCGGGACATCCAGAGCGAGCCCTTCACGGCGGTGGGCGTCGGCGACATGGCCGGCGACGTCTTCGGCAACGGCATGCTGCTCTCGGAGCAGATCCGCCTGGTCGGCGCCTTCAACCACCTGCACATCTTCGTCGATCCCGACCCTGATCCCGCCGCCGGCTTCGCCGAGCGCAGCCGTCTCTTCAAGACGCCCCGCTCCACCTGGGACGACTACGACCGGGCGGCGATCTCCGAGGGCGGCGGGGTGTTTTCCCGCCAGACCAAGTCCATCGATCTCTCGCCGCAAATTCGCGAGGCTCTGGACTTGGACGCCGAGCGGGTATCGCCCACCGCCCTGATCCGCCACCTTCTCCGCGCGCAGGTGGACCTGCTGTGGAACGGCGGCATCGGCACCTACGTCAAGGCATTCCATGAATCGCACGCCGACGTCGACGACCGCGCCAACGACGCCCTGCGGGTCAACGGACGCGACCTGCGCTGCAGGGTGGTTGGCGAGGGCGGAAACCTTGGCGTAACCCAGGCAGGGCGCATCGAATACGCGCTGGCCGGCGGGCGAATCAACACCGACGCCATCGACAACGCGGGCGGCGTCGACTGCTCTGACCACGAAGTCAACATCAAGATCCTGCTCGACGGAGTGATCGCCGCCGGCGAGATGACCGGGCTGCAGCGCGACCGCCTGCTGGAGACGATGACCGACGAGGTAGCCGCGCTGGTGCTGCGCCACAACTACGTCCAGACCCAGTGCCTGAGCATGATCGAAAGCTTCGGCGACAGGATGTTCGAGGAGCAGGTGCGCTACATGCGCGCCATCGAGGCCCGCGGCCTGCTGGCCCGCGCCGTCGAGGGCCTGCCCAACGAGGAGGAGCTGGCCGAGTGGCGGCATGCGCACCGCGTGTTCACCCGCCCCGAGCTGGCTGTGCTGCTGGCCTACGGCAAGATGGACCTCTACGACGCGCTGCTCAACTCCAGCCTGCCCGACGACCCCTACCTGTCGCGGGAGCTTCTGGACTACTTCCCCACCCCGCTGCGCGAGGGTTTCGCCGAGGCCATCGCCCGCCATCCGCTGCGCCGCGAAATCGTCGCCACCCGCGTGGCCAACGGCCTCATCGACCGCGTCGGGTTTACGTTCGTCCACCGCCACACCGAGCATTCTGGAATCGCCCCGGAAGCGGTGGCGCGGGCCTTCGTGCAGGTGCGCGACGTCTTCGGCCTGCCAGACCTGTGGCGCGCGATCGAAGCCGTCGACGGCCAGCTGGAAAGCGAGACGCAGGCGATGCTGCACGCCCGGGCCATGCGTCTCGTCGACCAGATGACGCCCTGGTTCATGCGCAGCGTCCCCGACGGCGCATCCTGGGAGGAGGTGGTGGACGAGTACCGCGCCGCGGTGGACGCCGTCGCCGGGCGGCTCGACGACATCCTCGACGACGACAGCGCCAGCCAGATGGCCGAAGACCTGCAGTCGCTGGCTGCGCGGGGAGTGCCCGAGGACCTGGCCGCCAGAATCGCCCGCCTGCAGCCGCTCTCGCTGGCCTGCGACATGGCGCTGGCCGCGCGCGGAGCCGGACGGGAGTCGGCGGACATCGCCGAGACGTTCTACGAGGTCGGCCGCCGCTTTGCCTGCGTCTGGCTGCGCCGCAGCGCCGAGACGGTGCCGCTCGACGGGCACTGGGACAAGTTCGCCGCCCAGGGAATTGCCGAAGACTGCCGCATCCACCAGCGAGCCCTCACCGCCAACGTACTCGCCCACGCCCAGGGCGCCGCGGGCGCTGAGGCAGTCGACGAGTGGGCCCGGGAACATGCCGAGCCCGTGCGCCGTTTCGAGGCGGTGTACCATGAGCTCCGCCAGCAGCCGAGGCTGACGCTGTCGATGCTGCACGGCGTCAACCGCTCGCTTGGTATGCTCGCCGAAGAATGCTGACTGGCCAGGCCGCGTCGGCTCCGCAATATTTTCAACCGCGCAGGGAGCAGCTATGAGCGCCGCAGAATTCGCCTGGGATGACCCGCTGGGCATCGAATCGCAGCTGGAGGACGAGGAGCGCCAGATTCGCGACGCCGCCCGCCGCTACGCAGAAGACAGCCTCGCGCCAAGGGCGGTGGAAGACTGGTGGAAGGGAGGCGCCGGGCGCGAGATCCTCGCCAGCATGGGAGAGGCGGGACTGCTGGGATGCAGTCTCGAAGGCTACGGCTGCGCCGGCGCAAGCTCCGTAGCCTACGGGCTGGTGGCCCGCGAGATCGAAGCCGTCGACAGCGGCTACCGCTCGATGATGTCCGTGCAGTCATCGCTTGTGATGTGGCCCATCCACAGCTACGGAACGCCGGAGCAGAAGGAGCGATACCTGCCCGGTCTAGCTCGCGGCGAAATCGCTGGATGCTTTGGACTCACCGAGCCCGGCCATGGCTCCGACCCCGGCGGGCTGCTAACCAGAGCCGAGCCTGTCGATGGAGGCTGGCGCCTGAACGGAGTCAAAGCCTGGATATCGAACGCGCCGTTTGCCGACCTGTGCGTGGTCTGGGCGAAAGACCCGGAAGGCGTCCTGCGCGGGTTTCTGGTGGAGACCGCCGACGAGGGCGTCTCGACTCCGGCGACCGAGGGCAAGATGAGCCTGCGCACCTCGCCTACCGGAGAGATCGTCCTGGACAACGCGCTGGTGCCTGAAGACCGTGTGCTGCCGGGGGCTAAGGGGCTGAAGGGACCGTTCGGCTGCCTCAACAGCGCCCGCTACGGAATCGCCTGGGGGGCGATGGGCGCGGCCGAAGCATGCTGGAAGACGGCCCGCGACTATGTCCTTGAGCGGCATCAGTTTGGCCGTCCGCTGGCCGCCAACCAGGCCATTCAGATCAAGCTCGCCGACATGCAGACGGAAATCGCCCTTTCCCTGCAGGCCTCTCTGCGGGTGGGCCGTCTCAAGGATGCTGGCGGCACGACGCCCGAAGCGGTTTCGCTGATCAAGCGCAACGCCGCTGGCAAGGCGCTGGCCATTGCCCGCGTTGCACGTGACATGCTGGGCGCCAATGGCATCACTGACGCCTATCCGGTGATGCGCCACATGACCAACCTCGAAACCGTCAACACCTACGAGGGCACACACGACATCCACGCGCTGGTGCTGGGAAGGGCGCAGACAGGAATCCAGGCGTTCACCGGCTGAGAAGCCGCAGCGCGAAAAACGCACTTGCGGATATCAGGCCTGACCTTGGAGCAGAGGCAGCCTGAGCACAGATTCGAGAGTACAGGAACAGTGTCGGCATCCCGTCGCAATGCTACTCGAGGTCAGGTCCATAGAGTTTCTGCACCCACTGTGGGATGTCGTCACTAACCGCTACCACCCCGCCATCGGTAAACGACAGAATCCATCGATGCCGCTGGTTCGTATGTGAGTTATCAAAGACCTCCGCGTAATCGCTGATCAACGCTGCCTGACGAATGAGTGGAGCGTTGCGCTCATAGCGCGACAGAATCTTGTCCTCCGGCACACCGTGACCGCCCTCGGCTACGCGGCCACTGACCCGTTCCAGCAGCATTCTGGGGTCTTCAACGCTGACGTGAAAGAGAAACACTCGAAATCCCATTGACTTCGCATCGCTAACCAGCTCCAGTTTGGAGGGGTGCGAGAACACCGTTTCCGTGGCGAAATCCTGCTTTCTTTCGAAGTGGTCGCGACGGCGTTCTTCGGCGATTTTCGCCGCCTCCAGCGAAGCCTCGAAACGCGAGTCCTTGAGCTCGTCGCGCTGTATGTCGTCTGCATTGATGAACGGACCATCTACGAGTTCCACTACGCGGATATTGTACAAAGAAGACTTGCCCGCACCGTTAGGCCCGGCGAGAATCGCCATAATGGGCCGGTCGTCGGCCACGACTTGGTTCACTTTCCCCGTAAGGTCTAGGC
>CAZPIN010000181.1:0-12225 GCA_964586735.1 uncultured Rhodobacterales bacterium | reverse complement strand
CACGACCTGGATGTACTTGCCCGCGTCTGCCGCGGTAAGCGTGTAGGTCGACAGCATTGCCCCAGGCCCGGGGATGCTGCCGGCGTTCACGGCGCCTGCCGCGTCGTCCGCCCGCCGCCACTGGTAGCTGAAGACCAGCGGATTCGGGCCGTCAGCGTCGGTGATGCCCGTCGTCTCCGCCATCAGGTCCTGGCCGACCCGGGCCGTGCCAGTGATCGTCGGCGGCCCGCCAGCAGGGTCGCTGTTGTCTCTGCCCACCGCCGTCCAGTCGCTCTCCACGCCCTCGCTCTCGCCGTCGCCGTCGGTGTACGACACCACAACCTGAATGTACTTGCCCTCTTCGGCCGTTGTGAGGGTGTAAGACGACTGGGTTGCGCCAGTGATGTCCTCGGCGTTCAAGCCGCTGGCGTCGTCCGCCCGTCGCCACTGGTAACCGCTGAAGGCCAGCGTGGCCGGACCGTCAGGGTCGGAGATGCCCGTCGTTACTGCTGACACGGTCTGCCCCGACTCCAGATTGCCGGAGATCGTTGGTTTGCCGACGGGGTCGCTGTTCACCTTCGTCCAGGCGCTCTCAAGACTCTCATCCGTGCCGCCGCCGTCGGTGTACGACGCCACCACCTGAATGTACTTGCCCTCGTCGGCCGCGGTGAGCGTGTAGGTCGCCGAATCCGCGTTGCTTATATCCTCGTCGTTTGTCGTGCCAGCCGCGTCGTCCGCCCGCCGCCACTGGTAGGTGAAGCCTGAGGCATTTGCCGGCACGCCGCCATCGGCATCGGTGATGCTGCCGGGCACCGCCGTCAGCGCCTGTCCAACCCGGGCCATGCCCGTGATCGTCGGCGGCCCGCCGACGGGGTTGTTGTTCACCTTCGTCCAGGCACTTTCAACGCTCTCGTCGGTGCCGTCGCTGTCAGTGTACGACACCACCACCTGAACGTACTTGCCCTCGTCTGCCGCTGCGAGCGTGTAGGTCACCGAGTCCGTGCTGGGGATGTCCGCGTCGTTTGTGGTGCCGGCCGCGTCGTCCGCCCGCCGCCACTGGTAAGTGAAGTCGGCAGCATCTGCCGGCACGCCGCCATCGGCATCGGTAATGGCGTCTGGCACTGCCGTCAGCGCCTGTCCAACCCGGGCCGTGCCCGTGATCGTAGGCGCCCCGCCGCCGGGGTCGCTGTTCACCTTCGTCCAGACACTTTCAAGCGTCTCATCGGTACCGCCGTCGTCGGTGTAGGACACCGACAATCGGATGAACTTGCCCTCGTCGTCACTTGTGAGCGTGTAGGTCGGCACCGTACTAGGAAATGACGCTACCTCCGGGTTTGTGCCTGTATCGTCGTCCGCCCGCACCCACCCATGCCTCAAGACCAGCGGTTCCGGACCGTCGGCGTCCATGATGCCTGTCGTCGACGCCGTCAGCACCTGACCAACCCGGAGCGTGCCCGTGATCGTGGGCGGCCCGCCATCGGGGTTGTTGTTCACCTTCGTCCAGGCGCTTTCAACGCTCTCCTCGGTACCGCCGCCGTCAATGTACGACGCCACCACCTGAACGTACTTGCCCTCGTCTGCCGCAGCGAGGGTGTAGGTCACAGAATTCGAACTGCTTATGTCCTCGTCGTTTGTCGTACCAGCCGCGTCGTCCGCCCGCCGCCACTGGTACGTAAAGTCCTCGGCATTTGCCGGCACCCCGCCATCGGCATCGGTGATGGCGTCGGGCACCGCCGTCAGCGCCAGGCCAACCCGGGCCGTGCCCATGATCGTCGGCGCCCCGCCGCCAGGAGGGCTGTTTTGGGCTACAGCCAGCGTCCCGGCGCTCGCCCGGCTCTCGGCGTAGCCGTCGTCGTCGGTAAACGACACCACCGCCCGGAGGTGTCTGCCTCCGTCACCCGTGACCGGCGAGTAGGTGGCCGAGGTCGCGCCAGTTATGTTCGTCCAGTCGGATTCGCTGGCGGGGGCTTGAGAGGTCGCCCACTGCCACTGCCAGCTGAAGCTGTCCGGCAGCCCGTTGGTGTCAGCGACGGTTCCGGGCACAGCCGTCAGGGACGCGCCGGCCGAAGGGGCGCCGGTGAACGCGGTCCCTGTGGAGTCGCTGGTGAGCGTGATCGCTGGCTGGCCAGTGGCTGCTATAGGCCTCCTGACCCCCTCCAGCTTGAAGCGCAGCCTGGGGGTCCCGCTTACTGGGGCGCTCCAGTTGCCCGCTCGTCCCAGCAGAAGAGAACCCGCGCTCCAGCCGGGAAGGTTTTCGCTAGCGGCGGTGGTGGCTGTGCCACTTGTCAGTTCGACGGGCAGCACCCAATTTTGCCCGTTCTGTTCGAAATTCACCACTATGTGGTATGGGATGTCCGCTCCCAAATCGTTGCTACCGTCGTAAGTGAACTCAAACTCGCCGCCGCCATCCAGAGTATCAGGATTGTCCAGAGTGATATAATGGCTGGCGGGTTCGCCAGTGGCTACGCCGCCGCTGAGACCTCGCCATATCTCAACGGAGACGTTGTTGATTTGGCGATCGTCCACGTTGGAAGTACTACCGATCCACAGGGTTAGCGTTCGCGGGAAGACACCCACTTTTTCGTTGAGGTTGTTGCGGAAATCGCCAGTGGTGAACGACTGGGCGATGGAACCAAAGATAGGATCACTAGGGCCTATACCGACTCCAGCCACATAGTTCGCCACAAAAAAGTATTCCCGTTCGGAATCGGTGCTAACGGTCTGGTCCTCGTTGGAAAGGAAGGTCCTTTCTGTTGTTGTCAGCGTCTGGGCCTCAACCGCCGACGGGCCGAGCAATGCCGCCGCTCCCAGCAGGATGCCAGCTAGCGCCAGCCACCCACCTTGGTGGCGCGCGTTAATGTGTTTGCCGCTCATGACGCTACCACTTTCGCTAGCTGACACCGGCCGTAGTCTCGGGCCCCTGTCATCCTTGCTGGGGGGGGGGGGCTGGCCGATACTGCTGTAATTCGCCCGACCGCCGTATACCCACGGGACAAGCCGCCCCATGCCAATGCTTCCGTCCGCTGGCATTCCCGGAGATTCGCTAACCGCTGTGATGATCATGGTGTTTCTTCTGCTCTTGCCGTAGTGGCTATTCCACAGCTCCAGCTAACTGCCAAGCTGCGAATGCGGCCACAGTCTGTGCCTCGACTCTAGCAGCAAAATCCAAGACCTCAACCCGCGCAGCGCCCGGATCTGGCTCTGCATCTCTCAATCTGCAGAGGGGTGCCCCTGCCCGCGTTCGATACCCAGACAAGCCTGCCGCCCTGCAGCGAGGCTGACCCCGGCAGCGCAGATTTCGCCGAACACGCCGATGCTGACGGTCATCGCCGTATCAACGGTGCTGCTGTCATCGCATATGGGGACTGCTACGTTCGGATGGACTCCCGAGCGGCGCTTCTGGCGCCTGCTGGCCGGCCTTTGCCTGTTTGCGGGCGCAGTACTTCTGCTGCGAAAGATGTTCCGATGCCTCTGTCTGGTTTTCGCAGGCCATCCTGCTTCAACGATTCAGGAAACCGCCGCATATGGTTCGCAGTTGGCGACATCTACAGTCCCAGCCGCGCCTCAAGCATCAGCCTGCTGCCGGCGTCTTCCGAATCGCTCTCGCCGCGCTCTCCGTACAGGTCAACCTGAATCCGTTCAATCGCAGAGTCCGACCCGCGCAACTCCATGCCCAGCCGCAGATGCCGCTCCCCGACGCCCACCGCCGCCTCGCCATACGAAGTCGCCAGGACACGCTCGTCCATAGCGCCTACGCCGTAGCCCAGACGCGCCTGCAGCGACGCTCCGGCATCCTCAGCGCCACCAGAGTCGACGTCAATCCCGGACCCGTCCCACAGCTCGGTCGCAAGGTCCGTCCGCGGGGTGTTCCAGCGAGGCTCCAGCGACAGCTGCATCCCCCGACCGCCAAAGCCGGGAGCGTACATCACCGCCACGCCAGCGGCCCATTCCCGGTAGCCGCTCTCCTCATGCATCAGCAGCGCGCTCACCCGTCCCGCCACCTCCAGCCCGGCTATCGGCGCCGCCCAGTGGGTCTCCGCCGCGAAATCCAGCCCCATGCCTTCGCCGCCGTCGCCGCTGTCGATTCTGGCCCCCATCTCGAAGCGGCTGGACGTCGACCCGCTGCCTTCCAGTTCCCGCCGAGACGCTCCTTCCCAGGCCAGACGCATCCGCGAAGCCCCCGCCTTGACCTCGTCAAAGCCCTGCGCCTGTTTCGCCTCGGTCTGCGCATGGAAGAAATCCCCCCGCAGGGCAACGTCAATATCGCCCGCCCGCTTCAAGGGGCCCTTCAGTCCAACCGCCGTCATCTTTAGCCTTACGTCCGTTTCGGTCACGCCGACCGCGCCTTCCATCTCCATGGTGCCCGATCCAATCCCAACGCTTCCCCAGACTCCCGTGCCCCCCGATGTAAGCAGGTGCAGATAAGGGGAAACTGTCGTCAGCGTGACTTTCTGCTCACCGTCCACGCCAGCCAGTCCGCCGCCCCCGTCTACCGAATAGTCCGCGTCTCCCCAGGAGCGGCTGACCGCCACGCCCGCCAGATACTCTCCGGTATTCCAGTCGACGCCCGTCAGGGCAGTCGTCGTGCCCCCATCCACTTGCGCTCCCTCGTCCGGCTCGCCGTCGAATCCCGTCGCGCCAGTCTCTCCCCAGAAGGTCAGCGAACGCGTCCCCATGCCGTCGTCCGCAGGCAGCGCGAAACGGCTGCGTTTCGCCAGGCTGGCGCCGCCCAGCAACTCCGGCCGTCCGCTCCAGGCGTCGCTGCCATACGGAGCTTCGTCCCAGCCGCCGAGTCCGCTGCCTGCATGCTGCGGCGGCGCGGCCACATCCACGCCAAACAGGCTCGCGATTTCCCGCGCCGCCCGGCCCGCGTCGCCGCTGCCCATCGCCTGCACGTCAATGGCGCGGCCGCCCAGCTGGGCCGTCGAGCCGCGCTCTCCCAACCGATGGGCTTCAGCCCGACGCCAGACGCCGCCGACAATGCCCGACGCCACGGAACGGCCAAAACCGGCCAGCGCATGCGTCTGGGCCAAGACCTCCATGCCGCCGCCCAGCTCAACCGGTACCACGGCCGCCAGAGCTGCGTCGGCGGTATCAGCGGACAAATCCCCGCGGTTAGCCGCGGCGACCCCCTCCTGGCTGACGGCGCAAACGCTTGAGCCGCATCCCAGATTGAAGATCTCAATACCGAGCACGTCGCCCGAAGCCACGGACGAGACAAGCGTCGCTACAATCTCGGCGATGGACTCATCCGCCGCAATGGAGCCCCGTGCGTTGACGCCCGGAGGGTTGTTCGGGTCCGCGCTGTCCGCCAGCACTTCGACCGTCGCCCTCGGCGCGAGTCCGCCCGAAGTCCGTGCCAGCGCAGTACCCGGCCCGTCCTCCGCGATGCGGGTCACCCTCCAGTCGAAGGTAGTCGCAGCGGTGCGCGCGCCTTCCACGCTTACCCTGAACACGACCACCGGATCGTCTTCCGCCAATTCCGTCGTCCGCAGCTGGACCACCGACAGCACCGCGGCGGGGCGCGCCGCCGGCGGCGTGACTGTCGCCTGCTCTCCGCCCAGCCGGGCGCCGGCAAGGCTGTGTACCTCGATGGCAATAGTTTCCGCTTCTTCGTCGACAATGTCACCGTTGACGGAAAGCCGCACCGTGCGCACGGTCATGCCTTGCGGAAACACAAGCCTGCCGTCGTCCGTCGTTCCGCGGTCGGCCATTGCCGTGGCGGCGACGGCGGAGTAGTCGGCCCCTTCGGTAGCCGAGCCGCCCAGCGTATAGGCAAACTCAACCTCACGGCTCCAGCTCTCGGCCAGCGTCACCGTGAAGAGCAGCTCGACGCTGGCGCCGGCGGCAGGCTCGGGAATGGAGGCGGCGGACGCGGCGACCTCGATCTCGTAGTCGTCGGTGCGAATGACGCCGGGCCAGTCGGCCTGGCCAATCTGCGCGTTGTCCGAAGTGTCGGATAGGATCAGCACCACCGTCTCATCGGGCTCCGCCGCCCGGTCGCCCAAAACCGTTACCGCGACGAGTTTTTCGCTCTCCCCCGCAGCGAAGATCAGCGTGCCGGACGCCGCCAGAAAGTCCTCTCCGGCGGTCGCCTCGCCCTCGGCGGCGCCGCCCGCAATCGCGTATCCGACCGTCACCGTCTCGTCCCATACGGGGGACATGGTCACCGTAAAGATCATCGCGGACGTGCCCGAGTCGCCCTCGTCGACCCCAGGCATATCAACGGTGAACGTAGGACTGTCGTCATTGCGGATGGTGCCCGTACCAACGGCGGTTTCTATGGCTGGCGGGTTGGCGGGGTCGCCGCCGCCTGGGTTGGAGAGCGACACGGCCACCGTTTCGCTGGGCTCGGCGTCGGTGTCGCCGTTGACCGTCACGGCAAACGTACCGGAGGTCATCCCGGCGGGAATGGTAAGCGTGCCGGAGGGCAAGGCGGCGTAGTCCGCGCCTTCCGCGGCGGTGCCGCCAGTGACCTCGTAATCGACGGTCACCGGGTTGGTGGAAACGGCGCCCAGCGTCACCGTGAACGTCAATTGCGCCGTACCGGCGTCGCCCTCGTCAACTTCTGGCGAATCGATGGACAGTGTGAACTCGTCGTCGTTGGTGATGGTACCCGTGCCGATGGCGCCTGCGCCCAGCGCCAGTCCCAAGCTTGGTGCTGACAGCGTTACGATCACCGTTTCGTCGTCTTCCTGGTTCATGTCGCCGTTGACCATGACCTCGATCGTCTGCACGGCGCTGCTGCCAGCGGGAAACGTCAGCGTACCGGAGGTGGCCGCCGCGAAGTCGTCGCCAGCCGTCGCCGTGCCAGTAATCGCGTAGCTGACCGTTTCCTCCGCAGTCGGCGCCAAACTTGGCGTCACGGTGAACACCATCGGCGTCGTTCCCGAATCGCCCTCGTCCACGGTTGGCGAGTTGATCGTCAGCAGGCCGATCGTCTCCGGCGCGGCAGGTCCGGTCCATGCGCTCCTCCTGATTTCCTCGTTGCCTTCGCCGTCCATAAACGCCACCACCACGCGGATGAACTTGCCCGTGTCGGCCGTGGCAAGCGTGTAGGTTGACGAGTCCGCGCCGTTGATTTCCGCTGCACCCGCGCCGGCCACGTCATCCGCCCGCCACCACTGGTAGCTGAAATCCGGCATGGCCGGACCGTCGGGATCGGAAACGCCCGTCGTTGCCGCCGTCAAAACCCGGCCGACTTGGGGCGTGCCTTCAATCGTCGGCGGCCGGGTCGTAGCCGTCCAGACGCTCGGCACGCTCTCCTCGGCACCGCCGCCGTCGGTGTACGTCACCACAACCTGGATGAACTTGTCCTCTTCTGCAGTGGTAACGGCGTAGCTCGCGCCAGTTCCCAAATTGATCAGGCCAGTTGTGCCAGTCTCGTCATCCGCTCGTCGCCACTGGTACGCGAATCCAGCGGCAGTTGCCGGTACGCCGCCATCGACATCTGTAATGCCCGTCGTCACCGCTGTTACGGTATGCCCAGCTTCCGGAATGCCGGAGATTGTCGGCCTTCCGACAGGGGCGCTGTTAAGCACCTCCGTCCAGGCGCTATCGAGGCTCTCGTCGGTACCGCCATCATCGTTGTACGACACCACGACCTGGATGTACTTGCCCGCGTCTGCCGCGGTGAGCGTGTAGGAAATCGAGTCCGTATTGGGGATGTCCGCGGCGTTTGCCGTGCCAGCCGAGTCGTCCGCCCGCCTCCACTGGTAGGTGAAGACCAGCGGGCTCGGTCCGTCAGTGTCGGTGATGCCTGTCGTCACCGCAGTCAACGGCAGGCCAACCCGGGCCGTACCGGTGATCGTTGGCGGCCCGCCAGCGGGGTCGTAATTTGCTCTGCCCGTCGCCGTCCAGTCGCTCTCCACGCTGTGATCGTTGTCGACACCATCGGTGTACGACACCACGACCTGGATGAACCTGTCCTCGTCGGCCCGTGTAAGGTCGTAGGTCGACGCGGTTGCGCCGGCGATGTCCGCGGCGTTTGTCGTGCCAGCCGCGTCGTCCGCCCGCCTCCACTGGTAGCCGGTGAAGGTCAGCGTAGCAGGACCGTCAGGGTCGGAAATGCCCGTCGTATCCGCCTCAGCGCCCTGTCCCGACTCCAGGGTGCCGGAGATTGTCGGCTTGCCGACGGGGTCGCTGTTTTCTACCTCCGTCCAGGGGCCTTCGAGGCTCTCATCAGTACCGCCGCCGTCGGTGTACGACACCACGACCCGAATGTACTTGCCCACGTCGGCCGTGGTGACGGTGTAGGTCAGCGAGTTCGAGCTGGGAATGTCCGCAGCGCCTCCTCCGCTGGCGTCGTCCGCCAGCCGCCACAGATAAGTGAAGTCTTCGTCGTTTACCGGCACACCGCCATCGGCATCGGTGATGGCGCCAGGCACTGCGGTCAGCGTCACGCCGGTCCGAGCCATGCCCATGATCGTCGGCGGTCCGCCGACGGGATCGCTGTTCACCACCTCCACCCAGGCGCTATCGAGGCTTTCACCCTCGCCGCCACCGTCGGTGTACGACACTACAACCCGGATGAATTTGCCCGCGTCTGCCGTCGCAAGCGTGTAGGTCGACGAGGTTCCGCCGGAGATGTTGACTGCTCCCCCACCGCTGGCATCGTCCGCCCGCCGCCACTGGTACATGAAGGTCAGCGTGGCCGGACCATCAGCATCAGAGATCCCCGTCGTCGCCGCCGTTAGGGCCGTGCCAACCCTGGGCATGCTGGCTGTGTATGTAATTGTCGGCGGCCCGCCAGTGGGGGCGCTGTTTGCCACCTCCGTCCAACCGCTATCGAGGCTCTCGTCGGTGTCGTTGTCGTCAGTGTACGACACTATGACCTGTATAAATTTCCCCGCGTCGTCCGTAGTGAGCGTGTAAGTCGAGTTGGTCTCGCCGGAGATGTTGGCTGCGCCCCCGCCGCTGGCATCGTCCGCCCGCCGCCACTGGTACTTGAAGGTCAGCGTGGCCGGACCGTCGGCGTCCGAGATACCCGTCGTCGATGCCGTTAGGGCCGTGCCGACCCGGGGCATGCTGGTGGTGTATGTGATCGTTGGCGGCCCGCCGGTAGGAGGGCTGTTTACGGCCAGCGTCCCGTCGCTGGCCACGGTCTCGTCGAAGCCGTCGAGGTCGGTGTACGACACCTCCGCCCGGAGGTGCCTGCCCTGGTCCGCCGCGACTGGCGTGTAAGTGGCTGAAGTCGCGCCAGATATGTCCGTCCAGGCGCCGTCGGCGGCGTTTTGGGTGGTCGCCCACTGCCACTTCCAGCTGTAGTCGGCGGTGTTTGTCGGTAGCCCGCTGAGGTCAGTGATGCCCATCGTCACCGCCGTTAGGGATGTACCGGCAGAAGGGGCGCCGGTAAACGAGGTCGAGGTGTCGCTGGTAAGCGTGATCATCGGCCCGCCAGAGGCGGCTGCGCCATCGTTCGACCTGACCCCTTCCAGCCTGAATCTCAGACTGGCGTTGGCGTTGGAGACCCAGGTGTTCGCCGTTTGCTGTCCCCGCTGGAGGGTGCCCACGCTCCAGCCAGTCTGGCTGCTGCTGTCGGAGCCGGTGCCCACCCGTCCGAGATTGAGGTTATTAACACCGCGAGCCTTGTTGTACTTCACCACGATGTGGTATGTGACAGGCCGCCCAAGGTCGGCGGGGCCGTCGTAGGTAAACACCTTCGGACCTTCGCCCCCCAGGTTGCTGGGGTTGGTAAAGGTGATGTAACTGCTGGTGGGCCGGCCTCTGGAGACGAACGAGCCTGAGCCCGGGGGATATTGCTCGGTGTCCCGATATATCACGACGCTGAAGTCGGCATCCAAGATGGTGTTATGGGTGCCGTTGGCAAACCACAGGGTGAGTTTGCGCGGGCGGATTTGCCCGCCGTCGCCAGTGGTGAACGCCTGGGCAACGTCACCATTACTTTGAGGAGCACTGGGGTCGTTGTATGTGTTGTTCACACGGGTGGCAAGCTCGAAGGGCCGGTTCTGGTTGGTGAGCAAGATCCTCTCCGTCGAGGAATACACTCCCGACTGAGCCTCCACCTCCGACGGGACGGCCAGCGCCGCCGCTCCCAGAAGGATGCCAGCTAGCGCCAGCCGCCACCCATGATGGGGTGCGCCTATGCCTTTGCGATTCATGGCGCTGCCGCTTTCGCATGCTGGCATCGCCTGCAGTCTCATTCTCCCCTGCTGTCCATACTTGGGGGGCTGGCCGATGCCGCGGTAATTTGCTCGACCGCCATGTACCTGCGGGGCAAGCCGACCTATGCCAATGGTTCCGTCCGCTTGCACTTCAGGAGATTCGCAAATAGATGTTATGGTCATGGGGTTTCCTCAGATTCTGCCATACAGGCTATCCCGCATCCCGGCCGACTCGTCGAGCTGCTCATGCGGTCCAATTCTGCGCGCCAACCATACCAGCAAATTCAGAGACCATAATTCGCAGCCGCCCTCCCTGACCGCGCAGCGTCCGGAGCTGGTTCTGCATCCCTCAATCTGCAACGGGATGCCCTCTCCCCGATACCCCTACATGCCAGTCACCTTACGGCGCGTCTGATCGCGACGGTACCGGCTTTGCCAGATTGACACGCCTCGATGCAACCGCCATCTGACTCGCAGCGACGGCACCAGACTTCATCCCGTTTGGCAAGCCGCGCCGCCCATATCTCCAGCGTCCATTGACTGGTTGGCGGCGCGGAAACCGGTGCCTCAGTAAAGGCTGTTCCCATGCCACCCCGTGAAGCGCAGCAGCAGGAAGGGACCGTGCAGCCGCCCAGAAGATGGGCTGCGGTCGGGCCAAGCTGACGCGGCATCGGCTCAGCGCACATCTTCGGCAGCCGATTCCTTACCAAACCCCTCTGGCGTCAGCCAGGTGGGCGACGTCAGGGCCATCGCCTTGAACACCACTCCCATCGACTCCGCCAGCCTCGACCAAGCGGCTTCCAGCGCCTGCCGCGTCTCCTCCGGCTTGCCGCGGGCCAGCGACTCTACGCGGGCGCCAAGGCCCAGCCGCTCCAGAAACGTGCCCTGCGGCACGACCTGGCTCGCCACCTCCCCCTCCGCCGCCGCCGCTCTTGCCAGCGCGGCAAAATTTACGTGCGCCGATAGGTCGCACTCTCCCGGCGCATCCAGTACGTTCGCATAGGCGTGTCGGCGTACAGCCTGCAAAGTGTCTCCCAAGCCGCCCGGAACTGCATGGCCGTAGTCGACCACCAGCGCCGCGCGTTACTGTCCCATCTCCTGTGGAAATTCGGCTGAAGGAAGCCGCACCAAGCCCTCCTCTGACGAGGGGCTGGAGGCCGTCACGGGCCTTCCCTCAGGCAATCAGTCGCCACAGTTCAGGCTGCCAGGTAAAGCCTGCCCTTTCCTGGACCGGACGTCCGCCGCGACGGAAGGTCGCAGGGCTTTTCAGACCGCAGAGTTGCGCACTGCCTTGGGGCTGGCATCAGCACGGTGCAGGACTACTTCAAGCGGGCCGATTCCGCCGAACACGCCAACGCTGACGACCATCGCCGCGCCGACGGTACTGCCTTCATTGCAGCTGGGGGCTGCTGCGTTCGGGCGGCCCCCTGAGCGGCGCTTCTGGCACCTGCTGGCTGGCCTTTGCCTGATTGCGGGCGCAGTACTACCACTGCGAGATGTTCTGATGCCTCTGTCTGGTTTTTTCAGGCTATTCTGCCTCGACAATTCAGGAAACCGCCGCGCACGGCTCGCGCTTGGCGACACCTACAGTCCCAGCCGCGCCTCAAGCATCAGCCTGCTCTCGGCGTCCTCCAAGTCCCTCTCGGCGCGCTCACCATAGAGGTCCATCCGCAGCCGTCCAGCCGCAGAGTCCGCCCCGCGAAACTCCATGCCAAGCCGCAGACGCCGCTCCCCGGCGCCCGCCTCCGCCTCGCCATACGGAGTCGCCAGCATCCGCTCGTTCAGGGTGCCCAGACCGTAGCCCAGACGCGCATGCATCGACGCGCCTGCCTCCTCCGCCTCGCCGGCGTCCATCCCGGCGCGCGCGCCGCTCCAAAGCGAGTCGGCGGCGCCCATCCGCGGGACGTTCCAGCGGGGCTCCAGCGACAGATGCATCCCCCTGCCGCCAAAGCCGGGGACGTACATCACCGCCACGCCAGCGGCCCATTCCGAGTAGCCGCTCTGCTGGTGCTGCAGAAGCGCGCTCACGCGCCCCGCCACCTCAAGTCCGGCTATCGGCGCCTCCCAGCGCGTCTCCGCCGCAAAATCCAGGCCAGCGCCCACATTGCCGTCGCCGCTGTCG
>CAZPIN010000180.1:0-1564 GCA_964586735.1 uncultured Rhodobacterales bacterium | reverse complement strand
GGCGCAGGTGATGCTTGCGGGCGTCGACTGGCGCAGCGGAGAGATTCTGGCTGGCGTGGCGCTGAGCCGGCTGTCGGGCGATTCTGACTACAAGGCCAGCAGCGGCGGACAGGCCAACATGGGCGCTGTCGAGACGTCGCTGACGGGAGTGACTCCGTACATGCACTGGATGGGGGTGACCGGCCTTGGCGTCTGGGGCAGCTTCGGAGTCGGGTCTGGCACGGCGGAGCTGGGCAGTGGAAGCGCCGCGGTGGAGGCGGACGTGTCCATGACGATGCTGGCTCTGGGGGCGAAGGGCGCCTCCAAGAGGAGGGGCAGGTACGACTACGCCTTACGGGGAGACATCTTCAGGACGTCGATGACCGCAGAGCAGACGGACGGCTTCGACGAGCTTGCAGCGGAGGCATCACGGCTTCGTCTGGCGCTGGAGGGCGATTCGACCAGGCAGACGGCCAGCGGTGGCACGGTGTCGAATCGCTTCGAGCTGGGAGCGCGGATGGACAGCGGTGACGGTGCGGAGGGCGCCGGCGCGGACGTGGCGGGTGAGGTTCGCTACGCCTCGGCGGATGGCGGACTGGAGATGGCGGGACGCGTCAGCCTGCTTTTGCTGCATTCGCAGGAAGGCTTCAGCGAGTGGGGCGCGGGGCTGGACGTAGCCTACGCGCCCGGCCAGAGCGGACGCGGCCTGCGGCTGTCTCTGGAGCCGCGCTGGAACGTCCCGCAAATGGGCACTGCCGACTCGCTTTGGAGCGGCGCGGCGCCAGGGGCTGATATGGATGCTGGAAGCGCCGAGGAGGCTGGCGCGTCGCTGCGGGCACGGCTGGGCTATGGCGTAGGTGCGTTTGGCGACTTGGCGTTGGTGTCTCCCTACAGCGAGATGGAGACAGGAGATGGCGAGCGCCGGGTGCAGGTTGGCGTGGAGCTGCGGGGCGCGTCGGAATCGCTGGAGCGGCTTCGGGTGAATCTGTATGGGGAGCGCGACGAGAACAGCGAGACCGTGGAGCGTCGGACGATGGTGCAGGCTCGGCTGGGACTTTAGAGAGCACGACCGCGCCGCGCTGACATCTTGAAGGGAAGCGGCGACGGGGGTGTCTGGCCCTTCGGAGGCTTTGTTGTCTTGGCGGCAGCGGAGCGTGATGAGCAGGCAAGCCAGATGCCATGTCTTCAAGGGGAGCGGGCAGTACGAAGCCATCGTGCCGCTTGGACTGCCGGCCGGGCGGACCTTGCATCGGACGAGAAGTCTCGCTATGGTCAGCGTGAGATGCGGCTTGCCAAGCAGGATGACATCTGGCAAGGTACGTCGCGAGTCAGCTGGTGGCGGCTGCAGGGCATGGAAGTCCTCCATGTCTGGCGCACGGAGGCTGCCGCGCAACAGCTTGGCTCAGCCGCAGCCTTCTGGACGGCTGCCTGCCCGCGTCGCCTTGGCGACGTGGCGCGTGGCGGAAAGAGGGCAAAAATTTGGGGCGCTGACCTGATCGCCGGGCAGCGGCAGAATCCCCGGCAAGTTTCAACTGGAGGCATCCAATGAGCAGAACAGTGGCATACGGTCGCAGCAGCGACCACC
>CAZPIN010000179.1:0-33107 GCA_964586735.1 uncultured Rhodobacterales bacterium | reverse complement strand
AAGTCCTACGACGACCGAGGCGACGTCCTGCAGGGCAACATCAACCGCCTGGTCTTCCAGCTGCGGCAGCTGCGGAAGGATCCCGAGTCCGGCAAGGTGCCGCTGGTCTTCGTCATCGTGTTCATGCACGGTCCTGGCGTTATGGACCGTCCCGACAACGTGCGCGACATGGTGGACGCGCCGCCGGAACTGGCACATCTGGCGGAAGAACTCGGCGGCCGCGTCCTTCGGTTCGACGCGTCGCAGATCACGCTGAAGGTTCTGCCCAAGGACCCGACCAAGGGCGCCGCGCTGCTGGTGCTGGCCCGCTCCCACAAAAAGAAGCTGAGTAACGAGGAAGCCGTCTACGTGATTCGCGGGCTTATCCGCTCGCTTGACAGGGACTTCTTCAACAGCTACATTGTGACTTGGGTCGACTTGGCAGAGGACCAAGTCTCGGCCCTGCTGAAAGACCAATTTGGCGAGGAGGAGGCAGATATGCATTTGGGAAATCTAGCCGGAGGATTCGAGAAGCGCACTGCTGTCGGCATACTTCTGGAACTGCTGGGGGAGAAGTTTCAGCTGGTGCCCGAAGAGCGCGAGCAGCAGATTCGGGACGCTTCGCTGGAACAGCTCAGGGCTTGGTGTAAGCGTCTGGTCAAGGCGCCAAACATCGACGCTGTGTTCGAGGGCTAGTTCCGCCCGTTAGTCCATACAGGAGGGCATGGAGATGTCGGAATTACGAATGGAAAGCCAACCCGCCACGTACAACATAGACGACGATGTCGATATTCTTCTGGATCTGCTGTGGGACAAGTTTCAGCAGGTGCCCGAAGAGTGCGAGCGGTTGATTGGGGACGCTTCGGTAGAGCAGATCAAGACGTGGAGTCTGCGTACACTATCGGAACCAGACATCGGCACGGTATTTGAGACTAGACTCAGCCCGTCTCCTCAAAGCGAACCAGACTGGGAGCACCTAAGGCAGACGGGCCTAGATATGGGAACTCTAGCCGCCGGATTCTTCTTGAATGGCATTAGGAACGGCAGATTGATCAGCAAGCTGCATGGCGAGAAATACGGCGTTGTTTGCCTGCTTCTGAGCATGCTGCACGCGAAGTTTATGCGAAGTCCTGAAGGGCACGAGCAGCAGATTCTGGACGCTTCTGTGGAACAGGTCAAAGCATGGGGACGGCGTCTGCTCTCGGAACCCAACATCGACGCGGTGTTCGAGACTAGCTGCGCTTCGTTTCCTAGTCACAATCAGTCCCGGAGGGACATGTGGGTGGGGCAAACGATCATGCGAATGGAAAGCCTTGCCACTGGGCTCTTCATAGATAGCGAGAGGCGCGGTGCTGTCGATATGTTTCTCGAAGTACTGTACGAGAAGTTTCAGCGAGTACCCAAGAAGCGCCAGTGGCAGGTTCGGGCAGCAGAACTGGAACAGATCAAAAGTTGGTGTCTGCCTTTGTTCTGGGCAACAGATATCGATGAGGTATTCGAGTTGCGCGAGAAGTACGAGAAGGGCGAGAAACTCGAGGACTAGCTCCGCCCCGCCACCCTCTCCGCTATCCTTACCAGAGTGGGCTGACCAAGCTTACCCGCGTACGGCGCCAGTGACCGTCAGCTCGACCGACTTCGCATGACCCTGCCTATCCCGGCAACGCCGGTTCACCCTTCCAAGCCCATACCACCAGCCTATCCAGCAGGTGCGGCAGCAACTCCAACCCGCCCATGCACCATTGACAGCATCCCCGACTCTTCGGAGCCGTCTTGGCGACTCTCCTGCGGAGACCCTCCTTGAAGGGGTTAGGCTTCGACCCTCGGCGGGGCCTTGGGCCGTACTCCCGGACCGCTTCCGGCTGGCGCGGATACTTGCGCACCATTTTCTTGCTGAGTCCCATCCCCTGAGCTATCTCCCGGATGCTCTTGCCATGCCGGACCAGAACACTGACTTCCATAGTCTGCGTACTGTAACCATCTGCTCTCCTCATCGAGGGGAAGAGCATTCTGCTGGCGGGACGCCTTTCACCCGTTGGGGTAGGCGCATTGAACTGATGCTGGTACGGCTGCGTATAGATTTAGAGCAGCATCTGGCAGGACGGGAGACACCTTGCAGAGCAGCGAGTAGACAATAGCCGCTAGCCAGTTGCAAATGCGTACACTATCAAGATTCCATGAAGCGAACGTCTATTCAAGTATCGCCGTTCGCTGCTCCGGGGAAAATAGAGTGTGGCTTGATACTGCCCGCTGTATGCGCCAAATAACGCTTCTAGGCAGCGGCCCCATTCTTCTTTCAATTTCGTTCACTGCCTGCATGAGTTCCTGTTCGGGAATATCTTCAATGATCATTGTCGTGTCAATGTATGAAGTTTTGGTCAATCCAAACACCTCATAGTTTTCGACTTCCACAGTATATGGACGCCACTTTTTTCTTCTTGTTGGCTCGGAGTTGATGTAGAAAAACCAGCGCTGATCCCAATCAATGCAGATACAGAATTTGTCGTGCGGAACACGAAGGCCCGGCTGAAAGACAAGAGCCACCTCCCATCGGGCGAGTCCCACAATACCGCTCGTGACTGTCATTTTTCAGTGACAGTTGCGCTCAATAACGCCCATGTTATAGAGCTCATCAACGATTTCCTCGGGCGTTCCAAGATATCCAAGCCAGTCGACAGGATTCAAGTCGTTATTTTCCCCCGGCTTCGCCATGGCATTCTGATACGCTTCGTCGTGGTGCGAGAGTTCCCTAAGCTGGCCAAAGTCCAATTCACCGTACTTGCTCAAGCTATCGTCAAGATACTTGATGTCACTGCCTGACAAACTGGGAAATTCCGGCGCTTGCTCGTGCGGCCAAAGCTTAACGTGATTTCCAGCCCACTCCCTTCTCAGACGTGACTGGAACTTCTCCCTGACTTCCTCCGAGATGCCTGCGTTGTCTTTGATTATGCTGAGCATAGTGATTGGCACAGGCCCATGCTCCATGGCCACATACCGGTCCCCGGATATGGGCCGCCCACAATCAACCAGATGCTCTCGGTCAGCGAAGAAGAATATCTTCCCCACATAGTAGTGGGAGATCCCGGGCTTGCGCTGAGCCAAGTGCTGCATGCCCTGTATGCACTTGTCGATTTGGATCCTGAAGCGCACCTGCATGTCTGTCCCAAGCGCCGATTCGGCCGCCTGCTCCCTGTTGCTACCCAACATATACATTCTGCTTGCGAGACTGTCAAGCCCTTCAGCTGCAGGATCTTGGTATCTCGCTAGACCGCAGCCAACAGCACAGAACCGCTGTTGCATGACACGGCCCGTGCGGTCTATACCCGCACATTCCTGAATTTCTCGTTGCACCTCTGTGCAGCCCTCTACCTTCCAAAGTACAGCAGACGCGTGGCCTGGTAAGGTGTTCTGATGAGGAATCTGTCTTGCGGTCAGACGCTTCCGGCCACATCGGGAGGCTTGTGCGCGAATGGCATGCTGCGGCGGCGAATCTACCGTACCACTCCATCTATGACGATCATGCCCACGCCGGGCAGGTTTCCAATCTGCACCGACTCCAGCACGCCTTTCCCCGGAGCGTGCTGCGCTTGGTCCATCCGTTCGAAGTCAGCCGCGTAACCTCCTTCGGGCAGTCCGACATCAAGCTCGCACTGACGTGCCGTGCTGCCGTTGGCGGTCCCAGCCGTCGCCTGCCGCCCCCGCACTGCCCAATCTCGCCTCCGCCGCGCCGTCAGCCGCATTCACGGTGCCGCTTCCCCGGCTTCCGCCTCGGTAGCCTGACGCAGAAACCGAATCAGATCATCGCGGTCCGCGTCACTGGCGATGCGCTGCGCCGGCATTTTGGTCCCCGGCACAAACACCTCCGGTCCAAGGTCAAACAGCTGGTCGATGGTGGTCTCGTCCCACAGAAACTCCCCTTCCGCCAGCGCCGGCGAGTAGCTGTAGCCGTCCAGCCCTCCTACCCGCCGCCCGAACACCCCGTACAGCGTCGGCCCGGCCCGCCGCACCGATTCGCCCCGCAGCGTGTGGCAGACCGCGCACCGCCGCACATACTGCAGCTCGCCGTTGGACATCGCATCTCCGTCGGCCTGCTTCCATGCCGGCACGGCCGCAGACTGGCCCTCCAGCGTATCAAGCGAGTCCAGCGGCCAGACGTCCACATGCTCCAGTACGCTGCCGGTGACCAGCCGTCCGCCGTCCCCGGCAAACGCCAAGGCCCACACCGGCCCGCCGTACACCGCCCTGAAACCCCGCTCGGTCACCCACCGGTCCGACCACACCACATGCACGTAGCCCTCGCCGTCCGCCACCGCCACCCGGGCGCCGTCGCTGGACCGCGCCAGTGCCAGTATCGGCGCGTCGGACAGCGTCAGGTCGGCTACCTGCCGGTAGTCGTCCAGGTCCAGCGCCCGCACCCGTCCGCTCGAGTCGCCGTAGACCATCCAGCCGCCCTTCTCGTCCACGACGAAGCGGGTTACCCCGAAACCGTTGCGGTACTCCACCCGCTGGCGGTCGCCTTCGGCCAGCTCCCAGCGGCGCACCGTTCCGTCCTGCGACGCCGAGTACAGCGCCCGCCCGCCGTCGACAAACTGCACGTCGTTGACGGGACTGCCGGCATCCAGAAACCTTGACTCCGCTCCGCCGCGCAGCGGCCAGAGGCCGATTCGCCCGTCCCATGACGCGGAGGCGGCAAGGCCGCCGTCCGGCGACACCGCCAGCGCGGTCACCTTGCTGCGGTGCCCCTCGTACCGCTCGATGGCCTCGCCCTGCCCGGTGTCCCACAGAATCACCGCGAAGTCGTCGCCGCCCGACAGCGCCCGGCCCTCGCCCGCCGCCGCCACGGCGTTGACGCTGGCGTCATGCCCCTCCAGCCAGGCGACGCTGTCGCCGGTGGCGAGACTCCAAAGCCCTATGGAAGTGTCGAAACTGGCGGTCAGTACCGTGTCGCCCGACACGGAGACGGCCCGCACCGGACCGCCGTGTCCCTCAAGCCGCAGATAGTCGTCCGCCGCGGCGGAGCCGCACCACAGCCAGACGGCCGCCAGCGCCAGAAAGCCCCGCCGCCAGGCCATCTGCCGGGAACGCGCTCAGCTGTCGGCGCGCGGGCTGCCGTCCAGCTCCGCAACCCACAGGTTGTGGTGCTCTTTGGCCCAGTTGCGGTCGACCTGGCCGGTGCCCATGGCGTCGAAGGCGCCCTCCATCCCCAGCGAGCCGATGTAGATGTGGGCGATCACCACCACGATCAGCGCAAGAGCGACGATGCTGTGCCACAGCTGCGCCAGCTGGGTCTCCTCCATCATCGTCAGCTGGGTGGGCAGGTCGAAGCCGAAGACGTTCATCGCGGCGAACGTCTTGCCGAACATCGCCGTCTGGAACGGCAGCAGCAGGGCGATGCCCGACAGCGACAGGCTGAGGCCGAGAAGGATCACCGCCCAGAACACCAGCTTCTGGCCGGCGTTGAACTTGTGCGAGGGAGGATGCACGCCCTTGACCAGCAGGCCGCCGCCCTTGGCGATCCACTGAAGGTCGGCGCGGCGGGGAATGTTGTGCCGCACCCACAGCGCGAACACCAGCGCCAGTCCCGCCATGAAGGCGAACGCTACGTAGTTGTGCAGCCACTTGCCCAGCAGGGTGACGTCGGCGAACAGCTCCGGCCCCAGCACCGGCAGCAGCACGTACCGGCCGTAGAGGATGTTGAGGCCGCTCAGGCCGAGGATGATGAAGCTCCCCGCCAGCAGCCAGTGGCCGAAGCGCTCGAGGTTGGTGAAGCGCTCGATGGTAGTGCCCGCCGGACCCGAATCGATGCGAATGCGCCCGCGAAGAAGGTAGAACGCCCCCAGCGCAACCACGATTCCCAGCAGCGACCAGCCGCCCCATGTCGACAGGGGGCCGTTGCGGAAGGCCCGCCAGTTGTCGCCCTCCGACTGCACCAGCACCCCTCCCTGCGGGTTGGGAAAGGACTGCGAAAACTGCTCGCCCTGGCGGACGCGCCGCCAGAACTCGCTGTCCGAGGTGGCGCCCAGCGCCGCGCCGGGCGGCTGCCCCTCCACGGCCTGCGCTAGTGCAGGATCGGACCCCGCCAGAAATCCGCCCAGCGTGACGGCAAGCGCCGCCGCGGCGAGCGCAAACGCCATGGATCCCAGCAGTAGTGGCAGTCGCGCGCGTTTCATGAGGTGTCTCCTGAACCGTTGGTGCGGTCGATGGCCGCGGATCGTTACAGGCTGAAGCCCTGATGCCGGGCGCGCAGCCGATATTCGCGCCGCTCGGCCTCGCCGGCTCCCGGCTTGGTGGGGCCAAGGTAGGTGCCCTTGTCGTAGCGTGTTGGCCGGTCCTGCTCGGAGTCGCGGCATGCCGTCAGGCCGCTCGTGGCCAGCAGCGCCGCCGTCAGGCCGCACATGAGAAACCGCCGGCCGAGAGGCGCGGTCCCGGACGATCTGCGCGTCATTCCAGACCGCACCCTTTCATTGGATGGATGTTGCCGACGGGCGGGGACAGGCCCCGCCCGCCGGAATTGCACAGGGCTCAGGTGCCCTTCTGGTCGTAGGCCGTGCCCCAGCCCCAGGCGCCCGATCCGAAGCCGCGGGCGACCACGCGCTCGCGGTAGATGTTGGACACCGTGTCGCCGTCGCCGGCGAGCAGGGCCTTGGTGGAGCACATCTCGGCGCACAGGGGCAGCTTGCCCTCGGCCAGACGGTTGGCGCCGTACTTCTGGAACTCGGCGTCGGAGAAGGTCTCCTCCGGGCCGCCGTTGCAGAAGGTGCACTTGTCCATCTTGCCGCGGGAGCCGTAGTTGCCCGCCTGCGGGAACTGCGGCGCGCCGAACGGGCACGCGTAGAAGCAGTAGCCGCAGCCGATGCAGAGGTCCTTCGAGTGAAGCACCACCCCCTGCTCCGTCTGGTAGATGCAGTCCACCGGACACACCGCGATGCACGGAGCGTCCGAGCAGTGCATGCAGGCGACCGAGATCGAGCGCTCGCCGGGCGAGCCGTCATTGATGGTGACGACCCTCCGCCGATTGATGCCCCAGGGCACCTCGTTCTCGTTTTTGCACGCCGTTACGCATGCGTTGCACTCGATGCAGCGCTCCGCGTCGCAGAGGAACCTCATCCGTGCCTGGTTTGATGTAGCCATGATTATGTCCCTCCCGGTTAGGCCCGCTCGATGCGACACAGGGTAGTTTTACTCTCCTGCATCTGCGTCACCGAGTCGTAGCCGTAGGTTTGCGCGGTATTGCATGCTTCGCCGAGCACGTAGGGGTCGGCCCCCGACGGGTACTTGTCCCGCAGGTCCTTGCCCATGAAGTGTCCGGCAAAGTGGAACGGCATGAACGTGACGCCAGGGCCGACCCTTTCGGTCACCATGGCCATCACCTTCACGCTGCCGCCCTCCGGTCCGTGTACCCAGACCATCTCCGAGTCCCGCACGCCAAGGTCGTTGGCGTCGCGCGGGTTGATCTCGACGAACATGTCCTGCTGGAGCTCGGCCAGCCACGGATTGGAGCGCGACTCGTCGCCGCCGCCCTCGTACTCGACCAGCCGTCCAGAGGTGAGGATCAGCGGGTACTCGCCCGAGAAGTCCTGCTTCTGGATGGAGGCGTACAGCGTCGGCAGACGGTACGCCCTGCGGTCGTCGTAGGTCGGGTAGTCGGCCACCAGGTCGCGGCGCGGGGTGTACAGCGGCTCGCGGTGCAGAGGCACCGGATCCGGGAAGTTCCACACCACGCAGCGGGCCTTGGCGTTGCCAAACGGAGCGCAGCCGTGCTCGATGGCGACCCGCTGGATGCCGCCCGAAAGGTCGGTCTTCCAGTTGGTCTTGTCGCCGGCCACCGCCTCGATCGCCGAGCGCTCGGCGGCGGTCAGATCCGAGTCCCATCCGAGCTCCTTAAGCATCTTCATGGTGAACTCCGGATAGCCGTCCTCCAGCTCCGAATCGACCGAGTAGGAGCCCGAAGCGAGAAGGTTCTCGCCGTCGCGCTCGACCCCGAACCTGGCGCGGAACGTCAGGCCGCCTTCGCCAACCGGCTTCGACGGGTCGTAGAGCACCGGCGTTCCCGGATGCCCCATCTCGGCCGTTCCCCAGCAGGGCCAGGGCATGCCGTAGTACTCGCCGTCGCACGGTCCGCCCTCCGCCAGAAGCGTCGTGCGGTTGAACGTGTGCTGGTTGGCCATGTGCTTGCGAATCCGCTCCGGCGACTGGCCGGTGTAGCCCACCGTCCACATGCCGCGGTTGAACTCGCGGGTGATGTCCTCGACCAGCGGCTCGTCGCCGTTCATCGCCACGTTGCGCAGATAGCGGTCGGCGAAGCCGAACTTCTTGGCGAACATGGCCATGATGGTGTGGTCGGGGAGGCACTCGAACAGGGGCTCGACCACCTTCTCGCGCCACTGCAGCGAGCGGTTGGACGCCGTCACCGACCCGTAGGTCTCGAACTGCGTCGCCGCCGGCAGCAGGTAGGTGCCGTCGGTGCGGTCGTGCATCACCGCCGTCGCCGTCGGGTACGGATCGATGACGACCAGGAGATCGAGAAGCTCCATGGCCTTCTTCATCTCCGGCCCGCGGGTCTGCGAGTTCGGGGCGTGGCCCCAGAACACCATCGCCCGAACGTTGTCAGGCTGGTCGATGTTGTTCTTGTCCTCGAGCACACCGTCGATCCAGCGGCTGACCGGGATGCCCCGGGTCTCCATCAGCTCCTTGGAGCCGAACTGCCCAAGCAGCCAGTCGTAGTCCTCTTCCCAGACCCGCGACCAGTGCTTCCAGGCGCCTTCGCTGGTGCCGTAGTAGCCTGGCAGGGTGTGGGACAGGACACCGAGGTCGGTCGCCCCCTGGACGTTGTCATGGCCGCGGAAGATGTTCGTTCCGCCGCCCTCGCGCCCCATGTTGCCCAGCGCCAGCTGCAGCACGCAGTAGGCCCGCGTGTTGTTGTTGCCGTTGGTGTGCTGGGTGCCGCCCATGCACCAGATCACGGTGCCCGGACGGTTGTTGGCCATGGTGCGGGCGACCCGCCGCAGCTGCGAGCCGGGCACGCCGGTGACGCGCTCGGTCTCCTCGGGGGTCCACTTGGCGACTTCGGCCTTGATCTGGTCCATGCCCCAGACGCGCTGGCGAATGAACTCCTTGTCCTCCCAGCCGTTCTCGAATACGTGCCAGAGGATGCCCCAGATCAGCCCGACATCCGTGCCCGGGCGGAAGCGGACGAACTCGTCGGCATGCGCCGCGGTCCGCGTGAAGCGCGGGTCGCAGACGATCAGCGGCGCGTTGTTCTGCTCCTTCGCCTTGAGCAGGTGAAGCAGCGAGACCGGATGCGCCTCGGCGGGGTTGCCGCCGATGAGGAAGATCGCCCTCGAATTGTGGATGTCGTTGTAGGAGTTGGTCATGGCGCCGTAGCCCCAGGTGTTGGCAACGCCCGCGACGGTGGTCGAGTGGCAGATGCGCGCCTGGTGGTCGACGTTGTTGGTGCCCCAGTAGGCGGCGAACTTGCGGAACAGGTACGCCTGCTCGTTGGAGTGCTTGGCCGAGCCGAGCCAGTAGACCGAGTCCGGTCCCGACTGGGCGCGGATCTCCATCATCTTGTCGCCAATCTCGTTGATGGCCTGCTCCCAGGAGATCCTGGTCCACTGGCCGCCAACCTGCTTCATGGGGTACTTCAGCCGCCGCTCGCCATGGGCATGCTCGCGAACCGAGGCGCCCTTGGCGCAGTGCGCGCCGAGGTTGAACGGGCTGTCGAAGCCGGGCTCCTGGCCGACCCAGACTCCCTTGTCCACCTCGGCGATGACCGAGCAGCCGACCGAGCAGTGGGTGCAGACCGACTGGATCCGCTCCATCTCCTGCATGGTCTGCGCCTCGGCGTGGGTGATGGTACCCGCGGTCAAGGCTCCGGCGGCGGCGAGACCGCCGACCGCGAGGCCCGAGCGCGCGAGGAACGTACGGCGGTCTACCGCCTGCTCCGCGACGCTCTTGAGGGCCGATGAGAGACGGCCGCGCGCCGCGTGGCCGCCATGGGTTTTCCTAAGCATCTGCGTTTCCTTTTCCCTAGCTGCGGAATTGTTGACTGAGGCTCGTTGCCGAACCCTGGTCAGAATCTGCAGGACTCGTAGAAGGTGCGGACATGGTCGGTCTCGACGTACCCCATGTCACTCGAAGTCACTGCGGCCTGCGCGGGCTTGACGCCGACGCCGGTCGCGACCGCCGCGGCCGTTCCGACCGTCGCGAGCTTGAGAAAGTCGCGGCGGCCCTCACGGGCAGGCTCGGTCCGTTTACCGGTTTTCAAGGTGGTTCCCTCCTCGGACTTCCGTCCGTCTTGTTGGTGCCCACCGATTCGCGGCGGGCGATTCGCTACGTGTAGCACATTTGCAAGCGGCGTGCAACCCCTTACGTTTATTGGTGCGAATCGGTCACGTCCAGCGAAACAGCCAGTGCGAATCGGTCACGTCCGGCGAATCGCATCGGTGCGAATCGTCACGGTCAGCGAACCGCGGGCTAGTGCGAATCGGCCGCGCCCGGCGAATCGACCATGCGAAACGCCTCCTCCTCGATGGCCAGAAACTGCCGGCCCAGCTCGCCCACCGGCGCGTAGAACGCGGCGCCCTGGGCCGCCTCGAGGTCCGCGAAGAAGTGCCCGGCCCATGGCGCGAGGTGGCGGTCGTGGAACGTCTTCTGCTCCTCCACCCCGGCCGGCCTGCCCCGCCCCCCGTCCTTGCCCGGCACGTGCTCGCCAAGAATCAGCCAGCGCATCGCCTCGCACAGGGAGGCAATGTGGTCCTCGGGCTCGTGCACCGAGTCGGCGCGGCGGATGCCCAGCTCCGCCAGGTCGTTGCGCAGGACCGCCAGCGGTTTCTCGTGGAGGAAGCCCGTCAGGTAGTAGCTGGCGTAGGGCAGCAGCTCGCCCCGCCCCAAGCCGATGAACAGGTCATGGAACTCGCGCTCGACCGATTCGGGCTTCGCCCCAGCGGCCTCCGTCGCCAGCCGCCCGACGGCCGCGCCCAGCTTCGAATCGCCCCCCTCCAGCCCGGCCACAAGGGCCAGCGTCCCGGCGTCGGGGGGCGTCGCCAGCAGGGAGGCCAGCAGGCCGTAGAGGTCCGCCCGGCTGCGCTCCTCCTGCGAGAGATCCTTAGTTGATTCGGCCACCGCCGCTCCTTCCGCCGCCAGCCGCCGCCTTCATGCGGCAGCCGTCCAGCCGCGGGTTTCCGCAGGCGCGACGCCTACCGCCACCCTGCGGGAGTACCGCCCGACTCCATGTACGTACGTGCGCGTACATCCGACAGCCCCTATCCGCCCGCTTGGGAGCGCTTCATCGCCGCGTCATGGCAGGGCGCGGATGCGCCCCGTCTCGCCGCCGTCGAATCCGCCTTTCGCGGCAACCCATGCGACAACGGCGTCCAGCACCGATGTGGGAATCTCGGCCACCATGGAAGCCTCGTCCAGCATCGTGTAGCCGTCGCCGCCGCCTGCCATGAACCGATTGGTGGCCAGGCTGTACGTCCGCGCCGAGTCCAGCGGTACGCCGGCAACCGCAACCGACCGCACGCGGCTGCCGGCCGGGGCGTCCGGGTTGAACTCGAAGGCCAGCCCTGAAACCTGCGGGAAGCGGCCCTCGGCGTCCTCGACCTGGGCCACGCCGTTTTCCAAAGCCTCCAGCAGCGCGGCGCCTGTCACCATGAGCACGGGAATCATGCTCGGGTAGGGAAGCTCGGTGCGAAGGTCGCGTCTGGTGAGGGCCTCCCCCTTGCGGTAGGCGCGCTCGCCGCGGATGGCGCCAGAGTTGATCATCGCCACGTCGGCGCCGGCCCGCTCCCGAATGGCGTCAGCTATCAGATTGCCGAAGGCGTTTTCGCTCTGGGTAAGGCCCGGTCGCCGGGTGTCGAAAGCCGCCAGCGTGACTCCGACCGTCTCGTCGAGCGCCTCCGCCACCATCGCTTCCACCGCCATGCTCATCTCCAGCGTGGCAGGGTCCGGAGAAAGCCCGCTGGTGCTGGCGAACTGGATGCCCGGGGTCCACACAAACTCCCCTTCAACCGTGTCGAGGTCCAGGTCGATCACTGCCAGGTGTTCGCCCTGCGGCTCGGTCTGGGCGAACAGGCCCCGGTGGTCGAGCCGCGTCGCCAGCCAGATATCCTGCCCGCCCAGCACCACGTCGACGTACTCCAGAAGCGCCAGAGCAACATCCTGGTCCACATGCGCGATGGCGACCACCAAGTCCGCGCCATCGGCGCGAAGGTGCCTTGCCATAATCTCGGCCACCGTCTCAGGGTCGCGAATCGCGGTGTCGGCGTCCGGCTGGGAAATCGTCTTGGTCTGCGTCGTCGTCAGTCCCATCACTCCCACGGCGTACGGACCAACTCGAACGATCTCATGGTCGGTGGTGCCCGGCAGCGGCGGCGACAGGTTGGAGGAGAGCCACTGGAACTTGGACTCGCCGATTCGCTCCTCCAGCACCTCTTCTCCGAAGTCGAACTCGTGGTTGCCGGGCACGGCCATGTCCACGCCGATGGCGTTCATCAGCTCCACCATGTGCCTGCCCTTGTCGAGGCCCGACAGCAGCGATGGGGCAAGCATGTCGCCGCCGCTGGTTACCAGCACCGTGCCATCAGCCTCGTCCCGCGCCTGCCCAATGGCGGTAGCGAGGGCTGGCACCGAAGCGGCTTGGTTGAGGCCGCCAAAGTGGAGCAGCCGCAGGCGCTCGCCCGCTGCTGAACTGCCGGGAGCCGACAGAGCGGATGCCAGCAGCAGGCAAGCCACGGCAACGGCGCGTCGAAGCCCCTGCCCGCTTGAGAACCCGGCTATCCCAGTTATGGCAGAACGCATCATGGTGTACTCCTATGTTTTCCGCGCTGATAAGGCGGTCCCGCGGTCAAGTCTAGAATCTTCCGAAGCTTTGGCGGGGAAGGCAAACAACAGACTACCCGAATACCGTACCGCAAAGCAAGCCCGCCGCAGGCCCGCCAGCTGCCACCCGAGGGCCTCCTCTGACGCCTCGTTGTGGCATCTCCTATCGGCGTCTCACTATCGGGCCGACTCTCGAAAGGACGGTGAATGGCGCTATTCGCAAGGGATTGCCGCACGAGCGTCCGCGCCGTCTGCCTCCAAGCCACCAAAGGCGGCGGCGCTCTGAACGCGCCAAAGACCGCCAATATGGGACGAACTGGCATGTTCCGACCTCCATCCCGCATCAGCGGCGGCGCAGCAGCCCGCCACTTTCACTGCGACATCCTTCGTTCTGCCGGCGAAGGGCTACCGCTGCTCACCTAAAGCCGCCGCCCCTGCTTAATGCGGTCCCTCTACTTGCAGACTCTCTGCTCGCCGCTGTCCGGCACAGCCACTTGGCTGGCCGCCCGCAGGGGCAGGAATTCTGCCTCGCTATGGATCTCCCTCCCTGCATATTCCCTTCACCGTTGTGTCGGGGATCATTAGCAGCAGACCGGCAGGTACAATGTGTGCTTGCAGGCCGCCATCCAAGTCCAGATATCCCGGCACACAATCCGAAAGGCCTGGCAATCTCGCGTGATTGGCAGCGCTATCGAACTTGCACGGCAAGCAAGCGCGGTCAGCCAAACATTTCTGCGCGGGCGTCCATGAACATCCGCTTCAACGGCGCATGCTTTTCACCCAGCTGCTCCACGCAAAAAGGATTGAGGAACTGTCTGGCATACGCAGGGTTCTCCGTTTGTGCGTCAAGCTGCGCCTCCTCCAATACAGCTCTGAAGTGTTCGGCAATCGCCTTTATCTGGCCTTCCATGATCTGAAGCGCCTGATTCTCGCTCAGGAGAAAGTCAGATGCGGCATTCAGGCAGCTTGCCAGAGAGCTGAATCGGTCCTGGCCTTTGATCAGCATGCCCTGCGTGGCCTCGCTACCCGCCCTTACCTGCGGGCAAATGTCGTAGGCCGGAGTCAGCGTCAGGCTCTGCCCATCCCAGAACGCCGCGTGGTTGCGGGCATGGTCGTCTGTGTTTCCGCAAAGAATATTGAAGCACAGACGGCCATACAGTTCCCTGAGGGTGTCCTTTGGTTTGGTGAAGCGATGCCGCACTATTTCAGCCAGCTTTTCGTATGACGCGTATCGCGCCATCATCTCATCCAGGCCAAACATTGTCAGGGCTGACACCATTGCCTTTCGCTGCCATCCCGCCGCAGATTTGGCGCGGTCGAATCTCTCTACAAGCAGTACATCCCGATTATGCACCTCCGCCAATTCGACTGGGGCAGCATTCAATCCGCAGGCGGCAGCCAGTTTCATCGCGGCGAATTCTGTATTCACAATCTTGTAGCTGTCCCCGATTAGCGAAAATTTGGCGATCATCTTCCGCCCGCCAATCTGTATGGCAGCCTTCGGGCGGGATCCGCCAATCGATGTCCCATGCAGCAGCGCTTCATCAAGGGTTGGCCAAAGCGGCTTGCCGGAGCTCAGCCGCCAAGCCGCCTCCTCCAATGTTTCAAGATCAACGTCTTCGGCAATTCTGGGAACATACTCCGTGGCCGATGCCTGAAAGTCAAGCGCGCCAATTCTGTCGGAGCTCGATGCAATGAGATACTGCATCTCTGTTGGCTCCCATTCTAAGCTGCGATCATCGCCAGCCGCCTGTCGCCCAGCAATCACCCGCCGCCCCCACGCGTCTGGCGAACCGTCCCGAATGCAACCTGGTATGGACAGTCCCTTGAGTGGCGACAGCAGTCCCGTTCGAAGCGGCAGTTCCGGCTCATATAGAGGAATCGCATCGGGATTCGCCAGATAGCTATCGCCGTAGGCGAACAGCGACAGATCATCATCCGGCATCAGATTGCCGGATACAGCAGGCTCCGTTTTTGCCTGTACTAATTTACCAGCTGCAACGGGCTCCGTCTCGTTCGGCAGCCATATCCAAACCGCAAGTTCCATCATACCGCTCCTAGAAGTCAGTATCGACCTGGATTGGTTGGGTGATGCGCGCGCTCTTTGGCAGCAGCGCCAGCTCTTCATCAAGCCGTCGCCGGTGCAACGTGAGCGTATCGCTGTCAAGGTCGAAGAGACGTACTCCGACAATCGCAGCTACCTCGAAGACGGTACCGATGGCCGTCTTCGGCTCCCCGCGCTCTATGCCACGAAGCGTCGTTCGGGTGATGCCGGCACGCTCCGCCAGCTGTGCCGCCGTTATGCGCTGCTGAATACGCCGCGCCCGAATCATCTTGCCAAGGACAGACGTAGCCTCCCTAGCTGCATGAGACTGAGGGGTGTTCCGATTCATCCTCTGCTCCAATATGGCCACTGTGCAGTCCATAATGTCCTGCTTTGGCTAACAGATTAGCCAACATAAGATGCCAACTGCGATTGTCAAGTCTGCACTCGGCACCTTGGCCAAATCCAGTACCTGCTTGAAGATTAGAGGAAGGGGCGCACCTCCAGAATGCATCGCCAGAACCAGCCACAGTTCTGCATTCCATGGAGTGTTCCGCCGGGGGGCTTCGCCCCCTTCCCGTCACCCCCAGAGCGGGTCCTCTGTTCAACTGATGTCGACACAACCGTACCGCTTCCCCGTGCATGGCGACCCGCTGCCCTTCGGCGGGTATTCAGCCGTCAGGCCTGCTCGGTCTCGAACCTCGCCAGTTTGCGCGTCTTGCTGCTAATCTCCGCCCCAACCAGATGTATTGTCTTCCCGCGCTGCCGGTATCCGTCCGCGTAGCCCTTTTCCTTGACCCGTTCCAGGGCGGTCACTTTTGTCTTCCGCTTCAGGGCCTTGATCTCGAAAATGTAGATTCTCTTTCCCGTTTCCACCGTCATATCAATGCCCCCTTCGTCTGTTGACTCTTCAATTTCGACATCCAATCCCGCGGCGTTGAAATATGTGTAGAAGATGCTCGCAAAGTACGCTCCGCATTCTGACAGGCTGTCTGGCGAACGCCACTCCTTGGGGATTCCCTTGAGGATTGACTCCATCAAGGATTTTAAGCCGTCCAGGCCTCCGCTCTCCAGCAACTCCGCCATCTGTTCCACGCCTTGTACATGTTCCTTCCTTCTTTCCGGAACGAGACGATTCAGCAGGTTCCAGTTTAAGGCCCGCCTCGTCTCCAGGTTGGGATAGTCAAACCGGAACAGCCTTTCATCTCCATCTTCTACCGCTTCGGCGATCGTCAAGTACCCTGTTTGAAACAACAGCGCTTCGGGAGTCGTGCAGTCCAAGTCAAACGCAGACAAAGGTGAATGGTCGCTGCGCATTCGCGCAATATCGACTGGATACGTCCGCTGCCGCTTCATTGCATCGTGGAAACGAGATGCTGGATTCAAGGCTCCATAGCACCGGTAGTCAAACTCGTGGATGTACAGCAGCGAAACGACACTGGCCGGATTGTACAGCCTTTCCTCTCCAAGCCAAGAGTAGCCGCTGCACCATCTGCGAATCTGATTCCGGTCATACCCCTCGAGCCCCGGTGCGAATGCGCCTTCCAATTCTGCGTCGGTGAAACCGCAAATAGACGAGTACGCCGGATGAAAGGTGATATCCCTTACATTGCTGGAAGTGGCAAAAGCGCCGGCATTCGCGAAGCCGGTGACCCCTGTGAAAAAACTGAATTCAATGCATTCGTCCCAGCGCTTGACTGCAGAGAACAGTTTGTGCAGGAAGTCTCGGTTTTCACGGGCAACATCCGGGTCGCCAAGCGCATCGACGATTGGCCAGTCAAACCCGTCAACCAGTACGGCAACGCGCTGACCCCATTCACGATACAGCGCATTGATCAAATACCCTAGCCGGGCATTTGGGTCGGTATACTTGGGCGCAACTCCATAGAACATCTCCAAATCTTCAAGCTGCTCGGTGACATGCTGGTGCAATTGATCGGTCGCAATGAAGTCATCTCTAGAGAAGTCAAAGCAAACCACAGGGTAACGAACCGACCAGTCCCACTGGCCATGAATGGACAGCCCTCGAAACAGCGCCTCGTTGCACTCGAACAGCTCTTTGAGCGTATCGAGAAAAAGCGACTTCCCGAAGCCGCTCGGCCTTGCCAGATAATAGTGCTTCGCCTCATCCATCAGCAACTTCGCGTATTCAGTCTTGTCCACAAAATACTGGTTCCAAAAACGGATATCGCGAAGCTGCGTGATCCCTAGCGACAGCTGGAACTTGCCCATGCCTCCAGCCCTCTCGGTTTACTTGGTCGATTCCTCCTCTCCCTGTCAGTGTAGCGGGATAGCATTGCGCTGCCAACCTCCACCGGCAGCGGGCGCGCGCCTTCGCCCGATTCGGTCCAGCGCCAGATTACAGGCCCTCGGCCTTCACAAGCGAGTGTACATCCTCCACCCGCGCCGACTCCAGGTCGTCCTCGTCGATGCCAAACTCCTGTCCTACCAGCGACTCGATGCCGCGCACCAGCGCCAGCGCGTCCAGCCCGTAGTAGCGCATAAGATAGGGGCGCGATCCGCCATGGGCGTAGGTGTCCTTGAGTCCCAGCCGCACAAGCCGCGCTCCTGCGCCAGCGTCGGCCAGCGTCTCGGCGACCAGCGACCCTATCCCGCCCTCGGTCACATGGTTCTCAAGCGTAACCACCCCGTGGCGCACCGACTGGACATGGTCCAGCAGGGCGGCGGCGTCAAAGGGCTTGATCGTATGCAGATGCAGATGGCGCACCGACAGGCCCGCTCCAGCAAGCGCGGCCCTCGCCCGCAAAGCCTCCTCAGTGCAGATTCCCGACGTGACCACCAGCACGTCATCGCCCTCGCCCAGCTCGCGCATCTCGCCCACCCGTATCGGCGTGTCGAACAGCCGCGGCACCGACCCCCGCAGCACTCTGCACCAGACCGGCCCGTCTACACCGTCGGCCGCCTCGCACACCGACTCCACCTCGGTCGCGTCTCCGGTCTCCAGAATCGTCATGTTGGGTATGGAGCGCATCACGGCAATATCCTCGATGGACTGATGCGTCATGCCGCCCGGAGTGGTGACTCCCGGCAGGAATCCCATCAGCCGCACCCTGCGCCGGGGGTAGGCGACGGACGCCACCAGCTGGTCGTAGGGACGGCGGTAGAGAAACACCCCGAAGGTGTGGAGAAACGGGCGAAAGCCGGCAAGTCCAAGCCCGCCGGCGAAGCTGATCATGTTCTGCTCCGCCATGCCCAGCGACAGAAACTGCTCCGGGTGGCGGTCCCGAAACCCGTCGATCTCGCAGCTCGACGTCAGATCGGCCGACAGGCACAGAATCTCGTCGGGATGCCTGGTGGCGTATTCCTCGAACGCCCGCGCATAGGGCTTGGATACCATCTCAACCATTGCGCCCGCTCCTCACCTCTCGTAGCCGACCGGCTCGACGCCCAGCGATTCGGCGATCTTCAGATTGGTCCTCGCCCGTTCCTCCTCGGACCGAAACCGCACGTAGTGCAGGCGCGGAAACCGCTCCTCCAGTACCGGCATTCCCTGATACGGCGAAGATTTGGCCAGGATGATCAGCGGCTTCCCCTCGTGGGGAGTCTTCGCCGCCTCCCGTATCTCTCCCAGATCGTGGGCGTCCGCCCATACCGCCACCCCTCCAAACGCCTCGATTTTCCGCTGGATGTCGCCTACCTCCATGACGCTGTCCATCGCCCCGTCGCACTGCTGCCGGTTGACGTCCATGATCGCGTGCAGGGTGTCGATGCGGTGATGGGCGGCCGCGGCGATGGCCTCCCAAGTCTGCCCCTCCTGCACCTCGCCGTCCGACATGAACACCCACGTGCGCCCCGACTCGCCGCGCCGCCGGCGTCCCCAGGCGAGTCCCGCGGCGGTGGACAGGCCGATGCCCAGCGTGCCGTTGTGCACCTCCATGCCGGGCGAATGCTCGGCGCCGATCATCTCGACGCTGGAGCCGTCGCGGTTGAACATCTCCAGCCCCTCGGGGGCCAGGCGGTCCACCTCCACCAGCGCGGCGTAGGCGACCAGCGCGTAGTGGGCGGGGGCGATAAACAGCCGGTCGTATTCGGGGCCGGCCGGGCCGTGGTAGCCGGCGCCGGTGCGGTAGCCGACATTGCCGGCCGAGGGCACGCCGCCAAACGGCTCCGGCACCCTGGGCAGCGTCGACTCGCCCAGGTTGAGCTCCTCGCAGTACAGCCAGGCCAGCTGCTCGGCGGCCGAGCACGCCTGCGACAGGTAGCCGCCGTTGTTGCGGATGACGTGCTCGTACACCCGCCTGCGGATGCCCGCCGCCACCTCCCCGGCCGTTTTCTCGTTGCGCATCGGCGATTCCCAAAATTTTACAAATGTCAGTATATGGGCCATATGTAAAGCGCAAGCGCTTCGCTGGCGCGGATGATCGGGAGGACGCAGCCGAGTACCCATGGGCTACACCGTCGCGCACTGGGGCGCCTACAGAATTGACGGCGAGGCGGGCCTTCTGCCTCTCGACGACGACGCGGCCCCCTCGCGCGTCGGGCGCGGCTGGATGTCGGCGGCGCAGGACCGCGGCAGCAGGATCCTCGCCCCGGCGGCGCGGCGCGGCTGGCTGGAGGGCGACGGCGGCAGCGGGCGCTGCAGCGACAGTTTCGTCGAAATCGGCTGGGACGAGGCGGTGCGGCTTGCCGCCGGCGAAATCGAGCGGGTGCGGCGCGCCCATGGCAGCGAAGCGATCTACGGCGGCTCCTACGGATGGGCCAGCGCCGGGCGGTTTCACCACGCCCAGAGCCAGCTGCGCAGGTTTCTCAACCTGGCCGGCGGATTCACGTCCTCCCGCGACACCTACTCCCACGCCGCGGCGGAGGTGCTGCTGCCCCACGTGACGGGCATGTCCATCCGCGCCTTCCAGGACCAGATGACCACCCTGGACCAGGTCGCCCAGAACTGCGACCTTCTGCTGGCTTTCGGCGGCCTGTCCGAGCGCACCGCGCAGATCGCCTCGTCCGGCACCACGCGGCACGAAACCGGCGGCTGGATCGAGGCGCTGCGCCAGCGGGGAGCGCGCATTGTCAGCGTCTCGCCGATGCGCTCCGACATGCCCGGCGCCGAGTGGCTTTCGATTCGGCCCGGCTCGGACACCGCGCTGCTTCTGGCGCTGTCGCATAGCCTTCTGGAGGCGGGCCGCGCAGACGAGGACTTCATGCGGCGCAGCGCCGGCGGCTGGGATGCCTTCCGCGCCTACCTGCTGGGCGAGTCCGACGGCGTGCCCAAATCGGCCGGGTGGGCCGCGCCGCTGTGCGACGTGCCCGCCGACGGGATACGCGCGCTGGCCAATAGCCTTGCCGACAGCCGCAGCATGGTGGCCATGGCCTGGGGACTGCAGCGGGCGGACCATGGCGAGCAGCCCCTGTGGGCGGCCATAGCGCTCGCCTGCATGCTGGGCCAGGTCGGACAGCCCGGCGCGGGTTTCGGGTTCGGCTACGGCAGCACGGACCCTGTGGGACAGCCCTGCCGGATCATTCCATGGCCGTCGTTTCCGCAGGGCCGCAATCCCGTCGACGGCTACATCCCGGTAGCGCGCGTTGCCGACATGCTGCTGCACCCCGGAGGCTCCTACCGCTACAACGGCGAGGCCCGCGCCTACCCCGACATCCGGCTGGTCTACTGGGCCGGCGGCAACCCCTTCCATCACCACCAGGACCTCCACCGCCTGGAGCGCGCCTGGACCCGGCCCGAAACCGTCATCGTCCATGACCATGCCTGGACCGCCACCGCCCGCCGCGCCGACCTCGTGCTGCCGGCGACGACCCCGCTCGAGCGCCACGACCTAATGATGAACCGCCGCGACCCGACCCTGCTGTACATGTCGCCGGCCTTCGAGCCTCTCGGCGAGGCGCTGGACGACCACGAGATTTTCCGCCGCATCGCCGGACGGCTCGGCTTCGAGCAATCGTTTACCAAGGGCCTCAGCGTCGACGGCTGGCTGCGCCAGCTGTGGGAGCGGGCGCGGGCCGTCGCCCAGCGCGAGGGTTTCGCCATGCCGGACTACGACGCCTTTCGCGAAGCCGGCCGCTTCGACGTGCCGGACGCCGAGGAGAGCCGCTGCGCCTTCGCCGATTTCGTCCGCGACCCGGATGCAAGCCCCCTTGCGACCGAATCGGGCAGGCTGGAAATCGGCAGCGGCCGAATCGCGGGATTCGGCCTGGACGACTGCCCCGGCCATCCCGCCTGGATGCCGCCGCGCACCTGGCTGCTGGACGCGGAGGAAGGCGAGCTGCACCTGATCTCCGGCCAGCCCGACACCCGCCTGCACGCGCAGAACGACCGCGGCGACGAATCGCAGGCCGACAAGGTCAAGGGCCGCGAGCCGGCGTACCTGCATCCCGATGCGGCGCGGGAGCGGGGACTGCGGGAGGGGGACGTAGTGCGGCTTTGGAACGCCCATGGCGCCTGCCTGGCCGGGCTGCGAATCGACGAGGGGCTACGCCCGGACTGCATCGCCCTCGCCACCGGCGCCTGGTACGACCCGCAGGAGGTGGACGGCCAGACGCTGGAGGTGCACGGCAACCCCAACGTCCTGACCGCCGACATCGGATGCTCCGGCCTGTCGCAGGGATGCGCCGCGCACACCGCGCTGGTGCGCGTGGAACAGTGGACCGGCCCCCTGCCGCCCCTGACGGTGGACCGGCCGCCGCCCGTCGACAGGGGCGAATCGCGATGACCGCCCGCCTGCCGTCCGCCGTCCCCGGCGCTTTGGGAGGGGCGTGCCATGGCCACTGACCTCTGGCTTGGCCTCGACGCCGGCACCACGGCCGTCAAGGCCGCGGCCTACACGGCGGACGGCCGTCAGACGGCCCAGGCCGAGGCGCCCAGCGAGGTACGGCGGCTGCCCGATGGTGGCCGCGAGCAGGACATGGAGCAAGTATGGGACGCCGCCGCCGCCGTGCTGGCCGAGGTGGCCAAACAGTGCGGCGGACAGCGGATAGCCGCGCTCGGCGTCTGCGGCCAGGGCGACGGGCTGTGGGCGGTCGACGGCAGGGGCAGCCCGGTCGCGCCGGCCATGCTGTGGAGCGACACCCGCGCGGCGGCGGACCTCGATGCACTGGAGGCGGACGGCGCAGCGGAGGCGGTCGCCCGGGGATGCCATACGTCCCTCTGGCCCGGCGTCTCGGCTCTGCTGTGGCGGTGGATGCGGCGCGAAAAGCCGGATGCGGCGGAGAGGACCGCGCATGCCTGCACCTGCCCCGACTGGATAGGCCACCGGCTGACCGGCAGGGCGGCGACCGACTATGCCAACGCCTCCATACCGTTTATGGATTTCGCCTCCCGCGCCTATGGCCAGGCGCAGGCCGCCGCGCTTGGCTGCGAGGATCTGCTGGACCGCCTGCCGCCATGCTTTCCGGCCGCGACAAAGCTCGGCGGCGTAACGGCGGAGGCGGCCGCCCGCACAGGACTTGCCGAGGGCCTGCCGGTGTCCGTCGGCACCCTCGACATCGCCGCCATGGTCGCCGGCATGGGCATGGAGCGCGCTGGCGAAACCCTTGTCATCCTGGGCACCACCGCCGTGATGGCCGTACTCGCCGACCCCTCCTCGCCGCGCCGGGCGCCGGTGGGCGCATGCGTGCTGCATCCGGCGTCGGAGACCGCCATCCGGGTGCTGGCCCCGACCGCCGGCACGGCTGCCATCGACTGGTACGCGAGGACCCGCCCGGCGGGCGCGGACGGAGACCGCCCGGGCAATACCGCAGCCGACATCGCCGCCCTGGCCGCCGCAGCGCCGCCCGGCGCCAGCGGCGTGACGTTTCTGCCCTACCTCAGCGGCGAGCGCGCCCCGTTTGTCGCCCCGAACCTGCGGGCGTCGTTTCATGGCCTGTCAGAGGTCACGACGCCGGCGGACATGGCCCGGGCGGTCATGGAGGGTACCGCCCTCAGCCTGCGCCACTGCTTCGAGGCGGAGGGCGGCCTGCCAGGCGAGCCGGTGAGGATTACCGGCGGCGGGGCCCGCAGCGCCGTCTGGCGCCAGATCGTCGCCGACGCGCTCGGCCAGACGGTGGTGGCCAGCGAGAGGACGGACCACGGGCTTTGGGGCGCGGCCTGCATCGGCGCGGCGGCGGCGGGCCATGGCGACCCCATGCGGCTGGCGCGGCGCGACGAAAAGGCGGACGAGCAGGCGCCCGACCCGGCCAGCGCCCGGGCCTACGACGGGGTATTCGCGCGCTATCGCGCCCTGTCGCGGAGCCAGCGGGCGCTGCTGGACAAAGAGGAGACTGGCGCATGAGCAGAACCATGCTTGCGGCCGTGTACCACGCGCAGGACGACATCCGCGTCGAAGAGCGCCCCGTGCCGGAAATCGGCCCCGGCGAGATGCTGCTGCGGACCCTGGCCTGCGGCCTGTGCGGCGGCGAGACCATGGCATGGCGGCGGAGCGGCAAGCCCAAGGTGCTGGGCCACGAGCCCGTCGGCGAGGTGGTGGAGATCGGCGCCGGCGTGGAGGGATACGCGGTGGGAGACCGGGTGTTCGTCAACCACCACGTCGGGCGGGTGGACTCCCATCTCTCGCGGCGCGGGCACTTCACCCGCGACCCCTACTACGGATCGACCGGCATCGACCCCGGCGGGGTCTGCGGCTACTACCGCGTCACCGCCCAGCATCTGGCCATGGACGCGCACCGCCTCGGCGACGCCGTCTCCACCGACGCGGCGGTCACCATCGAGCCCTGGTCCTGCGTCCTGTCGGGCCTCAAGGTCTGCCACATCCAGCCCGGCGACTGCGTCGCGGTGGTCGGCGCCGGATTCATGGGACAGGGCTTCGTGCATCTGGCGCCGCTGTTTGGCGCCGGCCGGGTGGTGGCTCTGGACTATGCGCCATGGCGGCTGCGGAAGGCGCTGGAGTTCGGCGCGACCCATGCCATCAACCCCGCCGACGGCGACCCCGTCGAGGCGCTGCGGGAGATCAACGGCGGGCGCCTCGCCGACACGGTGGTCGCCATCGCCCCCGTGCTGCCGGCCTGGAATCTGGCGCAGTCGCTGGTCGAGGTGGGCGGCTGCCTCCATCTGGGCGCGCCGCTGGCGCCGGACACGGACTGGGTCCGCGACGGCAACGCGGCGTACTTCGACCAGGTCACGGTGACCTCGCGCTACAGCTCCGATCACACGGACACCTACAGCTACATCCGTCTGCTGGAGGCGGGACGGGTGCAGGCGGAGCGGGCCATTACCCACCGTTTCGGCATCGAGGACTCCGCCGAGGCGTTTCGGATGCTGGTCGAGGCGGGCGAGTCCCTCAAGATCGTGGTCTATCCCCACGGCGCGCCGGACAGTCCAAAGGAGGACGCCTGATGCTGGAGGCGCTGAAGCGTGAAGTCTGCGAGCAGAATCTCGAGCTTCCGCGCCACGGGCTGGTGGCGGGGTCCGGCGGCAACGTGTCGGGCCGCGACCCGCAGAGCGGGCTGGTGGTGATCAAGCCGTCGGGGGTGAAGTTTGACCGGCTGGCGCCCGAGACCATGGCGGTGGTGGATCCGGACGGAAACGTGGTCGAAGGGGCGCTAAGGCCATCAGTGGACACCGGCATCCATCTCTACATCTACCGGCATCGCGAGGACGTGCGCGGCATTGCCCACACCCACTCGCCCTACGCGACGAGCTTCGCGGCGCGGGGCGAGCGCATACCGGCCGTCCTCACTCCCCTCGCCCACCTGCTCGGCCGCGACGTGCCCTGTTCGCGCTACGCCACGCCGGGCGAAGTCGATACGGGGAAGGCCATCATCGAGGCGGCGCAGGGAGGACTGGCTGTACTGGTACGGGCGCACGGGGTGTTCACCATGGGCCGGTCGGCGACCGAGGCCGCCTCCATCGCCATGTATCTGGAGGAGGCCGCCAAGACGACGCATCTGGCCATGCTGCGCGGACCGGTCGAGGAGCTGTCGCCCGAAGAGATCGAGCGGTGCCACGCATGGCATCGCCAGAACTACGGCCAGTCCGCATCGACGGCGAAACCTGACGGCGGACCGGAAGGTGAAGCCGGGGGGCATCGGGAGCCTTGACCGCTGCCTCCCGTCCGGCAGGCGACCGCGAGGCGACGCTCGCCAGCGTGGCGCTGCTGTACTACGGCGAGGGACTGACCCAGGGAGAGATCGCCCGGCGCATGCGGCTGTCGAGGACAACCGTGGTCAACATGCTGCGCGAGTGCCGCGACCTTGGAATCGTCGACATCCGGGTCAATGGCCGCAGGCTGGCAGGATCCAGCCTGTCCCGGGAGCTGCGCGAGATGTACGGCCTCGAGGACGTCTACATCGCGCAGACGGGGACGGGCGACCGCGCTGCAAGCCTGCCCATACTGGCCCGCGCCGCCGCTACCGCGCTGCTGGACCTGGCGGGGCCGGACGAGCGAATCGGCGTCGCCTGGGGCGAAACCATCATGGCTGTTGCCGACGCCATGCCACGCAGGCCGGTGGCCGGCGCGCAGGTGTGCCAGATAATCGGATCGATGATTTCGCAGCGGGTGCCGGCGTCGGAGAGCTGCGCGATCCAGATCGCCAAGCGAATCGAGGCGGACTGCTACACGCTGCATGCGCCCGGGATCATGTCGTCGCCCGAGCTTGCCGAGAGGATGCGAAAGGAGCCGACGATACGGGCGCAGCTGAAGCGGCTCAGAAGCCTGACTCTGACGGTGGCGTCCATCGGCAACACGCAGGCCGACACCCATCTGGCCGCCGCCGGCATGGCGACCCGGGCAGAGCTTGCGGCCGCGCGCAAGGCTGGTGCGGTGGGGGTGTACTGCTGCCGCTACATCGACCGGGAGGGACGGGAGGTGAATATGCCGCCCCGCGGGCGAATCATCGCCGCCGAGCTAGAAGACCTGAGAGCGGCGAAGAAGCGGCTGCTGGCGGTGTGCGGAAGCGACCGCGGCAAGGCGACGATGGCCGCGCTGGCAGGGGGCTACGCAACGCACCTGTGCGTCGACCGGGACCTGGCCCGGATGCTGGCGGACGCCTGAGCTGGTGGATTGCTACGAGGGCAGGCGGGCTGGCGCAGCGGCAGGATGCGGGATAGAGCTAGGTAAAATATAGGGTTTTGGCCGACTGGCTAATTTTTTCCACATAGAATGATGTCGGAAAAATTAGCCTGAGGATTGTGGTGCGGGGGTTGACATGCTAATTTTTTCCGCGTACGTTGTACGCGGAAAATATTAGCATGGAGGCCGACATGACCGGCTACGGCGAAACGCAGATCCTCGACAAGCCATGGGATGTCTCCCGAAGGCTGAAGGAGCTTGGGCTCAATCTGGATGGACTCGTGCACGTATCGAGACAGGCGCGTACGGCTAGCATGAAGGCAACGGACCTGCATCCTGCAAACGCTTCCGGCATATTCGCCTATCTGGAGGGTGTGCAAAAATTGCGCGAAGTGTTCACGGTAGAGGACGAGTGGGACATTGACCGAACGGATGGCGTAGAGAGCATACGCAACGACCAGAGGCACATCCGAATCACCTACAGCAACGTCGACTGGGCCTGCGACAACAATCACACTCCAAAGTTCCTCTCGAAGAGAGGAGCCGCAACCGAGCGGATGAGCGGGGAGCAGACGGATGTCTTCGAAGACACCCTGCTGTTTGGCCCCATTCAGACGGCGGTTCGGCCTGTCCTCTACTGCCTGCTGGTTGACAGTGATGGACGGGCGGAGCTGACGAACCCAGAGATCGTCGACGGTGAGATCAAGCACGCCTTTGAGCGCATTTTTCTGATACTGGAGAAAGAAGACGAGACCATCACCCCGCCAATGGACGAGGAGGACTTTGCACGTGACCGCGAGCCAGACATCAGCCGCAAGCGAGGCGCAAGCGGATAGCTCTCCCTTGCTCAACGCTAGACGCCTCGCCATTGCGCGGGCGAGGCGCCACATGACGTCCAAAACTCTGGCTGAAAAAGCCGGAGTCTGGGCGGGATCCATTGCCCGAATGGAGCGGGGGCAATCGCTTCCAACTCCCGGCACCATCAGCAAGCTGGCCCGCGCCTTGAACTACCCGCCGGAGTTTCTGACGGGAGATGAACTGGACGAGGTGGAGTCAGGGCCGGTCAGCTTCCGTTCGTTCAGCAGGATGACCGCGAAAGAGCGAAACGCCGCGCTGGCCTCCGGAACGCTGGGACTGATGCTCAACCAGTGGCTTGAAGCGCGCTTCAACCTGCCCAAGCCGGACCTGCTCGACCTGTCCCATGAAACCGACCCTGAGCTCGCGGCCGACCATATGCGCGAGTACTGGGCATTGGCAGACAGGCCAGTTCCCAAGCTGATCAGCCTGCTGGAAGCGAAAGGTGTCAGGGTCTTCTCTCTCTCGGAAAACACCGCCAACGTAAACGCGTTTTCCTTTTGGAAAGGCGGCATGCCCTTCATCTTCCTCAACAACTTCAAATCTGCCGAGAGCAGCCGGTACGACATGGCCCATGAGCTTGGCCATCTGGTGCTGCACGCCCACGACCAGCCAAAAGGACATCACGTACTGGAGCGCGAAGCCAACCAGTTCGCCGCGGCCTTCCTAATGCCTCCCAGCAAACTTCGCAAAGTCTCACCCGCCGAGGCTTCCGTAAAGAAAGTGATCGAGCTGAAGAAAGTCTGGGGAGTCTCCGCCATGTCCATGACACGCCGCCTTTACCAGCTCGGATATCTCTCCGAGCGGCATTACAGGGCATCTTGCATCAATCTGGCACAGCTCGGTTACCGCAGGAGCGAACCAGACGGCATGGAGCGGGAAACCTCTCCGCTATGGAGAAAGGCATTCACGATGCTGTGGAAGGAACGAATCACGAAGGAAGACATCGCCCGCGACCTGTGCATTCCTTTCGACGAGTTCGAGATGCTGGTCAACTCGCTTGCCCCTGACCGTCCGCAGTTGCCCCAAGACGGCACCAGCAAACTGCGCCCGGTGACGAGCTAACGCTTCGCAGTACCATCAGCTGCGCCATACGGTACTATCTGGTCAGTGTGCTTGTCACTCAATCCGCACCACCATCCGACAGGCTGAACCCGCCGTACTGTTCGGGCGGGTAGCCTTTTTCCTCCACCAGTCTCCGCGCCAGAGCCATCATACGGTACCTCTTCGTCTTCGCCGAGATCCACAGATTCGTCGCCTAGCCTGGATCTATTTTCCGGCTGTAGAACCTGCTTCTCTCTGATTGATCACCATTCAATTTATGCGACGCTGACTTGATCTGCTTTCAATGTTGTATCACCATACCAGGCTGCATAATGGCCCAGTGGACTTTTCCATTGTTACTGCTGGTCCTCGACATCCGGTCCCGCCCAGTATGGTATATATCTAGCGCCATTTCCTGTCTGGTTCTTCTTTTCTGGTATTATTCTGCCCGTACCTACCGCCTCTCGAATTATGCTTGAAACTGCTTGGTGCATTGATGGTTTCAGGCGGAAACGGTCCCGTAGACTCGCGTTATTCATTGCATCACCCCACAACCACCGAATGACGCAATGATGGTAACATGCGCGCTGCTTGTCTTCCCTGCTCATTTTCTCGAACCGAGTTGGGCCCCATAAGACAACGCGCAATGAATACTCCGACGAAACGAATCTTGGCGCTGTCATGCCTTTCGATTCGATTGCCTGTATTGCAGTATTTAAGCCAGACCCCCGCTCCTCGCACAACCCAAGTTCCCGCATTCTTCTTGAAAGCTCCTTATTTCTCGAGCGACGTACGTCGAACATTCTGTCCTCGCGAACCAGGGACGATCCCGGATTAGAAATTTCCACGCGATTCGAGAAAATTTCCACTAGCGGGGCCATTCCGTCAATTGTGAAATCTTGATGAATAAGAGCGTTTGCGATAAACTCCGTGATCGCTTCCTTCGGGTAATCGTGAACGGTTCGGCGAACTCCATTGGTCTTTTCTTCCCGCTTCGGCAAGTGATCGACAATATACTCGATCATACTTGAAAATCCCGCCGCGTAACCCATCTTTCCTTCCTTCTCGTATTCCGCTTTGTCCTTGCCAACCCCAGAGTACTTTATCACCCTGACCGACTTTCCCACTATGGATGGAAACAGCGTGACGTCTCTGGCAAACAGCAAGGCACCCAAATTTGTTATGTCATAGTACCCGTCAAGATTGTCTACTATAGCTGACATGGCTTCCAGCTTGCGCAGTATTTCTTTGTTGCCTTGCGGAATCGGAAGATTGAGTAAATTGTACATGGTTTCCGCGTCAAGCAGATTCAGCACGGTGCTCTCGTAAACGTTGGTTTTGGCAATTGCCGATTCGAATTTTCTTTTGCCAGTTGCGATCCACAAAGCGCGCATGGTCTCGCGATTGTCACGAAGTTTCTTCTTGTGCTCCCCGATTCTGATGAACTCCTCCTTGTCAAATTGAACTGGACATTCGTAGGTTTGCTCGATCTCAATTATGGAAAACCACTTTCCGTCGCATTCAAAGTCTTCCATATTAATCATTATGCTGGGAAATATCCGCCGGTTGAGCCAATGCTCAAACAACTCGCCCTTCACCTTTTTAGTCTTCAGGCGCACGTCCGTTCCAACCATTTCTTTGGTTTCATTGTCAACGCCAAATACGATGAACGCGCGGTCCCGCTCGTTGAGTATGGCGCTATTGGAAAGCGCGGAAACATACTCGCCGATATCGACGGGATCAAAGTAGTTTCGCTTGAACTCGAGCCAGGTGGATTCACCGCGCTCGCGCAGCAGCCTATCAAGCAGGCTGCAGGGGTTCTTAATAGCCATGGCGACGCCCCCCCTCGTTCCATGTGGCCTTCGAGCGGCACAGCGTGGGCGCCCTGTCAATGCTACCCTTCGAAACAGCAAGCCAGCTGTGCTTACAGAGGCCAACCTGCTTCCGCTTCACGCGTTTCATCACCTGAATCCAGAATTCAGCGCCTGCCATTCGTACGCGATTCGCGCCTATCACGCTCGACATGGCCAAGCAGCCTCCCGCCGGCACATTGGCAAACTGCTCCAGGCACAGTTGCCGTACCTGCCGACCTTGCAGACGCGGCCCAGTGGCTGCCCGTGCTGGCAGATGCTTGCGCACGATGCATCTCCTTCTTGGCCTTCCGGAACATCCTCCGGCACTTCTTTGCTTGTGACAGCACAGTAGCAGCCTTCTTCTGTATGTCAAGCCCAGATTCAGCAGGAAATTTGACAGCGGAACAGGTTGCCAGCGCGGCCAAGACGCGACCAGCGGGCCTTCCCTGCAGCAGCACTGGATAGCCGCCACGGCAAGAACCCCGGTACCACGCAGCGCCTGATTGGCCACCCGTCGGCCCGTCACCGGCCGACTTGACCATCGAGCGGTTCGTTGTAGGCCATCAGTGTCTGTGCTGTAAGCTATCCCTTCCTGTCACAGGTTCCCCGCCGACATCCTGCCCTCCCTTACTTTGTGAATGAGAACGGAAAGACATCGGACAGCAGACCAAGAAGACCATATCCCTAGTCTGGCAGAGCGAGAGATTGCGATAGGCAGCATGGGACGAGGGACAAGCCGGTACACCCGCACATTATCCCGCCCCTGTACTTGCCAAACCAAGCCTGTCGTACTGCTCGGGCGGGCAGCCTTCCTCTTCCATCAGCCTCCGCGCCAGCGCCATCATGCGGTTCCGCTCCGACTCCTCCGAGTCCCACAGATTCGCCGTCTGGCCTGGGTCCTCGACCCGGTTGTACAGGAGGTCCTCTTCCGTGCGCGGGTCGATGCGAATCGGAATCTTCCACATGGGCAGGTCTACAGTGGGGTCGAAATACCCCTGGGCGGCGGGCTTGTTCGGCGGCTTGGCGAGGCGGCCATCGACTGGGTTGTCAACGATCAGCGGCCGGTAGATGGAGGTGGAGTACAGATGCAGGGGCTGCCCCTCGACGGGCGCCTTGAGCAGCGTCCACGTCCCGTCGGTGGCGCACACCCCCTGGCCGAAGGTGCCATAGAGCGCCGCGTCGCGGGGAGTCGGCGCACCGTCCACAATCGCCGGCAGCAGCGACCGGCTGTGCCTGTTCGCCTGCGTCACCTCGACGCCCGCCGCCTCGATGATGGTGGCAAACAGGTCCACCGTCTGGGTCAGGCCGGAGACGCGGCGGCCGTTGCCGGGACTGTCCGGATGCCACACCATCAGCGGGATGTTGGCATGGCTGTCGAAGTGCGGATGCTGCTTGCCGAAGGCGCCGCGCTCGCCAAGGTCGTGGCCGTGGTCGGTGGTGAACACCACCATCGTGTCGTCCCACAGCTCCAGCTCGTCGAGCTTGTCGAGCAGCGCGCCGAACCAGCGGTCCATCATGGTCACCTTGCCCATGTACTGGGAGCGCAGAAACCGCAGCTCCTCCTCGCTTGTCTGCTCCATGAAGGCGGCAAGGTCGCGGTAGACCTGGTAGGGAGGCCAGATGTTGAACTCGCCGCTCGACGCTCCCTCGGCGTACATGCTGGCGTAGGGCTCGGGCACGTGGAACGGCTCATGCACGTCGAAGGTCTCGACGTGAAGGAAGAACCCGCCCCTTCCGGCGCTGCCGTCCAGCCAGTCGCAGGCGGCGCGGAACGTCTTCGCCGAGAAATAGTCCTCCTCGCCGCGGAAATCCCGTGTGTTGGCGTAGTACTGGCCGATGTGCTCCGCCGCCCGAAACCGCTCGACGCTGCGCACCCAGGGAGGCTTGTCCGCGCCGGGGTCCGGAGTCTTCCACCGGTCCACCTCGTAGCCGCGGATCATCTCGATGGTGTCGTAGCTGTGGATGTAGCCGTTCGCCTCCTCTTCCCAGTAGTGGTAGTGGTCCGTGACGATGTGGGCGGTGTGGCCGCCCTTTCTGACCTCGGCTGGCAGGCGAGGATCGTACGCCTCCAGCGACCCCCAGGGGCGCCAGAGAAACTCCTTGCGTCCAGCGATCAGCTCGCGGCGGGCGGGGATGCAGGGAAGGCTGCCGACGTAGTGCCCGTCGAAGACCAGGGACCTCTGGGCGAAACGGTCGATGTTCGGGGTGTCGCAGGGACTCGCCGGATCGTAGGTGCGCAGGCAGCCGCGCGTCAGGCTGTCCACAAGGACGAGAATGACATTCATGCCAGCCCCCGGGCAGCGGGACGGCGGCAGAATAGGCCGGAAGGGCCGAGTTGACAAGTGTAAAACTGTATGACATATGTCGCATTCAGCGGCGCGGCGTTCCGCGGCATCCATGGCGGTTCTGCGGGAGCCGGCGCCGAATACATCAGGACAGGGAGGTCCCCGTGACCAGCAACAGCACCACCAGCCGCGCAAGCCGCCGCGCCGTACTCAAGGGCGGCCTTGCCAGCGCCGCCGCGCTCGCGGCGCCTTCGTTCTTCATGGGCAAGGCGCACGCCGCCAACGAGAAGCTCAAGATCGGGATCATCCCGGCCTACTCCTTCGGCATCTACTGGCTTGTCCAGGACCAGGGCTTCGCCCCCGGCGTGGACATGGAGTTCTCGGTGTTCCCCTCCGGTCCGCCCGCCATCGAGGCGATGGTCGGCGGCTCGGTCGAGGCCATCACCGTGGGCTCGGTGCCACCGCTGGCGGCTATGTACCGCAAGGTTGCCGACTTTCGGGAGATCTCCATCTGCGGCGACGCCTCGGGCCTGTTCCAGATCGTCGGCGCCCCCGACGTGAAGTCGCTGGCCGACCTCAGGAACCGCAAAATCGCGGTGACCTCGGGATCCAACTTCGACTTCTTCCTCGACGTGGCGCTGAGCGTCAACGGCCTGTCCGACATGCCGCTGACGCGGGTGAACATGGAGCCCATCGACGGACAGGCGGCCTTCATCGCCGGCGCCGTCGACGCCACCGTGCCGCTCGCCACATCGCGCAAGCTCATCTACGACGCCCTTCCCGACGCCAACCTGCTGGTCGAGGGGTCGCAGATGCCCATCGAGGCGCGCCCGTCCATCATGGACGTGTTCATGACGACGCAGCCCACCCTCGACGCCCGCGAAGAGGCGCTGACCGAGGTGGTCAAGGCGTTCCACGGCCCCGCCATCGACATGCTGCGCAACGACAACGCCGCCGTGGTGGATCGCATGGTGGTCTGGCAGGAGAGCGTCGGCCGGGCCGGCGTGCAGCCCAAGGACGTCGAGCCGCTGCTCAACGGCTACTTCTACTTCAACACCGAAGAGATCAAGGACGTCTACGCGCGGGGGATTCTGACCAAGGCGCTGCGGGTGCAGTCCGAGTTTCTGGTCAACGCCGGGCGCATCGGCGGCATGCCGGATCTTGACGCTCTGGTGTCCGACCAGATCATCCGCAAGCTCTGAGACCATTGAACCGTCTCGCCGGCCTTCTGACAGGGCGCCTCGCGCTGGGC
>CAZPIN010000178.1:0-15971 GCA_964586735.1 uncultured Rhodobacterales bacterium | reverse complement strand
GCCGGGCTGGTGGAGGCCGGCATGGAGGACGTGGCGGTGGTGGCGGGGGGCATCATCCCCCCGAAGGACGCAAGCGGCCTGCGGGAAGCGGGGGTGGCGCGGGTGTTCACGCCCAAGGACTACGAGCTCAACGCCATCATGTCGGAGCTGGTGGGACTGGTGGAATCGGGCGCCGACGGCAAGGCGAAAACGGACTCCGGCAATACCTGACTAATTGACTCGGGTATTGTCGCGGCGTATGCTGGCTGCCGAGATTGCCGCATCCCGCCGCGCGGATGGAGGCGGGGGAGTTTCCTGCATGTTTTGTTTCCGAATCGCCGTCAGTCTTCTGATGGCGGCCGTCTTGTTGCCCGTGCTGGCGGGCCCGGTCCATGCCTCTGGCGAGGTCAACGTCTACTCCTACCGCCAGCCGTTTCTGGTCGAGCCGCTGCTCCAGCGCTTCGAGGCGGACACCGGCATCAAGGCCAACGTCCTGACCCTCGACAAGGGGCTGGTGGAGCGCATTCGCATGGAGGGGCCGCTCAGCCCGGCCGACGTCATCCTGACGGTGGACATCGGGCGGCTCGCCAACGCCGTGGAGCAGGGCGTTACCCAGGAGGTGCGGAGCGCCGCCATCGACGCCAACGTGCCGGCCAGCCTGCGCGACCCGGACGGCCACTGGATTGGCCTGACGACGCGGGCGCGAATCGTCTACGCGTCGCGGGAGCGGGTCGCGCCCGGCGAGGTAGCCACCTACGAGGGCCTTGCCGACCCCAAGTGGAAGGGGCGCGTCTGCACCCGGTCGGGACTGCACCGCTACAACATCGCCCTGGTCGCCGCCGTCATCGAGCATCACGGGGCGGAGAAAGCCGAGGCATGGCTGCGGGGCCTCAAGGCCAACCTCGCCCGCCGTCCCCAGGGCAACGACCGCGGCCAGGTCAAGGCGATCTGGGCGGGCCAGTGCGACATCGCCATCGGCAACTCCTACTACATGGGGAATATGCTGGAGAGCGACGAGCAGCGTCCGTGGGCGGACGCGGTGCGGGTGGAGTTTCCCCGCTTCGAGGGCGGCGGCACCCACGTCAACCTCTCCGGCGTGGCCATGGCGCGCCACGCCCCCAACGCGGACAACGCCCGCCGCCTGATCGACTTTCTGGTATCCGAGACCGCCCAACGCATCTACGCCGCCACCAACCACGAGTATCCGGTCAAGCCCGGCGTGCCGGTGTCGCCGACCGTCGCGTCGTGGGGCAGCTTCACGCCGGACCGCCTTTCCCTTGACGGCATCGCCAGGCGGCGGGCCGAGGCGGTGCGAATCGTCGAGCGGGTGGGCTACGACGAATAGAGGGCGCCCGCCGCGGCCGCTTGACAGGAGGCGGCGCCTCCCTTAAAGGAGCGCGGGAGAGCAGCGGGACGTGTCCACATCCAGCCGGGAAACGGGCGCGGACCTCGACGCCCTGGGCGACCGCATCCGGCGTGCGCGCGGAGAGGAGCCCGGGGCCGAGGAAGGCGTCCGCCGCCACGCCGCGGCGCACTCCGCGGCGGGCATGGCCTGGCGGATGTTCGCGGACCTGCTGGCCGGCATTCTTGTCGGCTTCGGACTCGGCTGGGTGGTGGACGGGGTCTTTGACACCCGCCCGCTGTTCATGGTGATCATCAGCCTGCTTGGCACGGCAGGCGGCATCCGCCTGGCGCAGCGCACCGCGGTGCGCGCGGGCATGGACAAAGGCGAAGACGGAGACAGCAGTGGCTGACCAGGCACCCGCCGAGGGCGGGCTCAAGATCGACCCGATGCACCAGTTCGACATCTACCCCGTGTTCGGCGGGGGGGAGGTCGGACCGCTCACCTTCACCAATTCGAGCCTGTTCATGGGCATCGTGGTCGCGGCGACCATGCTGCTGCTGATACTGGGCACCCGCGGGCGGGCCCTCATACCCACCAGAATCCAGTCGGTGGTCGAGCTGCTCTACGAGCTCGTGCAGAGCATGGTGCGCGGCACCGCCGGCGAGGCGGGCATGCGCTACTTCCCGTACATCTTCACGGTCTTCGTCTTCGTCCTGTTTGCCAACATGGTCGGCATGGTGCCCGGAGCCTTCACGGTCACCAGCCACATCTCGATCACGGCCGCCTTCGCCCTGACGATTTTCATCACGGTAACCGTCATCGGCTTCTGGAAGCACGGGTTCAGGTTTCTGCTCAACTTCTGGCCCTCGGACGCTCCCCTGGTCCTGCGCCCGGTGGTTGGCCTGATCGAGGTGATCTCGTATTTCGTGCGGCCGGTCAGCCATTCGATCCGGCTTGCCGCCAACATGCTTGCCGGCCACGCTATGCTGAAGGTGTTCGCCGCCTTCGTTCCGGCGATGGGGGTGTTCGGCGTTCTTCCGCTGGCGATGATGGTCGGCGTGACCGCCCTGGAGTTTCTGGTGGCGTTCCTGCAGGCTTACGTCTTCGCCATACTCACCTGCATCTACCTCAACGATGCGCTGCATACGCACTGAGGTGGATTCACCGCGGGATCCGTCCCGCATAGCTTTCAACTACAGCAAGAGGCAACATCATGGAAACTGAAGCAGCAATCCAGCTCGGCAAGCTGGTTGGCGCGGGCCTCGCCTGCGTCGCCATGGGCGGCGCGGCGACCGGCGTCGGCCACATCGTCGGCAACTATCTCAGCGGCGCCCTGCGCAACCCGTCGGCGGCGGCCGGCCAGACCGGCATGCTGTTCGTCGGCATCGCCCTGGCCGAGGCGCTGGGACTGTTCGCGTTCGTCATCGCGATGATCCTGATCTTCGCGACCTGACCGCCTTCGCGTTCGCGCCATGAATCCGTTCGTAGGCAGCGCCCACGCCGCCGAGGGAAGCGGCCTGCCGCAGCTGGACGTGGGCACGTTCCCGTCGCAGCTGTTCTGGCTGGCCCTGTCGGTGCTGGTCCTGTACTTCCTGCTGTCGCGTCTGGTGCTGCCGCGGATATCGGAGATCCTGACGACCCGCGAGCAGACCATCGCCGGCGACCTCGACCGGGCGCAGGCGTTCCACGACCGGGCGCAGAATCTGCGCGAGGAGATCGAGCGGCAGCGGGCGGACACCCGGGCCGAGGCGCAGAAGATCGCAGCGGCCAGCCGCGAAGCGACCTTGCAGGAAATTGCCGCCGAGCAGGAGGCGGCCGAGAAGCGTCTCGACGAAGCCGCCAGCAGGGGCGAGGAGCGGATACGGGTGATTCGCGACGCCGCGGTCGAGGACGTAGGCGCGGTGGCGCGGGACGTAGCGGCGGCGCTGGTAGCCGAGATCATGAAGCGTCCGGCCGACGGCGGCCGGGTGCAGAGCGCCGTGCAGGCGCGGCTGGGCTAGGAGCGGAACGATGGGAATCCTGCAGGCGGCGGAGACGTGGGTAGCGCTGAGCATGGCGATGTTCTTCGGGATCCTGGGGTACTTCGGCGTGCACCGGATCGTGCTGGGATATCTCGACAGGCGCGCCGACGGCATCCGCGACCGCATCGAGGAGGCGCGGCGGCTGCGCGAGGAGGCGGGCGAAGAGGTCGAGCGGCACGAGCGGGAGCTGAAGGAGGCGCAGAACGCGCACGACTCGGCGGTGGAGCAGGCGCGGCAGGACGCCGCGCTGGCCCATGAGGCGATGCTGAAGGAGTACCGCGAATCGCTGGAGCGGCGGCTTGAGGCTGCCGAGCAGCGCATCCTCCAGGCTGAGGAGCTGGCGCAGCGCGAAGTGCAGAACCGCGGCATCGACGTGGCGGTGGCGGCCGCATCCGAGGTGATTGGCGAGCTGCTGGGCGACGACGAGCGGGCGCGTCTGACCAGTCGGGGGATCGAGCAGATGAAGGCGCGCCTCGGCTGAATGGGCGCTATGGCCAGAACGGGGACGGCGCGTGACTCCTGATCGTCCCGGGCCTGAGGATGGCAGGTTGACATGAGGGCCTCAGGGCAGCAGTATGCTCGATGCTCAGACAAGGCGATGTCCAGTCTGCTGGATACGCCGAACGGGCAGCGGAAGCGCCCGAGAGCGCAGCGGAGAGGAAAGGGACTGGAGCCATGAGAAATTACGTGGCAGAAGCCGAACAGGTGCAGACCTACCAGGAGGCGGTCACCTGGCTCGCGTCGCTGGCCGGCAACGAGGTAGTGGCGGCTGGATCGGAGGCGGTCGATGCGATTCTGCATGGCAATAATCACCTGACGGACGACGAGCGCGGCCAGTTTCTGATCGACTATCAGACCAAGCGCAAAGAGATTGCGGGCTACTAGCGCGGATGGGCCTGCCGGCTCCGCATTCCGCCAGCGCAAGAAACAAGGCTCGGCTGTGGCAGCCATCGTGCTGTCTGGGAAACGCCGAAAACGATGGGGGATGCGCCCCCTGACCTGTCTGGCATTGCACGGCTCGGGACGCATCTAAACCGGCCCGCGGGTGGCCTAGGCTGCCAGTATCGTATGCCGTCCTCACTATCGACGCCCTCACGGTTTCGCTGTCACAGCCGGTGAGTCGTCGTTATTGAGGCGGTTCACTGGAGGTGCGGCTTCCGGCTAACCGCAAGCGCAACAAGACATATGCCGGAGAAATTGCGAATACAGCGCATATTGCCTGAACAGCAAATATAGGCTATATAGGAAATATCAGCAGTTGCCGGTCTGTCGCGGACTCGGCAGCCAGCGAAGGAGAGAGTCATGGAAACAGCACAGATCGACGGCTTCCGAAGGAGCCTGCTGGAACTGGCGGACGCCCATTTGGTGGACCGCGGTGGCAGTCCCGTGCCATCCGGCAACAGAATGCCGGACGGTCAGATGGAGATGCAGATCGGAGACAGGCGGCTGCTCCTGGTAGTCAAGGTGCGCAGCGACGTCTATCCGAGAGACGCGAGAGAAATCGCCTGGCAGTTTCGGGAGCTGCTGGGCAGCGGGAAGCGGGCGTCCCGGGAGCAGGTGCCGGTCGTGCTTGCCAACGCCATCTCCGAGAGCGCCCGGCAGTATTTCCAGGAACAGGATATCGCCTACCACGATCTGAGCGGGTCCCTGCATCTGCGGGGAGGCGGGGTCTACTTGCTGATAGACCGCACAGAAGAGGCGAAGATGCGGAAAAGAGGCATACGCCTGTTTGACGGCAGGAGCGCAACGGTACTGCATACGCTCTTTGACCGGGTGGGAGAATGGGTCACGGTTACGAAGGTGGCGGAAGCCAGCGGCGTCTCGACGGCAGTAGTGTCCAGGGTGTTTCGGGAGATGGAGCAAAGGAACTGGCTTGATGTAAAGGGAAGGAGGCCGTACAGGGAGAGGCGTCTTTCCAAGCCAGACGAGGTGCTGGACATCTGGCGGGAGAGAATGCGTAACGGACCGAGGACAAGGTCCGATGCCTACTGGGTATCCGGTGAAGTCAAGGAAAAATTCGCGTTAAAGCTTCAGGCGGCGGCGGACAGCGCGGGAGTCTCTCTTGAGTTCACCGGCCAGCTTGCAGCAAACGCCTATGCGCCGCACCTTACGGCATTGCTCTTTCTGTCGGTGCGCTTCCGCGAGCGAGGGGTGCATGACGCGCTGCTTAGAGATATGGGAGTCAAGAAGGTGACCAAGTCTTTCCCAAATTTGCAGGTACTCAATGCTGACAGGGCAAATGACCTGACTTGTAAAGGAGAACGTGTAATGGGCCTCTCGCTGGCATCGCCGCTGCAGGCATACCTTGATCTGAGTAGGGAGCCCGGACGCTCCAAAGAAATGGCTGCGCACCTAAGAAGCGTAAAACTGGAGTGGGAAAAATGAAACACATGTCATTCTTGGACTACAGTCCCAAGCTTACGGAATACTGCGAGCGTATTCTGATTACCTTGCTGCATCGCATCGGCCCGTGGAGATCATCTGTGTATTTGGCGGGTGGCCTCGTGCCCAGATATCTGATAGGCAAGGAGCCGGGCCTAGTTGGATATCATGCGGGCACGGACGACGTTGACGTTGTTCTTGACCTGTCAATACTGACCGAAATAGAAGCGCAGAATACGTTTGAAGAGAACCTTGCAGCCATTGGATTTGATCGCGCAATAACGCATACGGGCGAAGAATCTCACTGGCGGTGGACGATAAGGGTGTCTGACGGCAAGCAGATAAGGCTTGAGTTCCTAACCGAAGTGGCTGGTTCAGAAAAATTTGAAGAGCATAGCCTGCCAACAGGAGGAAACTTGGCTGCGGCGCATGTTCCGCATATCGGCATGGTTTTTGATCACCATGAAGAAGCCGAGGTTACTGCGGAGCTGCTGTTTGACGGCGGCATGGCGACAGAAACGGTTCGGTATGCCGACATAGTAAGTTTCATTTGCCTGAAGGCGTGGGCGTTTGACAGTCGCGGTGAACGGAAGGATGCGCATGACATAGTGTATTGTCTTGAAAACTACAGGGGTGGAATAGAAGGCGTTTGCAAGTCGCTTGAAAGCGCGTTGACGGGCAAGCACGAAGTACCAATCCGGGACGCGATTCGAAAACTGGCCCGCAGGTTTTGCAGCCTCGACGACACCGAAGGATATCTCAAAGATGGAACCACTTCTGCGGCATTCTTTGAAGTAGAAGACGATCATGATACTGATGCAATGCTGAAACGGCAATCCCAGATTAGCGATCTTGTTGAAGCAGTCGTCAAGCCTTTCATCTAGCAGGCGTCTTTGGCATACCGATACGCTTGCCGAGAACCTTGGTCTACAGACGCGAAGGAGGACTGTATAGCAGAGCTTGACAACCGTTTGGTAGCTGCTATGCTGGCTGCCAGACATGCCGCCTCATCCTTTGATCACTTGTTGGCATCGGGATGACTGGCGTAGACTGAGCGTGGAGAACTACCATGGCGAAGAAGAAGCCTCCCGCGTCTTCCAAGAAGGGCGAGTTCGTCTTGGATGACAGCAAGAAGCAGCCCATAAGCAGTTGGGCAGCTGACAACCGGACTTCGGATCTCGCTGAACAGCTCCGCCGTGAATCCGCAATTATTGCAGAGGCGGAGAAGAATGATACGGAATTGAAAGAGTTCATAGATGCTGCATTTACCGATATGCTAAAGTACATTGAGGAAGAAGAACAAGCAGCGGCGACTTGATAACAGTGGCATTGCGGGGTGAGCATGGAATGTCTCGACCGGCAGCACTGGTTTAGTCGAGCAATTTGCTTATGACGAGTTGACCGCAATGCTGCCAATGACCTCTCCGCCGAGAGTGCCAAATCTGTCAGACCAACAGTGTTTCCCGCAAAGTGCTTGCTTGGACTACTGTGACCGCAGGTGCACCAGAGCATCACCGCTACTCAGAGTCCCTAAACGCCTCTGCGCAGCAGTCGTTCCTTCTGGCGCTGCCAGTCTCGCTTTTTCTTGTCCTCCCGGCGGTCATGCGCCTTCTTTCCAGTGGCCAGCGCAATTTCGATCTTGGCGATGCCCCGGTGATTGAAGTACAGCCTCAGCGGTACTATGGTCTTGCCCGCCCGCTGTACGGCACCGGCTAGCTTGCCGATCTCCCGTCGCTTCAGCAGCAGCTTTCGGCTGCGGCGTTCCTCGTGGTCGAATCGGTGCGCCGTCGCAATCTTCGGTATGTGAGCGTTCTCGAGGTAAGCGCTGTCTTCGCCTACCTTCACATACGATTCAGAGATGTTGGCTCCGCGCTGCCGCAGCGCCTTGACCTCGGAGCCGGTCAGCACCAGCCCCGCCTCGACGGGGTCGTCAAGGAAGTAGTCATGGCGCGCCCGCCTGTTTTCTGCCAATACCCTTCGGTTGGCGCCGCTGTCGGCCATAATCCCATACCGGTCAGTTGATGAGACCAGCGTGGCGCATCGCCTGCTTGACCTTCTCGCGGGTATCGGGCCGGACCTCCACCAGGGGGGCGCGAAGGTCAGGAGCGCATCGTCCCAGTACCGACAGCGCGTACTTGACCGGGGCGGGGGAGGACTCGATGAACAACGCCTCGTGCAGCGGCATCAGCCGGTCCTGCCACTCCAGCGCTCTGGCGTAGTTGCCTTCCTCGCAGGCCGTCTGAAACAGGGCGCATTCCCGCGGCGCGACGTTGGCCGTAACGGAGATGCATCCCGACCCGCCATGGGCGTTGAGGGCGAGAGCCGTGGCGTCCTCTCCGGACAGCTGCAGGAAATCCTCTCCGCAGGCAGCGCGCTGCTTCGACACCCGCGCCAAGTCTCCGGTGGCGTCCTTGACGCCTACGATCCTGGGCAGCTTCGACAGCTTGGCCATCGTCTCCACCGTCATGTCAACCGCGCTGCGGCCGGGGATGTTGTAGATGATCACCGGGATCTCGGCGCAGTCGTGGACCTGCGTGAAGTGCTCGATCAGGCCCTCCTGGGTGGGGCGGTTGTAGTAGGGGGTAACCACCAGCGCGGCGGCCGCGCCGACATTGGCGGCGTGCTGGGTCAGGCGCACCGCCTCGGCGGTGCTGTTCGAGCCCGTGCCCGCGATGACGGGTATTCGCTTCTTCGCCGTCTCGACGACGAGCTCGACCACCTCCTCATGCTCCTCATGGGAGAGGGTAGGAGACTCGCCGGTGGTGCCCACCGGCACAATCCCGCGGGTGTTGCTTTCGATGTGCCACTCGACCAGGTCCGCCAGCGCATCGCGGTCGATGACGCCGTTTCGGAACGGGGTGACGATAGCTACGATGGAGCCGCCAAGCATGATGCGCATCCTTACGCTTCCTGGCCGTTATTGTACTCCTGTCGGCGGGGCAATGCAAGACGTCTTCGATGGCGTTAGAGGGGCCGCTGGACAATGCCCGCCTTTGGCTGTAATATAGACCATAAAAAATAGTCCATAATTAGGAGACCGCTATGGCAACGCCATCAAAGCGCGGGAGGGAGATCGGAGTCACCGAGTTCAAGCCCCGCTGCCTGTCGCACATACAGGATGTCGCCAAGGGTCGGGTGGAGCAGGTGGTGCTGACCAGGCATGGCCGTCCCATTGCCGCCATCGTCCCGGTGGATGGCGATGGGGGCGAGGCGCATGGCGGCATGAGAGGCCGCGCCTGGATTTCCCCGGATGTGGATGTCGACGCGTGACCTGCCTACTGCTGGACAGCATGGCGGCGCTTCGGCTGGTCAACGGCGAGCGGATGTCGTCCGCCTTCTTCAAGGCGGCGCGAAAGGAGCGGGACGACGGACGCTCCATGCTGATGTCGCCCGCCTCGGCCTGGGACCTTGCCACGCTGGCTTCGCTGGGCCGCATCCGGCTTCTGCCGTCTCCGGAGGCTTGGGTTCGCGACCTGCTGGCGCAGCCGGGAATCGCCCTGGCGCCCATGCCGGTGGAAACGCTGCTTGCGGCGCGCTCGCTGCCGGGCAGCCCTCCCGTTGATCCGGCCGCCCAGATCGTCGCGGCCACGGCCCGGCGGGAGGGCTGCCGCGTGGCGACCCGCAGCGCCTCGCTGCTGCGCTACGGTCGCGCGGGACACATCGAAGTGGTCGAGTGCTAGCGATGACAGGTACGGGCGAATCGGCGGGTACGCGCAGCGTCTGGCACCCGGCCCTGGCGGGGTTCGCGGCCCTGCTTACCGGCGTCGGCATCGCCCGTTTCGCCTACAGCCCGCTTATACCCGCCCTGGTAGAGAGTGGCTGGTTCAGTCCGGCCGAGGCGGCCTATCTCGGCGCCGCCAACTACGCGGGCTACCTGCTGGGGGCGGTGGCGGCATGGCGCGCCGTCAGTCTTGCCCACAGCGTGCTGGCGCTGCGCGGGCTGATGCTGGTTACGGCGCTGGCCATGGCAGCCTGCGCGCTGCCGCTGTCCTTCTGGTGGGTGGCATGGTGGCGCTTCACCGCCGGTGTTACTGGCGGCTGCATCATGATTCTGGCGGCCCCCCTAGTGCTTGGCGCCGTAACTGAGGCGCGTCGAGGCTTGGTAGGCGGGGTGATCTTTGCGGGCGTCGCGACGGGCATTCTGTCGGCGGGCGTGCTGGTACCGGCGTTGCTATTGGCCGGCCTTGAGGTTGCCTGGCTGGGACTGGGCGGGCTGATTCTGCTGCTGACCGCGCTGGCATGGCATGCCTGGCCACAGGCGTCGCAGGGCGAGACTCGCGGCAGCGACGTGCCGATTGCCTGGCGGGACAGCAAGGCGTTTCCGGGCCTCGTGCTTGCCTATGCGCTGATCGCCGCGGGCCTGGTACCGACGATGGTGTTTCTGGTGGACTACATCGCCCGCGGACTCGGCCAGGGCGTTACCGTCGGGTCGGCAGTCTGGGCTGCAGCGGGCCTGAGCGGCCTGATTGTGCCCCTTCTGCTGGGCGCGCTGGCGGACCGCATTGGCAACCGCCGGGCATTGCAGGTTTGCATGCTACTTCTGGCGGCGTGCAACGCGCTTGTGTTCGCGCTGCCCAATGTAGTGCCGGCGATTGTCGGCGGCGTGATCATTGGCGGCCTGATTCCCGGCGCGTCCACCATTGCGCTGGTCCGGCTGGCGGAGATAGCGCCCGACGTCCGCAGCGCGCGCACGCGTATGTGGAGCGTAGCGACCAGCGCCTACGCGGTGATGCAGGGCGTGGCGGCATACGGCTACGCGTATCTGTTTTCTCTGGACGAGAATTACGCGCTGCTGTTTGCCAGCGGCGCCGTGGCTGCCTTGATGGCATTGGGCGCGGAGGCCGTACTGTCGCCGAGGCGGCAGCGAGTCGGCTAGATTCGGGAGAGGCAGTTCGGGCAGGCCGAATGCACGACAGATAGCGTGGGCTGGAGGAATTTCGGTCAGCCGCTTCGCACTCTGGGCCGCCAGCCCTGCCGGTGCGCCTTGATCAGAATGCGGGCGCAGGCTTCCGCGTCAGACCCGGCCTCGTGGTGGTTGAGGGGAATTCCAAGAAGCTCGCAGACATGGGCAAGGCCCACCCGCCGGGGCTGCCATACCTGCTTTGCCACCTTCATCGAGCAGACGAACGGTATCAGCGGCGCCGGAACAAACCCCTCCTCGCAGCAGGCATGAAGGACGCCGCGGTCGAAGGAGGCGTTGTGGGCGGCGAGAAACTCCAGCCCGTCCAGCTGGGGGACGATGTCCTGCCACACCTCGGCGAAGGTAGGCTGGTCGTACACCATGTCCCAGGAAATGCCGTGAAGGCCGGTGAACACAAACCAGTCGTCGGGCGGGCGTATCAGGCGGGTGATGCGCTGGACGACCTGTTCCTCCCGCACCAATGCCACGCCAATGGAGCAGGCGCTGTAGCGGCGGTAGTTGGCGGTCTCAAAGTCTATGGCGGCGAAGTTCACCCCGGTTCCCCGCTGCTGCCGGACACCAGCACCGGGCCGGTCTCGCGAAACCCCACCGCTGTTTGGCGTCCCACCTCGAGCGGATTCTGGACGTCGCTCTGCACCGCGAAGACCGGCCCGAACGACGTCTGAAGCGTGTACTCCATCCGCGCCCCGACATAGGTCGCCTTGACGACGGTGGCCGCGAAACCGCCAGCCGTGTCGAGCGCAAACCGCGACGGCCGCACGGCGAGCGTGGCCGGGCCCGCCGGCTGCCCGCGGGCGGCGAGGGTGAAGCGGTAGCCGTCCACGTCAATCTCGGCGGCGTCGCCGTTGAGGGCGACGACCGTGCAGGGAATCAGGTTGGCCTCGCCGATGAAGTCGGCCACGAACGCGTCCGCCGGCTCCTCGTACAGCTTGCGGGGCGTGCCGGTCTGGGCGATGGCGGCGTTTCGCATAACGACGATTTCGTCCGACACCGCCAGCGCCTCCTCCTGGTCGTGGGTGACGTAGACCACCGTGAGGCCGAGGTCCTGCTGGATGCCGCGGATCTCGTCGCGCACCTGGCGGCGCAGCTTGGCGTCGAGGTTGCTCAGCGGCTCGTCGAACAGCAGCACCTGCGGCTTGAGCACCAGCGCCCGGGCCACGGCGACCCGCTGCTGCTGTCCGCCCGACAGCTCGCTGGGCAGCCGCCCGCCGTAACCCCTGAGGTTGACGAGGTCCAGCCCCGCCATCGCCTGGTCGCGGGCCTCGGCGCGGGAGAGGCCGGAAAATTCGAGGCCGTAGGCGACGTTTTCCAGCACGCTCATGTGCGGAAACAGGGCGTAGGACTGGAAGACCATGCTGACGTCGCGGTCGGTTGCCGGCAGCTTCGTGACGTCCTGGTCGCCGATGAGGATGCGGCCCGAGGTGGGAAACTCCAGCCCGGCGATCATGCGCAGCGTGGTGGTCTTGCCGCAGCCGGACGGGCCGAGCAGGGTCGTCAGTTTGGCGGCCTCGACGCGGAAGCTGATGCAGTCGACGGCGACCACGTCCCTGCCGAAGACCTTGGACACGCCCTCGAAGCGCACCGGGGCGGCCCTGTCCGAAAATTCGCCTTGTTTCATGGTCTATCTTCCCGCAATGAGCATCGAGCGCCGCCCGATCTGCACCTGGCCGACCAGCAGCTGCAGCAGGCCGACGGCGGCCAGCATCACGACGATCAGCGTCGTGGAGTAGGCGATGGCGAGGCCGTAGTCGTTGTTCTCCACCCGCCCGATGATATAGCTGGTCGCCATGTTGTATTCGGCGCTGACCAGAAAGATCACCGCCGAGATCGCGGTCATCGCCCGCACGAAGCTGAACACCAGCGCGGCCAGGATGGCGGGCCGCAGCAGCGGCAGGATCACCCGGCGGAAGGTCTGCCACGAGCTGGCGCCGAGCGTCAGCGAGCTTTCGTCCAGCGACCGGTCGATCTGCGACATGCTGGCGATGCCGGCGCGCACGCCGACGGGCATGTTTCGGAAGATGAAGCTGATGACCAGAATGATGCCGGTGCCGGTGATTTCGATGGGCGGCACGTTGAAGGCCAGGATGTAGCTGACGCCGATGACCGTCCCCGGGATGGCGAAGCTGAGCATGGTGCCGAACTCGAACGCGTTCTTGCCGAAGAAGTTCTGCCGCGTCAGCAGATAGGCGGTGAGCAGCCCCACGGCCGCGGTCAGGGGCGCGGCGGCGGCGGCGATCTTGATGGTGGTCCAGAAACTGTCCCAGGCGGAGCCGGCCCAGTGCAGCCCGTGCTCGTTGAAGCGCACCGCGAAGGCGGTGATGTAGTGCTTGATGGTCAGCGTGTCGCGCACGCCCCACAGCTCGACGAAGCTGCCGTACACGATCATGCCGTAGACGATGAAGGTAAAGGAGCCCCACAGGATGGCGACGGAAAACGCCGGCACGGCGAGGCGGGCGGGCATCAGCGGATGCATGCCTGCGTCGCCCTTGCCCGTGACGGTGGTGTAGCTTTTGTTGCGAAGCCACACCCGCTGGAGCCAGAAGGCCGACAGGGTGAAACTCAGCAGGACGATGGCCAGCACCGCCGCCCGCCCCTGGTCGTACTGCGCGCCGACGATGGCGAAGAAGATCTCCGTCGAAAGCACGTCGAAGCTGCCGCCCAGGACGAGCGGATTGCCGAAGTCGGCCATCGACTCGATGAACCCCAGCAGGAAAGCGTTGGCGATTCCCGGGCGCATCAGGGGAAAGGAGACGGTGCGGAAGGTCTGCCAGCGGCTTGCCCGCAGGGTCTGGGCGGCCTCCTCCATGGTAGGACTGACGCCTTCGACCACCCCGATGAGCACGAGGAAGGCGATGGGGGTGAAGGCCAGTACCTGGGCGATGAGGATGCCGGGCATGCCGTAGAGCCACCGGGTCGGCTGGACCCCGAAAAGGTCGGCGAAGAACACCGTGACCGACCCCGACAGCCCGAACAGCAGAATGAGAGCAAGCCCGATCACGAACGGAGGCGTGATGATGGGAAGGATGGTCAGGGCGCGCAGGGCGCGCTTGTAGCGAAACCGCGAGCGGGTGATGGCCAGCGCGAAGGCGAGGCCCAGCGCGGTCGTCAGAAGGCCGACCACCACCGCCAGAAACAGCGAGTTCCAGGCCGCGCCGCACCGCCCGCCCGTCAGGCAGCCCAGCCCCCACAGGCGGTCGTCGAAGAGCTTGGAGAGAAACACCGCCACCGAATGCGTGCCCTCGTCGGTGACGAAGGCCGCGTACAGCATGCGGGCGATGGGGAAGAAGACGAACGCGGCGACGATGGCGATGACGCAGCCGATGGCGCCGACCACGAACACGTCTCCGCCGACCGCGCCTCTGGCGGCGACGCCCTGGGTGAAGAGAAACAGGAAGGACGCGGCGACCAGAAACGCGCCGAGGCCCATGCCAAACTGGCGGCCGTCCAGCGGGCCGAAGAGCGCCTCCAGCGACTGGTAATTGAAGCCGCGGATGCCGATGGCGAATCCCTGCGCCGCCAGCCAGGCGAAGCCGAGGCCGCCGGCGAGAATCAGTACCGCCTGATAGACCGGGCTAGACCTGTCAAGCCGCAGGACGAGGAGGGGAGCCGCCAGAAACGGCAGCAGCGGCGCAAGCCAGAGCGAATGGCCCTGCGCTATCAAAAAGGCCGCCGGCGCGTAGTCGCGGTCGGCCGGCCAGCCGTCAAACAGCCATGAAAACCTGAAGAAGCCCCCGTCTACCCCGTACCAGGGCAGCGCGGCGTACCCCGCCCACCCGACCGCGGTCCAGAAGACCAGTGCCGGGTGGACGGAGGGCCTTGCCGTTTGGGCCAGGCGCATGGGCTACTGGGGCAGCGTGGAGACCTCCTCGTCCCACTTCTGCAGCAGCCGTTTGCGCTCGTCGGAGGACCCGTACTTGACGAAGTCGTAGTCGATCAGCTTGATCGTCGACATGTCCGGGGCCTTGGGCGAGGTGTTGGCGGAGCGGTTGGACGGCACCTGAAAGGCGTTGACCTGCAGGGCGAGGTTCTGCGCTTCGGCCGAGAGGGCCCAGTCGTAGAACTTCTTGGCTGAGTCGAGGTTGCGCGCGCCGGAGATGATCGACATCGAGCCGATCTCGTAGCCGGTGCCCTCGCAGGGCGCCACCACCTGGATCGGGAAGCCGGCGACCGCCTGCTTCACCGCGTCGTGCATGAAGACGATGCCGATGGTGTTCTCGCCGCGGGCGGCCGCCTTGATCGGCGCCGAGCCGGACTTGGTGTACTGGTTGATGTTGCGGTGCAGCCCCTTCATGAACTCGAAGCCCTCGCCCTCTCCGAAGATCTGCACCATGGAGGCGAGCGTGGTGTAGGCCGTGCCCGACGAGTTGGGGTTGGCCATCTGCACATGGCCCTTGTACACGGGCTTCAGCAGATCCCTCCAGCAGGCGGGCTCGGGCAGGTTGTTGGCGGCCACGATCTCCGTGTTGAAGCCGTAGCCCAGCGCGCCCGAGTAGATGCCGATGGTGCGGTTGTTGGCGCTCTCGGCCTGCGAGATCGCCCAGTCATGCAGCTCGGACCGCAGCGGCGACATGTACGCCTCCGTCAGGCCCTCTTCGGCCGCCTGGAGATGCGGGTCTCCCGTGCCTCCCCACCAGACGTCGCCCTTGGGATTGGACCTCTCGGCCCGAATCTGGGCGAAGGTTTCGCCCGACGACTTGCGGGTCATGTTGACGTTGATGCCCGTTGCCGCCTCGAAGCTGCGGGCCATGAGCTGGCACCAGTCTTCCTGCGCGCTGCAGTAGAGCGTGAGCCGCTGGGCGTTGGCGCCCGATACGGATGCCGCGGCGGCCAGCGTCGCGGCGCAGATGAGCAGTCCAAATCTGCGAATCATTGCTATCCCCCCATGTTGCCGGGCACCGGGGCGCCGCCGGGATGGCGGCGTCTGCCGAGTGGTGTCCGGTTTGGTGGCCGCATTGTTCCCCAAAGGCGCGCGGCGGTCAAGCGGGCTGTGGCGTCCGTGCTGCAGTCAGGGCGCCTCCGAGGCAGGAGGAAGGCACGGGGCGGGTCTTCATGGTTGGCTTGACCAAGTCTGGAATCTGCTGGTAGTCGGAGGGACGGACCTTGCCATAGGAAGGCAGGAGACCTTGCGCGTCTTCATCCTGTGAGTCTTGTGATGCAGCTGCCTGCCGGGGCACTTGGCAAGGGCTTGGCCTGCCTAGTACCCACAAGTGGCGGTACTTGACTACGCATGATCCCGCCCGCCCGTCTTGCCGGAGGCTTTGCCGCCAGAGCCGCCCCGTCTTGACCGTTTCGGGCTGCCGCGGGGGTTCGTCTCCGCTTCGCC
>CAZPIN010000177.1:0-4612 GCA_964586735.1 uncultured Rhodobacterales bacterium | reverse complement strand
ATCCCACCCGCTCTCGTCGTCCACATCGTCCCGGTTCACCACACCAGCCGGGGCTTGAACAAACAAGAGTACGGCGGGAATGTTAATGTCTCTCTTTGTGCGGGTCACCACGAAGACTGCATCTTCCCCTTCGGTGATGCTGTCCGATTCCGCTTCGATGGTTGCCACGGGTTTCCCATCATCGTCGTGGATGGTCAGAGTCTGCTGGTCTCCGATTTGCATTTCCGTGCCGCCCGCCACGTGATACGCGCTTACCAGGATGGTTTCGTCTTCTTCGTCGTCAATGTCGTGGATGACATCGATAACGGCGCTGACCGAGCTTCCGTCCCTCGGCAGCGGCAAACGGTAAGGCGGCCCGAGCGCGGCGTCGTTTGCGGTAAGGCGGTAGTCCTCGCCGACCGTTGCGGCGCCGCCGAGTTCCAGCCGGATGGTCTGGGCGCTGTTGAGGACAACGCCGCCGACATTATTGATCGACACCGTGGCCAGCCCTCCGGCCCCACCGGCGGCGCCCTCCAAAATCTCCACCGGGGAAATTTCAAACGCCAGCTCCACCCGTTCGTCGTCGGCAATGGTGATTTCGGCGGACCTGGGATCGCCCAAAGCGTACTGGTAACGATTCCGATCAGCGGTTACCTCAACCGTCACTGTGGCGTCCGCGTTGACCCTGTTGTTTTCTTTCGTGGGCAGCACGACTCTGGCCGTGGTTTGATCGGCGGAAAGATCGATAGTCCCCGCGTAGAAACTACCGATCAGGTTTTTAATTTGCTGTAGCCCATCCTCGCTGCTTGAACTCCTGATTGCCGCCCAATCCACGACATCGCTCTGATCCTCGATATTCAGATTCACGGTGGTGGCAATTCCGTCTCCAACCGTACGGGTGATGATGAAGACGGCGTCTTCGCCTTCTTCAACGTTTTCCGTCTCCGATGCGATGGTCACCACGCCCGCGTCGTCGTTACCATCCTCGATGGTGACGGTGGCCGAGTTCGGCGTTCCGGGTGCGAGGCCTTCGACGCGCGGACCTATGGTGGCCGTCAATTCGAAATCGATGGCGCTATGACGTTCGTTGTCAAATGTCGGCACGCGAACCTCGATGGTGCTGCTGCCTGCCGGGAAGGGAGGACGCAGTGCGAAACAATCCCGACCGTCGCAAGGGGCGGTCGATATGTAATACGGATGGAACCCCTGCCCTTCGAGATCGGCGCTTTGCTCTTGAATCTTCACCTTGTTCGCATAAAAGTGAGAGTTGTCAACAATCAGAAACAGGTTGTTCGTGGCGGAGAGGTCGCCGTCCGCCGGGCGGGAGACCGTGAAGACCGCATCCTCCCCTTCGGTAATGCGCGCCGGTGTCGCCGCGATTGTCACCACCGTGTCATCGTCGTCATTGATGGTAAGCGTCGTCGAAGCGCCGATCTGCGTCTCCACGCCGTTCACCACGTGGTATGCGCTCACCACGATGGTTTCAGCCGGCTCATCGATTTCATCGTCCAGCAGCGTGATGCGAAACCGGCCTGTTGTTACGAGCGCCTGGGCGGGCAGGGTCAGATCGATGGGCGTGCTGACCGCCTCACCGTCAACAGGATTCACCACGCGATAATCCCAGCCCGGCGTGGCCGTGCCCGTCAGCTTGAAGCGTATGGTCTGGGCGTCGGGAAGCGTCCAGGTGTTGGCCGGGGCGATCCCCGCGTGAAAATCGAGAGCGTTTGCGGTGGCCGCATCCGCTTCGCTGATGAACTGAGCATCCGGGCCAAGCATGGTAAGCGCGGGCTCCGGACGCCTGACGGTAATGCTCGCCTGGTGCGAAGCGGCGGCGCGCGCCCAGCGCCAGCCGTAGCGACGGCCAAAGTCGTCGCTTGCTTGTTGCTCTATGGTGGCGCTGACCGTGGAATCCGGCCCATAAACACCGCTTGACTTCGTAGGAACCACCCAGCGGAATTCGGAGCGGTCCTTGCCCATCGTCAGTTTGCCAACCCCGGTTCCTCTGCCGCCCGCCAGACGCTCAACGGTTACCCGCCCGAACTCCATCCTGTGATTCCTGTTGGGCTGGAAAGACGGCGGGACGATCCAGACGCTCGAAGCGTCGTAGTCGAAGATGGCGTCGCTGTCTCCGATGGTAACGTCGCTAAAGCCGGTGCCGGAGTGGCGCGCCGTGCTCGCTGTTCTCCGGAAGATGAAAACGGCATCCTCGCCGGCAGTGATTTCCGTGCTTGCAGCGACGACCGATATTTTGGGAACCGGGATCACGGTGATTGCGGCGCTGGACTCGGAGGGTGTTATGGCGTACAGCCTCTGGCCCTGGGTATTGAGCCGGTATTCTACGGTCAGCGTCACGGTGGAGACTACGGGGTTTTCGACCTCCCGGGTCGGAAAGTTCACCTCCACGCGGGCGGTACCCCGCGGTATGGTCAATCTCAGGATCGAACGGCCGCCTGTCATACCCAGTATGGCGAATACACCCGAGCCCAGGTTCACCCTGTTGTTTCCATCTACGACCAGACTCAGAACATTCTGCGGATCTTCATAGCTAAACGCCACATTCAGAGACGTCTCCAGGTTCCCGTTGTTGCGCTCGAGCAGGAAACGGGTCAGCGTTCCAATGACGATCATGCCGGATTGCAGGTTCTCGCGATCACCGAGCACCCAATTCTTGTTTACCCTCACGCCTACATGGTCCATGCCGTCGTTGTCCACGATACGGGCGGTGGCGGAAGACGTTGTGCCGAGGGTGGCGGCCCCGGCGGGCGTCGGGGTCGAGAGCGTGACCCTGAGGTTTTCGAAATTCAGTTCATCTATCGGATCGTTGACGGCAAGCAGCCTGATCCGGGTGGTTGTAACGCCCGGCGCGATGGTCAGAACGCCACTGTTCGGGTCGCTCCAGTCCGCTGCTTCCGCGCTGTCCGCCTCGATTTGGAAAACGAAGCCTGCGGGCGTGTAGGGGAGCCTGATCTCGTGTCCGCTCGGGTTGGTGAGGCGGACGGGAAAGTCGATGTGCTCGCCCTCGAAGGCGTTCGGGGCGTTCGCGATCGACACCACCGGCACGGGGTCGTCGTCGCGGACTACCAACTCCGCCGTATCCATGGCGCCGTTGACATGCCTGATCGTATCCCCCAGTTCCAGCCTCAGGATGGGGGCGGACTGTCCGGGGTATGTGTCGTCGTCCGCGTTGTCGTCTTCCGTGGCGAGGGCCAGCGTGAAGGTGGAGACGCCTGCAGGAAAGGTGATGCTCGTGGGCGCTGCGGCTGCAAGCACATGCGCGCCGCTGGTGACCGACACGGGTACAGTCAGGGCATTGGTGAGATTTCCCGAACGGGTGAAGGTGAACACTGCATCCCCGCCTTCGTCGATGTCGTCACCCGCCGCGACCCTGACCACGGGAAAGCCCTCCGGAAACACCTGGATGATGGCTTCGCCGGGGTCGCCGGTTCTGAAAGGAAGAGTGACTGGAGGTCTAATTCGACGAGCTTCGGCATCACTCATGAAGCGCATGGTGATGAAGGCGACCCGGTTGGGAGAGAATCTTCGAGTTCTCACGGTGAACGAGGTTTGCAGGCCTTCGAGATCGTCCCCGGCGCTTGCAGTAATGCTGTGTGAAGTGGACAGTCGCGCCAGAGTGGGAAATCCACCAGTAAGTGGCCACGCAAAGCCCAAGCGCCTTTCTTCGTCCCGGAATACTGCGCCTTCAGTTTCAATATCACTTTCCATGAGCATCAATGACAGATTCAACGACTGCGTGAAGTCGGGAGACGGCGCCGACCACGGCGCATAGCTTCTGCAGTCGCAGGTGACCGTGACGGTGAAACTGTCCCCTGCGGTGACGCGGATATTGTCGACCGCGATCATGACCGTCGGCCTGGTGTCCGCCTGGGCCAAGGCCTCTGGCGGAGAACCGGCCAACGCAGCCGCGAGCAAGGCGAGCATGACAAAGGCCACACGCCGGCGCGGAGTGTTTTGCGGACCGGCCCTGGACGCGGGCATGGCCCGCCGAGAAGATGCATCTTCCGAGAGAACAAACGCAACTTCGGGCGGGTGCAGCAGCTTTCCCGCAACGCCTTCCGAAGCGAATACGCCCATGACTACATGTACTTCCGAGCCTGGCAAGCCCGGGAAGCGACAACAGAACCGTTCTTCCCCTCGGGGGGGGGGGGGCGGATTCGAAACTGTGGTCGCTATCGTTTGACGCGTGTTAGTGAGGGCCATAAATGGCTCCGGGTGACATGGATATTGTGCATCCGTACACCCTGCCTGTCAAGGACATATCTCCGGGCGCCAAACCAGGAAATACCGGCGGAACACGAGCGCCGCCAGAGCCCCGGGGGAAATCAGAATGCCATTTCGGTCACACGGGCGGCCTGAACACGGCCCGGGGCGGATTCATCAAAATACGGCGTGGCCAACCGGCCTCCGCCCAGGGCTGATTTATCAACGAACGTGGCTGAGCGGGCGCCCCCGCTCAGGCAGGAACCGCCAGCGGCAGCGGGGCCGGGTGCTCGATGCGGGGGGCCGGCAGGCCGCCGGTGGCCCACAGTTCCGGCATCTGGACGATCTCGCGCACCAGTTGCTGGTGCAGGGCGTGGCCGCCGCGGCGCACTGTGATATGGCCGCGCAGCGAAGC
>CAZPIN010000176.1:0-39121 GCA_964586735.1 uncultured Rhodobacterales bacterium | reverse complement strand
GACCGCTATCTGACCGGAGTCAGACCGCTATCTGACCGGAGTCTGACCGCTATCTGACCGGAATCTGACCGCTATCTGACCGGAGTCTGACCGCTATCTGACCGGAGTCTGACCGCTATCTGACCGCTATTCGACATCCTTTTTATCATCATCACTAAGGAGTTTCCACCGTGTACGGGGTCCCTGTCCAGAGGCTACTGCAACTTTGCTGCTTCCCAGTTCGGAAAGCGTTCTTCTCACCTGTCTGTAGGTGACTCCAAAGGGCATACGCTTAAGTACTTCTGATGCAGACATTCCATTATTAGCGCGCTCTAGTACGGCAACAACAGCATCTCTTCTTTCTTGGGCAGAGTTGGCCTCGTTCAGCTCTATATCTCTATGTTCATTCATGAACCTTACAGTCACTTCGCCTTTGCTGTCCTCAATTTCCGGCCTCGGTAAACCCGCTGAAAGTGACATCTCAGCCATTTTCTTGATGCCGCTTCCCCACACCTCAATAATGCCTCGAAGATAAAACGCTCGAGCAATCAGAGGATTCCGTGAATTGGACTTATGCGGTTCAAAGAGCGTCTCCGGAGTGAGACCAAACTTCAGCGATCCGCTGGAGATGACTTCGAGGCGGTCATCGTATATGGCAAGGCCAATTGATCCCGCTCCCGACTCGTAGCTTCTATGGCACAGAGCATTCACTAATGCCTCGCGAACAGCCAATGGCGGGTAGCGTGGCTGATCCTGTCGGATAAAGCTGTCGGGAGAAAAGGTTCCTGCTATTGGGTTGTTATCTCGCAAAAATTTCTCTGCAAGTGACAAAATTGTAAATGCATTACCCTCAAAACGCCGGTTGTCCAAAAAGTCGCCCTTCTCACTCCCCCTGAATCTTGCTGCGCGAATGAGGCACTGAGAGAAGTGAACGCTAAGTTTTTCCCTTCTCCCGAAGAGTACCGCGGCGGCGCGAGTCGGGACTCCGTTATGCAGCAAACCGAGTCCAATTAGTATGTCCTTTGCGCTGCCGTTTAGTACTTGATCCAGTCGCCCTCTGCTCACTGCATCGGAGACAGTTCTTTGTATTTCCTGTTCGTCAAGGTCTTCAATGGTCCATCCGGTTGCCGGTAGCTCATTCCACTTAGTCAAATTGTTGTTTCGATCATTGTGCAATTCGACAATCTCAGTTGGCGACATAATGGCATTGGTGTTGCCAATCCGACAATAGGATCTTCCCTTGTAGTGATGTACATGTGAAGTGCTTGACTTCACGCAAACAGAAATAACTTCAAGGTCATCTGTTACGCGAACTCGCTCAATTGAGGGAATTGCACGTGGCATGATCTCATCAATTTCCGCCTTCAGCTCCTCAATCGTACCTTCGCCGATTTTCTGGCCAGTGGCTTTTCCTTCCGGAGTGACGCCAAACAGGACACGGCCACCTTGCTTGTTGAGCATTGCGCAAAGAGAGACTGCTGCCTCTCGTCGTCCCCCGGTTGTGGACTTGAACTCAAGGGTCTCGGATTCTCCGTCCTTGACCAGCTCCAAGACATCATCTTTGGTCATGGCTAACGCACCCTGTCAGTGTCTCGCTCGAAGGCAGTGACAAGCCACATGCGACACAGAACGGGGGAAGCCCGTCTCGTCCGGTACAGCATCGTGACATGGGATAACGTAGACATGTCCCGTTCCATCTGCTTGGTTGTCGGTGACCCGCCAGGGGCCGCCCCGCACTAAGTTAGCAGAATTCCGCGCCGTTGCAAGTCGCCATGGCAGTCTGGTCAAGTCTCGTCCTCAAGGGCAGGGGGCTCGCAGGAGTGCCGCCTTGCCTGCCTGTCTACAGCATCGTTCACACCGCAGACCATTCTGCCCCAGTGCTGGACTTCGGACAGGGGGGAGTCAGTCAAGCCGACACTGGCTTCGTTCGTTACTGTCGGAAGGAGGCGACGAAATCATGACCCGCCCACGCCACATGGGGCGCTTGTCAGCGTTTCCGCAGGGCGTAGATCACGGCCTTCAGGCCAATGCCGGGCAGGTGGTCCCCGTACTCCCGGCTCACCAGCTCCACGGACCCCGAATCGACATGGGCGTGCACTCGGCCCTCGTATCCGGGCTCGGCAAGAGCGTGGTCGTTGAGCGAAAATACCAGTACGCCGCCCGGAGGCAGTATCTCGATGGCATGGTCAATCGTCTGGTACGGCGCATGGCCGGGGCTGAATATCCCCACCGCGGCGACGTTGCCGACCCGTCCCTCCTGTACCGGCAGCGGCTGCGACAGGTCGTGCTGTATGGTTCGGCGGTAGATGTTCTTCGCCCGCGCCAGTTCCAGCATCTCGGCGTTCATGTCGACGCCGTCGATGACCTTGAACCCCGCCTCCTGCAGGGCGATGCCCGACAGGCCGGAGCCGCAGCCGATGTCCAGAACTGGCTGCGCCGTGTCGTTCACCGCCGCCGCCAGCGCCTCGGCGCAGCGCTTCGGGGTGATGTAGCCTTCGCTCTGTACTACCTCGTCGTAGGTTTCCGCCCACTGCTGGTAGAACTTGTCCGTGTCCTCTCCGCCGGTAAGACCGTAGACGGAATCGAGGAAGTTTTTTGGTTTCTGTTCCATAGTGCGGCCACGCTAGCGGGGCGGGGGCGGGGTGTCAAACCCCGCTATCAGGCGTCGAAGTCCGCCGCGAATCTGGCGTTCTTCTGGATGTACTGGTAGCGCGACTCCGGCCGCCGCCCCATCAGCTCCTCGACGCGGCGGGCGGTGGCCTTGGCGCCGTCTTCGACGGTGATGCGCACAAGCTGGCGGGTGCGGGCGTCCATGGTGGTCTCCCGCAGCTGCGAGGGCATCATCTCGCCCAGTCCCTTGAAGCGGCTGATGACCACCTTGCTGCCGCCGTTGGCGAATTCGGTGGCCAGCAGGCGCTCGCGGGCGTCGTCGTCGAGGGCGTAGCGGTAGCGGTCGCCCAGGGCAATGCGGTAGAGAGGCGGGGTCGCCAGATAGAGATGGCCGTTCTCGACCAGCGCGGGAGTCTGCGAGAAGAAAAACGTCATCAGCAGCGCGGCGATATGGGCGCCGTCCACGTCGGCGTCAGTCATGATGATCACCTTGTCGTAGCGCAGCCGACCGTCGTCGTAGCGGTCTCCCGCTTCCACGCCTAGGGCTTGCATCAGGTCGCGCAGCTCCTGGTTGGCCTGCAGCTTGGCGGCGGCGGCGTTGGCGACGTTGAGGATCTTGCCGCGCAATGGCAGCACCGCCTGGGTGCGGCGGTCGCGGGCCTGCTTGGCCGACCCGCCGGCGGAGTCGCCCTCGACCAGGAAGATCTCGGTGTCCGATTGGTTGGTGATGGAACAGTCGGCGAGCTTGCTAGGCAGGCGCAGTCCCTTGAGGGCCGTCTTGCGCTTGGTCTCGCGCTCAGCGCGCTGTCGCATGCGCTGCTCGGCGATGCTTGCCAGCATGTCCACCAGCTTGTCGGCGGTGGTCGGGTCGCTTCCCAGCCAGTGGTCGAAACGGTCTCGGATGATGGGCTCGACCTGCCGCTGGACGTCCTCGTTGCCCAGCCGTTCCTTGGTCTGGCCGGCAAAGTCGGGCCGTTCCAGAAACACCGAGTAGACGGCCGACACGCAGGAGAGGATGTCCTCCGAAGCGATCAGGCTGGCGCGCTTGCTACCGGCGAGGTCACCATATGCGCGCAGGCCCTTGCGCAGCGCGTCGCGCAGTCCGGTCACGTGCGTGCCGCCCTCGGGGGTGGGGATGGCGTTGGCGTAGGAGTCGAGGAAGGCGCCACCGGAGGGGGTCCAGGCGAGCGCCCACTGCACGGAGGTCAGCGGACCGCCCTTGCGTCCGCCGGGGATGTCGACTTGGCCGGTGAACGGCGCGCCGAGGGTCTCGGCTTTGCCGAGACGCGATTCGAGAAACTCTCGCAGGCCGCCGGGAAACGAGAAGGTCTCCTTCTCCGGCACGCCCTCGGTGGCGAAGAGGGGGGCACAGTTCCAGTGAACGGTGACGCTCTTGAACAGGTAGGCTTTGGAGCGCGCCATGGCGTACAGCCGCTGGGCCTTGAAGCCGGATGCTGAACCGAAGATCTCGGAGTCGGGCAGAAACCGTACCGCCGTCCCGCGCCGGTTCTGGGTGGAGCCCCGGTCTTCGAGCTTGCACTGCGGCTCGCCGCGGCGAAACTGCATGCCCCAGCGCTTGCGGCTGCGGGCCACTTCCACGTCCAGCCACTCGGAGAGGGCGTTGACCACCGAGATGCCGACTCCGTGCAGCCCCCCCGACGTGGCGTAGGCGCCATCCTCGCCGCGCCGAAACTTTCCCCCAGCGTGGAGGGTGGTCAGCACCACCTCCAGCGCGGACTTTTTGGGATAGCGCGGATGCGGGTCGACCGGAATGCCCCGCCCGTCGTCGCGCACTTCCAGCGAGCCGTCGCCGTGGAGAGTGATATCGATGCGCGAGGCGTGGCGGGCGACGACCTCGTCCATGGCGTTGTCCAGGACTTCGGCCGCCAGATGGTGGAGGGCGCGGCTGTCGCGCCCGCCGATGTACATGCCGGGGTTGCGGCGGACCGGCTCCAGCCCCTCAAGGACGTCGATGTCCCGGGCGCTGTAATCCCGGTCGCTGCTGCCGAACAGGTCCCCGTCCGGCGCGGACTTTGCGCTCATGGTTGCTACCGTGATGGTGGATGCTCGGTCCCCATCCTACGGCAGCAGCGCCCGCTGGCAAACGGGCCCGGGCGGCGGGGTCAGTCGAGGAATGCCTTGTCGAAGGGATAGGACGAGATTTTCTCGGTGCCCGTCTCCGTGATCAGCACCTGCTCCTCGAGCTTGATGCCGAAATCGCCGCCCTTGGCCCCGACGTACGCCTCCATGCACATGACCATGCCCGGCTCGAACACGCCGTCGTAGCCGCTCTGCTCGTACAGCCACGGGTACTTGATGGAGGGGTACTCGTCGCACAGCCCGACGCCGTGGGCGAGGACTCCGTATGCCTGCTCCCGATAGCGCTCGGAGAGCATGTGGCTGCTCTCGCTGAGCTCGCGGAAGGAAAGCCCCGGCTTGAGCAGCTCGGTGTTGGCGTCGATGTGGTCCTTGGCCTCCTGATAGGCGGAGCGCTGCTCGTTGGACGGCCGGTGGTCGCCGCAGATCCAGGTGCGGGAGATGTCGCAGCAGTAGCCGTAGGGACCGATGAGGTCGGTGTCGAAAGCGATGATGTCGCCGTCCCGGATCACCCGGGGGCCGCACTCCTGGAACCACGGGTTGGTGCGCGGACCGGAGGAGAGCAGGCGGGTCTCGATCCACTCGCCGCCACGGCGGATGTTCTCGGCATGAAGCACCGCCCACAGGTCGTTTTCGGTTAGGCCCGGCTTCACCTCCTCTTCCATCCAAGCCATGGCGATCTCGCAGGTGGCGACGGCGCAGCGCATGGCCTTCATCTCGTTGGCGTCCTTGATCTTGCGGGCATGCTCCATCAGCTGCTGGCCGTCCTGGATGCTGATGCCCGCGCGGTCGAAGGCGCGAACGCCGGCGATTTCCATCTTGTCCACCGCCAGGCGGCGGTTGCCGCCGCCGTACTGGCGCAGCAGGTCGTTGACTTGGCCGGCGAAGTCCGCGGCGAACTCGGGAGCACGGTCGCCGGACGCGAAGTAGAAGAACACCGTCGCCTTGCGCACCTCGTCGACCAGCGGCAGGTAGTCCGCCAGATGCACGGCCTGGGCATACTCGAACATCACCACCGGCCCGTCGGCGAGAACCAGGCAGCAGCGGGCGGCGTTGTGGGCGATCCACAGCTGCATGTTGATGGTGTCGGTGGTGTAGCGGATGTTGAGGGGGTCCCACAGCAGCACGCCGGCGTAGTCGCGCCTGCGCAGCTCCTGACGAACCCGCTCCAGCCGGTAGGCCCGCAGCTGGTCGAGGTTGGGGGCCTCGACGCCCATCGCCGCCCACTCATCGAAGGCGAGCTCGGTGGGGCCGGTCTCGATGCGGTCGTTGTCGTCGGGGGATCCGTCGGGACGGGTGGCCATCCGGCGGCCGGGATCGATCTTGGGCTGATCGATGGAGTAGGGGTTGCTGTCGGACACGGCGGTCTCCCTCTGAGGTAACGGTGCGCAGCCACCGCAGGAGGCTGCATTGCGGTGGTGCCAGTATAGCGGCGGTTCTGGGGGACGCAAGCATGGGTGCTTGCTGGCAGTGGCTTCCTAACCGCCAAGCCGAGTATCTGGCCGCCATCAGTCCAACTTGGCCAGAAAGCGACTTTACCGCCGCTGCTTCTTGCCCTTGCGGCTTCTTCCTGCGCCACGTAAAATGGTAACAGCCCTTTGTGCATCACTGCGAATCGCAAAATCAAGAGGGGTGTGGCCTTCGTTGCATAGTGCCTTGCTATCTGCTCCGGCGTTGAGCAAAGTTCGCACTACGTCCGCCGCGTCATTGTCTGCTGCCCAATGCAGCGGGGTGTGGCCAGCAGTATCGCTTACGTCTACGCTGGCGCCTGCGTCGAGTAGGATTAGAAGCGAATCTGTCGCATCGCCGTCTGCGGCCCAATGCAGCGGGGTGTAGCCTGTATTGGCCTTGGAGTCGATGTCTGCACCGGCGTCGAGCAGAGCCCTGACGGCGTCTACCGCGTTTTTGAATACCGCCCAATGCAGCGGGGAACAGCCGTCACAGTCTTTCGCCTCAATGCCTGCTCCCGCGTTGAGCAGGATATGGATAGCGCCTACAGCGTTGTTGGCAGCCGCCCAATGCAGCGGAGTCCCATCATTATCGCTCTTTCCTTCAATTTTCTCGCCGGCGTCAAGCAAGATGTGGATTGTGTTAACCGAGTTGCCACTTGCTGCACAATGCAGCGGAGTGAAGCCTCTGTTGCACTTCGCCTTGATATCTGCCCCGGCGCCTAGCAGAACATGGACCGAGTCCACCGCGTCCTCGTATGCCGCTGTATGCAGAGGAGTTTCCCCCGCTTCGTCTCTCGCTTCGATGCTCACTCCAGAGCCTAGCAGAATCTGGATAGCATTTGCCGCGTTGTTTGCCGCCGCCCAATGCAGCAGGGAGCCACCACGATTGCCTGCCGCTTCAACATTAGCGCCGGCGTTGAGCAGCGCCCGAATTACGTCTGTTGCGTCGCTTGCTGCAGCGAAATGCAGCGGAGTTTTGCCAATTTCATCTTTCGCATCGAAATTGGCATCCGCGTCAAGCAGCAAACGGGTTGTATCCACCGCGTTAGCCTGTGCTGCCACATGTAGCGGGGTCACGCCGTCGTCGTTGTTGGCCTCGGGGTTAGCGCCGGCTTCGAGCAACATCCGGGTTGTATCTGCTGCATTGATTGCCGCTGCCCGATGCAGCGGGGCTAAGCATTTACTGTCTCTCGCCTCGATCTTGGCTCCAGCATCGAGCAGGAGGCGAGTGACGTTTGCCACGTTTGCTTCTGCCGATACATGCAGCGGAGTGATGCCGTCGTTTTCTGCCTGAATGTTGGCTCCAGCATCGAGCAGAATCTGGGTCACATCCGCCGCGTTGTTTGCCGCTGCCACATGCAGCGGAGTGTATCCGTCTCCGTTCTTCGCCTCAGTGTTGGCCCCGGCGCTGCACAGAGCTTGAGCCACGTTCGCCGCGTCATGCCCTGCCGCCACATGCAGTGAAGCTAAGCCTCTCTTGTCTTTCGCCTCGGTCTTGGCTCCTGCATCAAGGAGGGCAAGAGTCGCTTCCGCGGCATTGGCGTCTGCTGCTACATGCAGTGGAGTCATGCTGTCGTCTGCTTTCACTCCGGTCTTTGCTCCAGCATCGAGCAGTGTCCGGATTGTGTCTACTGCGTTAGCGTTTGCCGCTACATGCAGCGGGGTAATACCGCTGTCGCTCCTCGCCTGAATGTTGGAACCAGCGTTGAGTAGCGCCCGAATCGCATCCACCGCGTCATTTGCCGCCGCTACATGCAGCGGAATGTAACCGTCTTCATTCTTGACATCTATTCTGGCACCAGCTTCAAGCAGAGTACGGATTGTGTCCGTCGCATTGTTGGATGCCGCCCAATGCAGCGGAGTATCTCCGCCATTGTCTGCCGCTCTGGCATTGGCGCCAGCATCCAGCAGGATTCGGGCCGCCTCGGCTGCGTTATGCCCGGTCGTCCAATGCAGCGGGGTAGATCCTCTGTCGGTCTTTGCCTCTATGTCGGCATTGATGTTGAGCAGAATTTGGATTCCGTCCACCGCGTTGTAGGTTGCCGCCCAATGCAGCGGGGTCATGCCTAAATCATCTCTTGCCTCAATATCAGCCCCAGCGTCGAGTAGGGCTTGGGCCGCTCCAACAGCATTGGTGCCAAGCGCCACATGCAGCGGGGCGGGGCCACCGTCGGCCTTTGCTTCGATGTCGGCTCCGCCATCGAGCAGGTCCCTGATATGATCTACCGCGCCGCCTATAGCTGCCCAATGAAGCGGGGTCATGCCATGAGTATTCTTCACCTCAGTCATAGCTTCAGGGGCAAGCAGAGTCCGACAGCTTGCTGAACCGAATGGGAATTTGGGTTTGGCTGAGTCAGTCATGGTGATTTCCTTCCGAGAATCGGTTGGTATTGTGCCAGATTGTATGGAACTTGGCATTGACAGAGTCAGCCATGGCAACCTTCTTCCAGAATCTCGCGCAAGGCGTCGCAGGGGAGTGCCGATCAGGACGTACTCTGGCAGCAGCGGTTTTGCCGACAGACCGGGGCATGCCGGTTACCAGTATTTCTGACACTGGAAAGGGGCTTTGCCCTCGTCGTTCTTTGCCCCGACGTCAGCGCCTGCGTCAAGCAAAAGGTCCATACACTCTACGCCTTCTTTCATCATCGTAAGATGAAGCGCGGTATTGCCGCCATCGTCCTTCTCCGTGATGTCTGCTCCGGCTTCGAGCAGCGTCTGGACTGCCTTTGGCTTGTGTTCCCATGCTGCCGACAGCAGCGGGGTGTTGCTGTATTTGTCCTTTGCCTCAATGTTCGCACCGGCATCGATTAGAGTCTGGAGAGTGTCCGCATCGTCAAAGAAGACCCCCCAATGCAGCGGAGTATGGCCGCTGCTGTCGGTGCCCTCGATGTCTGCACCGGCGTCGAGCAGGACCCGGACCGATTCCCCCGTTTGTCCTTGAGCAGCAGAGTGCAGCGTGGTGAGGCCCATATGGTTCTTCGCCTTGATATCCGCTCCGGCATCGAGCATGGCCCTGACCGCTTCCACCGCGTCTTTGCTTGCGGCCAGATGCAGCGGAGTGCTGCCCCGGTCGTTTTCCGCCGTGAGGTCCGCTCCGGCTTCGAGCAGAGCCTGTACCACGCCTGTCGCTTTGACGAGGGCAGCGGAGTGCAGCGGGGTATTGAGCCAATAATTTTTCGCCGTGATATCCGCTCCGGCCTTGAGCAGGGTACGTACAGTGTCCGTCGCGTTTCTGTTTGCCGCTACATGCAGCGGGGTACAGCCGTCATTGGCCTTCGCTTCGATGTCCGCTCCGGCTTCGAGCAGCGCCTGCACCGCATCCGCCGCGTCTGCCCATGCCGCTGCATGCAGCGAGGTGTGGGCAGTATTGTCCTTCGCCTTGATGCTGGCTCCTGCGTTGAGCAAAGCCTGAATCGCTTCGGTCGCGTTGCCTTCGGCAGCTGCATGCAGCGGCCTGTAGCCGAAGACGCCCCGTGCCTTGACGCTGGCGCCAGCCTCGAGCAGTGACCGGATTCCGGCCGTATCGTTGCGCTTTGCCACCCAATGAAGCGGGGTCCAGTCGTCCTTGCCCTTTGCCTTGACCGAGGCGCCGACGTTGACCAGCACCCCAACCGCATCCGCAGCGCCGGCTGCTGCCGCTGTATGAATCGGGGTGTTGCCCTCTTCGTCCCGCGCCTCGATTCTGGCGCCGTTGCCGAGCAGAATCCGTATCGCGTCCGCCGCGTTGGATGATGCCGCCCGATGCAGCGGAGTCCAGCCCTTCTTGCCTTTCGTCTTGACGCTGGCTCCGGCACTGAGCAAAGCCAGAACCGTTTCTGCCGTGTTGCCTGCCTCCACTACATGCAGCGGGGTATTTCCCGCATCGTCCCGCGCCTTGATGCTGGCCCCTGCGCCGAGCAGGGCCTGAACCGTGTTCGTTGCGCCGCTTGCTGCCGCTGCGTGCAGCGGGGTGCCGCCCTCGTCGTTTCGCGCCATGATGCTGGCACCGGCGTCGAGCAGGGCCTGAATCGCCTCGGCCGCGCTGCTTGCCGCCGCTACATGCAGCGGGGTATTGCCCTCAGTATCCCGCACATTGATGCTGGCGCCAGCGTCGAGCAGGGCGCGGATCTGGTCCGCCGCGTTGGATGATGCCGCCCGATGCAGCGGAGTGATGTCTAGCCTCATGCTGAAATGTCCTTTGTGTTTCGCTCCCCGCAGGCAAGCATGGAGGGGCCAGTCTCGTTGCGGTTGCTGCCGCCAGGCAGCCTGTCGGAACGGGAGGCAGCCCGGCAGCCGGGGGCGTGCCTAGTTGGATCGATAGAGTAGGGGATGTAGGTCATGATGGCTTCTCTCCAAGGTGCTGTGCGCAGACGGCATTGGCGGATGCGGTGCTGTTGCGACAGTATAGCGCTGCTGATGTGGGATGCCGACTGGGTGCTTTGTGGCAACGGCTGTCTCAATGGCCGGCGGAGCGTCTGCTGGCCGCCAGTTTTGCTGGGGCTGGAAGGGGAATATGCGGCGGCCGTTTCTTGCACAAACGTTAGCCTCCAGCATCGCGCAAAACGGCAGCCGCCTTGTCGGCGTTCTTTTTGACCGCGACATCAAGGGGGGTATTGCCCTCATTGTTTTTCACCTCGACATCTGCTCTAGCGGCGAGCAATACTCTGGTCGCGGTTGCTGCGTCGCAGTATGCTGCCCGATGCAAAGGAGTGTCGCCCTCATCGTCTTTCGCCTTGGTGCTGGCGCCAGCGTCGAGCAGGAGTTTGACCGCGTCCGCTGTATCTTCGACTACTGCGAAGTGCAGCGGGCTACTGCCATCATTGCCCTTTGCCTCGAAATCTGCCCCGGCTCTGAGCAGCGCCCTGACAGCACTTGTCGTACCGCTGTCGGCAGCGAGATGCAGCGGGGTTTCGCCCTCATTGTCTTTCGCCTCAATGTTTGCTCCGGCGTTTAGCAGCGCCCCGATAGAGTCCGCCGCATCGCCGTCTGCGGCGAGATGAAGCGGGGTGCAGCCCTCATCGTCCTTCGCCTCGATACTGGCTTTGGCGCTGACCAGGAATCGGACAGTGTTCGCAGCGTTTTCGCCTGCCGCCCAATGCAGCGGAGTTCCTCCGTGATTGTCCTTTGCCTCGATGTCTACTCCGGCGTCTAGCAGGAGCTGGGTAGCGTCCATCGCGTTGCTTGCTGCCGCCCAATGCAGCAGGGAACCGCCTTTATCGCACTTCGCTTCAATGCTGGCGTCGGCGTCGAGCAGGATCCGAATCACGTTCGCCGAGTTGCCGCCCGCCGCCCAATGCAGCGGGGTTTGCCCCTGTTTGTTCCTGGCCTTGGTGTCTGCTCCTGCGTCGAGCAGAGCTCGGACTGCGTCCACCGCGGCGTTGCCTGCCGCCGAATGCAGCGGAGTATCGCCCAACCTGCTCTTTGCCTCGATGCTGTTACCGGCGTCAAGCAGGGCAGGAATCACGTCCGCCTCGTTGTACATAGCTGCCACGTGCAGCGGAACCAAGCCATGGCGGTCCTTTACATGGATGCTGGCACCGGCGTTTAGCAGAATCTGGATCGCGTCCGTCGCGTTGTTTGCTGCCGCCACATGCAGCGGGAGTACGGTGCCATTGTCCGTCGTTTGGATGCTGGCGCCAGCGTCAAGCAGGGTCCGAATGGATTCCACCTCGTTTTTCGCTGTCGCACACAGTAGCGGCGTGAAACCACCTTGAGACTTTGCCTCGGCATTGGCTCCAGCGTCTAGCAGTACCCGAATCACTTCCACCGCGCCATATGCAGCCGCCGCATGCAGCGGCCTGTCGCCATTCTCGGCTTTCTCCTCGACATTGGATCCGGCGCTTAGCAGGACTCGGGCCGCGTCTGCCGCGTCTGCTACCGCCGCCCTATGCAGCGGGGTTCCACCATTCTCGCCTTTCGCGTCTACTTTGGCCCCCGCATCGAGCAGGGCTTGGATTGTGCCCGCCCGATTGGCGTCTGCCGCCCAATGCAGTGGAGTACAGCCCTCCTCGTCTTCTGCCTCTATGTTGACATTCGCCCCGAGCAGAATTCGTACCGCATCCACCGCGCCGCCTGCAGCAGCAGTATGCAGCGGGGTCAAGCCGATACTGTTCTTCGCCACAGTATCCGCGCCGGCGTCGAACAAACACTGGGTCGACTTCACCGCGCCAAATGTGGTCGCCATATGCAGCGGCGTGGAATTGTCATCGGTCTTTGCCTCAAGGTCAGCTCCAGCGTCGAGTAGGACTCGGGCCGCGTCTGCCGCGTCTGCTACTGCCGCCCTATGCAGCGGAGTGTAGCCAGCAATGCTTTTTACTCCGACATTGGCGCCAGCTTCAAGCAGAGCCTGGACCGCGGCAACCATGCCAAGCTCGGACGCAATGTGCAGCGGGGTTATGCTTCTATTGTCTTTCGCCTCGATGTCGGCTTTGGCGTCAAGCAGGATCTGGAACCCGTCCACCGAGTTGTACACCACCGCCCAATGCAGCGGAGTGCGGCCATCATTGTCCTTCGCCTCGATGTTGGCTCCGGCGTCGAGCAGAGCCCGAGTCGCATCTACCGCTTTGGAGCCCACCGACACATGCAGCGGGGTAGAGCCATCCTCGAGCGTTGACTCGATGTCCGCGCCGCCTTCCAGCATGGTATGGATATAGTCTACCGCGCCGCCAACAGCCGCCATATGCAGCTTGGTCATGCCAAAATCGCCATCCATCCCGATTCTGGTTTCGGGGGCGAACGGGGTCCGGCTGCGCGCGGAACCATATGGAGGTTTTGCTTTGCTGAAGCCGGTCATGGAAGCCTCATGTAAAGGTACGGCGCACTGCCAAGTCCAGAAGGTAGGGTGCAATTGCAGCGGAATAGTGTTGCCGCCGAAACGCTAGCCGGAAGACTTCGGGCGGCCCAGCTGTAGACAGGGCATCAGTTGGCGATCTATCTATTGACCCTGGAACGGGGTTCTGCCGTCGTTGTTCCTTACCTGACTGTCCGCCCCCGCCTCAAGTAAAATTGCAGTCACCTCTTTGGCTTCTTCGCCAGCTGCGAGATGGAGCGGAGTGTTGCCAAAGCTGTCCACTGCGTCAATGTTCGCTCCAGCGCCAATCAGCACATTAGCCTCCTCCACTGCGTTTCGCACAGCTGCAGCATGCAGCGGAGTTATACCATCAACGGCCTTTGCCTCGGTGTTGGCTCCGGCATCAAGTAGAGCCTTGGCTGCATTCATGGATCTATACCACGCAGCAGCATGTAGAGGGGTGAAACCTCTGGCGTCATTCTCTTCTACATTGGCGCCAGCGCTGAGCATGGCCTGTATCGCTTCCACCGCGTTGCTGATTGCCGCCCTATGCAGCGGTAAGAACCCCACATCGTCTATTGCCCTAGTGCTGGCTCCAGCGTCAATCAGTATCGGGATTGCATCCTTCATGTTGTCGATTGCAGCTACATGTAGGGGCGTGAGTCGTCTTGAGTTCCTTTCTTCAGTATCGGCCCCAGCATCGAGCAGAGCCCGCATTGCGTCCGTTCCGTTAACCGATGTTGCCACATGCAGCGGGGTATAGCCCGTACTGTCCTTTGCACCGATGTTGGCGCCGGCGTCGAGCAGAAATCTGATAGAATCTGCTTCGTTTTCTACTGCCGCTGAATGCAGCGGCGTGTAGCCATTGTAACACTTCTCATCGGTGCCTGCTCCGGCGTCTAGCAGTGACCGAATGGCGTCCGTCGCACCGTGACCTGCTGCCCTGTGAAGCGGGGTAAACCCATCATACTGTGTTGTATTTACAGTGACGCCAAGCAAGCCCCGAACAGCGTCTGGGGCATTGCCTCTTGCCGCGCAAAACAGTGGGTTGTCGCCATACTCGTCCTCCGCTTCGGGGTTGGCTCCAGCGTCCAGCAGGGCTTTGACGGCATTCATCGCGTTATGGTACGCAGCGGCATGCAGTGGCGTAAAGTCACCAGCGGTCGTTGCCTCGATGTTCGCTCTGGCGTCAAGCAGCAACCGGGTCGCATCCGCCGAGTTGACTCGTGCAGCCTCATGCAGCGGAGTGACGCCAGTGTTACTCTCCGCGTTAATGTTAGCCCCAGCATTGAGCAGTATCCGAATTACAGCCATCGAGGCAGAACTCGCCGCAGCATGCAGCGGGGTCAGGCCATCGTTGTCTTCAGCCTTGATGCTGGCTCCAGCGTCGAGTAGGGACTGCGCAGCTCTTGCTGAATTGGCATTTGCCGCCAAGTGCAGCGGGCCGCAACCCATACCGTCCTTCATCTCCATGCAGGCCCCGGCGCCAAGCAGCGTCAGGATGGCGTCTGCGTCGTTGCGAATCGAAGCCACATGCAGCGGGGTCCAGCCGCGGTTGATCAGCGCCTTAATGTTTTCCCCAGCGTCAAGCAGTGCCCGAATATCGTGCGCCTCATTGAGGTACGCCGCCGCATTCAGTTGTGCTTTGTCCATATCTATGGGCGTATTCATCATACAGCCTCCTGGTTGGATAGCGAGGAATGTGGGTAGATGTGCGGTTGCATTCAGAAACTCCTAACCTCTTCCGCTCCTCGGAGGTGAGACCTGCAGGATTGGTCTCGATGCGGTCGTTACCTTCAGTTGACTCGTAGGGGTGGGAGAGGCCCATCTGCATGGGATGGACCCGGATTGGTCGATGGAGTAGGGGTGCAAGTAGTCATGGTAGTCTCTTTGCGAGGTCAAGTACGTAACCAGCATTAGCGATTGTGTTGTGCTTGTGCGACTATAGCATTGCGCAGTAGGATGAACGAAGATACGATTGAACTACAGGTGCTGTATCAGTAAATGGGACATTCATTGGTCGTTAGTTCGAATGAAACTGGAAGGGAGTCATTCCGAGGTCGTTTTTTACCTGTTCGCTAGCTCCCGCATCAAGCAAAACGGCAATCGCGTCTAATGCCTCATTACGAACAGCGGTATGCAATGGAGTATTGCCACTGTTGGTCTTCGCATCAACGTTGGCTCCCGCACTGAGTAGGACGCGTATAGCACCGACTGCATCAAATAATGCTGCCCCGTGCAAAGGGGTTGCACCGTCATTCGCCTTTGCCTCGACGTTTGCCCCGGCATCTAGTAGAATTCTGACTGCATCTGTCGCATTTTGGATAGATGCCTCATGTAACGCGGTCATGCCCCACTCGTCCTTTGCCTCGATGTAGGCGCCGGCCGCAAGTAAAGCCCGTATATCAGGCACGTCATTGAAAAACGCTGCTTCGTGCAGTGGTGTCCTGCCATGATTGTCGTCGTCACGTGATGATCGGATCATGGCCCTGGCTAAAGAAGGAGTCAACTCGATATTGTCGATTAGCCAATTGTGCACCTTTGTGCCAGGCATGGAACGAGCGAACGAGTCACTATCCTTTGCTCCAGCTTTGCCAAAAGATTCAATAATTTCTCCGATTATCTTGCCCACAGGGAATGCGACTTCAATCTCATGTGAATGTAAGGTTTCACCAACGGTATTTGCCCTCACTTGGGTGTCGGTGTTGGGTTTAGTCCGATTGACATTAGCCGCGTTCAACATTGTCACCACCGGCAGCGAGACTTCGTTTTCATCGTCTTGAGTATTGATGTTCGCGCCTGCATCGAACAGTGGTATGGCAACGTTTGCAGTGTCAAAAATTGCCGTCGTTTCCACTGTGGATAATTTCGATCCATAGTTCATTGATTCGATATCCGATCCAACGCTGCGTAAAGATTGCATTGCACCCGAATTGTCATTTGCTGCCATCATATGTAGAGAAAAATTTTGAGAAAAAATCGGGGTAGCAGCATGCAGCGCTGCAAGTAAAGTCACTAACGAAAGTACTCTTGTCCAAGGCAGATACTTCATGGAACTATCCATTTCATTACATAGTGGTATTCTGCAACCGAGTAGACGTAGCCTGTCTACGCAACAGCCTTGAGGGTGGGCAGACCAGACAGATCTACCTCGCGATTGGCGTGCCATATGTCGTGTGCGACCTGCATGCGTATCCAAAGCTGTTCGCCGTTGCCGCACAGTTTTCCCAGCCGTACCGCTACGCTCGGCGTTATGGGCTTCTCTTCAGCGAGAATCCCGTTCAAGTGATTGCGGGTGATTCCAAGCAGGCTGGCGAGTTCGGCTTTCGATACGCCTGTTGCTGGAATGACGTCCTCGCGAAGCAGCTCCCCTGGATGTGTAGGGCAGCGGTTGGGGTCCGGGCTCATAGCCATCTCCTAGCGTTACTAGTGGTACTGTACAAGATCTACGGCGTAGGCATCACCCTCAAAGAACTCAAAGGTAATGCACCAAGGGCCGTTGACATGGACAGTGTAGCACTTCGGAGTGTATCCCCTGAGCTCATGAAAGTCAAACCCCGGCATGTTCATGTCGCGTGGTTGTTCCGCCACCTCAAGCGCGTTCAGACGGGACAGGATGCGTTTATGGAGCCGAGCATCGATTCGAGTTCTCCCTGTCTCCCACAAGCTCCTGAGCTGTCGGTTTGCAAAGCTCACGATCATGCTGTGCACCAAAGCCAGGTACTGCAGTACTGCCCGCTGGCGGCTCAGCAGACAGCGTCTGTGAGCATAACAGCAGTCGTGCCACGCGGGAAACTGCTCCCGTGCCCCATCCTGGGCTTGGTACTGATACAGCCCGCTCCCTGCGGGCTTTCTCTGTATCCGCCTATACTGGCAAAGCCTACTGACGGGCGACTTCTAAAGCCTCGGCTAGGGTAAACGCCCCGCTGGTCAAGGCCCGACCCACCACGGCCCCGTCGATGTTGGGCAGAAACCGCACCTTGGAGATGTCGTCCAGCGTCTTGATGGTACCGCTGGTGATTACCGGCACCTTCGCCTCCACCGCCACCTGCATGGTCAGGGCCAAGCTGCTGTCGGGCAGGTCCACGTCGCGGTCGATGTCGGTGAGGATGATGGCCGCCAGGTCAAGGCCCGCAAGCAGGCGGATGTACTGCGCGGGGTCGTAGCTGGTGGTGGTCCTCCAGCCGTGGATGGCCACCTTTCCCTTCCAGACGTCGACGCTGACCACCACGCGTCTTGGGAAAGCGGTCACCAGCTCGCGCAGAAACGATGGATTGGCGACGGCCGCCGTGCCTACCACAAGTCGGGTGGCGCCGGCCTCCGCCAGCTCGCGGGCGCGGACCATGGTCTGTATGCCGCCGCCTACCTGCACCGGCACCGAGAACGCGCCGAGGATCTGGGAGACGTCGCTGTCGTTGTCGTCGCCGTCTCCCGCCACGCGGTCAAGATCGACCACGTGCAGCCATTCGGCGCCGCCGTCCACGTACTCCTTGGCGAGGTCCATGGGACTGCGGCCGAGCGGAGTCGGCTTGTCCATTTCGCCTCGCACAAGGGTTACGCAGGAGCCTCCCTTGATCTCGATGTCGGGGTAGATGACCATCGTGCTCTCTCCGGCGCCAAGCGCCGGAAGCGGCTTACACGCTGTAGTACATCTCGAACTCGACCGGGTGCGGCGTGTGCTCGAAGCGGTAGACCTCCTCCCACTTGAGCTCGATATAGGCGTCGATCTGGTCCTGGGTGAAGACTTCGCCCTGGGTGAGGAAGTCGTGCCCGGACTCCAGCTCGCCCAGCGCCTCGCGCAGGCTGCCGCAGACCGTGGGGATGTCCTTGAGCTCCTCCGGCGGCAGCGCGTAGAGATCCTTGTCCATGGCGTCGCCGGGATGGATCTTGTTGCGGATGCCGTCCAGTCCCGCCATCAGCATCGCCGAGAAGGCGAGGTAGGGGTTGGCGGTGGGGTCCGGGAAGCGCACTTCGACCCGCTTCGCCTTGGGCGAGGCGGTATGCGGAATCCGGCAGGAGGCCGAACGGTTGCGGGCCGAGTAGGCCAGCAGCACCGGCGCTTCGAAGCCCGGAATCAGCCGCTTGTAGGAGTTGGTCGAGGGGTTGGTGAAGGCGTTGAGCGCCTTGGCGTGCTTGAGGATGCCGCCAATGTAGAACAGGCAGGTCTCGGAGAGGTCGGCGTAGAGCGACCCGGCGAACACCGGCTGTCCCTCGCGCCAGATCGACTGGTGGACGTGCATGCCTGTGCCGTTGTCATCGAGCACCGGCTTGGGCATGAAGGTTGCCGTCTTGCCCCAGGCGGCGGCGACGTTGTGGATGACGTACTTGTAGATCTGCAGCTGGTCGGCGGTCTGCACCATCTCGCCGTAGGCGTAGCCCAGCTCATGCTGCGCGGGGGCCACCTCGTGGTGGTGCTTCTCGACGGGCACGCCCATCGCCTTCATGGTCGACAGCATTTCTGAGCGCATGTCCTGGCAGCTGTCGATGGGGTTGATGGGCACGTAGCCGCCCTTGGGGCCAGGGCGATGGCCCATGTTGCCCATGTCCATCTTGGTACCGCTGTTGTACGGGCCTTCCTCCGAGTCGACGGAGTGCATAACGGAGTTCTGCTTCACCTCGTAGCGCACGTCGTCGAAAATGAAAAACTCCGCCTCGGGGCCGAAGTAGGCCGTGTCGCCAACGCCCGACTGCTGCAGATGCGAGACTGCCTTGCGCGCGGTGGAGCGGGGGTCGCGCCCGTAGGAGGCGCCGGTGCCCGGCTCCGAGATGTCGCAGATGACCGACAGGGTGGCCTGCGAATAGAAGGGGTCCTCGACGGCGGTGGTTGGGTCGATCATCAGGGCCATGTCGGACTCGTTGATCGCCTTCCAGCCGGCGATGGAGGAGCCGTCGAACATGATGCCGTCCTCGATGGCGTCCTCGTCGATGGCGCCGGACGCCATGGTCATGTGCTGCCACTTGCCGCGGACGTCGGTGAAGCGGAGGTCGACGAACTCATACTCGTTCTCGCGAATGTGCTCGATGAGGTCGTCGCCGTTTTTGATGGGGTTGCTCATTGGTTTCTCCATGGTTGGCTGATTGCTGCGATGGGGTGGTGGCCGGCTTCGAGCGCTGCGGAGCCGGAAGACGGGGTAGGGGGCAGAATCCTATAGCGCCTCGGATCCTTCTTCGCCCGTGCGGATGCGGCGCGCCCGCTCGACGTCAAGCACGAAGATCTTGCCGTCGCCGAACTTGCCGGTCTGCGTGACCTCGGCGATGGCCTCCACCGCGCGGTCGAGCATGTCGTCGGCGAGCACCACCTCGACCTTCACCTTGGGGAGAAAGTCGACCACGTACTCGGCGCCGCGGTACAGCTCGGTGTGGCCCTTCTGGCGGCCGAAGCCCTTGGCCTCAAGGACGGTCAGTCCCTGAATGCCAATTTCCTGAAGCGCCTCCTTGACCTCGTCAAGCTTGAAGGGCTTGATGATTGCCTCGATCTTTTTCATCGGGCTCCTCGGCAAAATCTGCTTGGGGGAAGGGTATTCTACAGCCATGGAAAAATCGTGCAAACCCCTCCCCGGGCGCCTTGCCCTGCTGACCGTCGCACAGAGCGCTGAAGCCGACCGGCTGGCGGGAGAGCGCGGCGTCGCGGTGGATGTACTGATGGACGCGGCGGGCAGGGCGGTCGCCCGAATCGTCGCCGAGCGGTGGCGGGGCGGGCCGTTTGCGGTGGCCTGCGGCCCCGGCAACAACGGCGGCGACGGCTACGTGGCGGCCTCGGCGCTGCGCGCCGCCGGAGTCGACGTCGAGGTCTGGTCGCTGGCGGATCCTTCGACGGAGGCTGCCGGACGGGCCTGCGCCGCCTGGCGCGAAGCGGGCGACATCATGCATCTGGACGATACGGCTGCGGAGACTCTGGCGGCGTCGGACGGCGTGGTGGTGGACGCGCTGTTCGGGGCCGGGCTGGCAAGGCCGCTTTGCGGGGCGGCGGCGACGCTGGCGGAAGGCCGCGGCGGACGGAGGACGGCCAGCGTCGACCTGCCCTCGGGCATTGACGGCGACACCGGACGCATCGTCGGAGAGACCGCGTTTCACGCCGACCTCACCATCGCCTTCGAGCGGGCCCGGCCGGGCCATTTTCTCGACGAGGGCGGCGTCCGCTGCGGCGCGCTGCGCGTCGCCCCCATCGGCATACCCGGCGACGTGCTGGAGGGGCTCGGCGCGTCGATGTGGCGCAACGACCCGCTGCTATGGCGGCGCAGCCTCGACAAGTACGCCCCCCTTGCCCACAAGTACAGCTATGGCCACGCGCTGGTAGCGTCGGGTCCGGCGGCGGCCGGAGGCGCCGCCCGGCTGGCAGCCCATGCCGCGCTGCGGGTGGGGGCCGGGCTGGTCACACTGCTGGCGCCGCGCGACGCGCTGGCCGAAAACGCCGCCCGGCTGGATGCCGTCATGCTGGACGGCATCGAAACGCTGGAAGAGCGTCTCGCCGACCCACGCTGCACGGCGGCCGTAATCGGCCCTGGCGCCGGCGTCGGCGAGGCGACGAGATCCCGGGCCAAGGCCATGCTGGCCGCGTCCGCCAGGCACGGCATGACAGCGGTGCTGGACGCCGACGCCCTGACGTCGTTTGCCGACGACCCGAAGGAGTTGCACGCGCTGGCACGCGCCGGTACGGCCGTACTAACGCCCCATTGGGGGGAGTTCGGCAGGCTGTTTCCGGATCTCGCCAGGCGGGCGGTGGAGGGCGCTTCGCTGGCGGACTGCGCCATGGAGGCGGCGCGGCGGTCGGGGGCGACGGTGCTGCTCAAGGGCGCATGCACGGTGATCGCGGCTCCCGACGGGCAATGCGTGCTCAGCGCGGCGACGGGGGAGGAGGCCGCGCCCTGGCTGGCCACGGCCGGCGCCGGCGACGTGCTGGCGGGCATGGTGGCGGGACTCGCGGCGCGGAGATTCGATACCCTGTCGGCCGCCGCGGCGGCGGCCTGGATGCACGCCGAGGCGGCGCGGGGCTACGGTCCCGGCCTCACCGCCGACGACCTGCCTTGCCTGCTGCCGGCGGCGCTGCGGCGGGCCATCGACTTGCAGCGCGGGCGGGAAGTCGGCAACAATGCGCCGCTCGCCGCCGCCCAGACCGGAGAAACGCCATGAGCAGACGCCGTACGCTTTACCTTGCCAATCCCTACGGATTTTCGCGCCAGCAGAAGGAAGGGCCGCTGCAGGAGCTGGTGCAGGCGCTGGAGAGTCTCGGCGCCGAGGTGTGGGAGCCGTTCGAGCGCAACAACCAGATCGACACCAGCGCCGAGGGTTGGGCGTGGCAGGTGGCGCAGGCCGACATGCGCGACGTGCACGAATCGGACGGCATCTTCGCCGTCGTCAACGGCTGCCCGCCCGACGAGGGGGTGATGGTCGAGCTGGGCATGGCGGTGGCGTGGAACAAGGCGGTGTTTCTGTTCCGTGACGACTTCCGCCGCTGCACCGACAGCGAAGGCTATCCGCTCAACCTGATGGTATTTGCCGGTCTGCCGGAGAAAGGCTGGCGGGACTACTGGTACGAGTCGGTGGAGGAAATCGCCAGCCCCGGCAAGGCTTTGGCGCGCTGGCTGCGCGAAGATGGTGGATAGGGTGGCGTGGAGGATTGGGCGGCCGTTCCCCTTGAATCTGAACGTTTCGCCCTGAAACCGGAAACGGCGCGCATCGCACTTGATAGTTTCTCCGCCATGGCGGTAAGATGGGCGCATCGTGGCGGACGTCGACTGGGTCGGCTGACGCATAGGGATCTTTTGGTGTCGAATCCAGAAGCTGTCGGTTGGAGCGCATCTATGGTAGCCAAATGATCTCCGGACTTGCCGTCCGCATTGCGCTGGTACTGACGGTAATTCTGGCTGTGGGGGTTGCCGCGACCACCCTGCTCAGCGTCTATAAGTTCGAGAGCGCCCTTGCCGCCCTGCAGAACTCGCGCATGACCTTTATCGTCAGCGACGCCCGCAACCAGATTCAAACCCGCATGGACCTGGGGCTGTCGCTGGCGGACCTTGAGGGCATGGACACGCTGCTGCAGCGCTATGTCGCCGAAGACCCGCAGATTCTGTCAATCGAGGTGTTCAACACGGAAGGCACCGTGCTGTTCACGACGGACTCGAGCCAGGTGGGCGACCTCGTGACCGAGGAGTGGATACAGTCTTGGGAGGATTCGGTGAACGAGGGCATCTGGCAGCGCCTCGACCGCGACGCCAGCGTGGTGGGGGTGCCGCTGCGCAACAACCTCGGCCAGGACGTGGGATCGATTGCGCTGCGCTCCTCGCGGGAGTTTCTTGACGTCAGCGTCGCCAACCAGGCCCGCCGCCTGCTGATCGCCGGCCTGATCGTAGTGATCTTCGTGGCGCCGCTGTGCGCCGCAGGCGTAGCCTTTCTCCTGCGCGGCCCGATTCGCGACCTCCGCGACTTGGCGGACGGCCTCGACCAGCTCGCCGAGGACCACTCGGCGCCACCGCCGACGAGGACAAGCAGCGAGCTGTCCAGTTTTGTGGCCACGGCGGTCGCCGCCCACGAGGCGATAGACCGCGCGACGGGCGAAATACGCCGGCTTGACGAGGAGGAGGCGGTATGAGCGGCAGTGAATTTGCCGGCCAGTCCAGCGGCGACAGTTTCAACCGCGGCGTGCTTGGGCGGCTGGTAGCGCTGGCCCTCGCCGTGCTTCTGGCGGGGCAGCTGATCGTCGCCTGGTACGCAATCGGTGGATTTGAGGCCCAGCTGACCCCGGAGCTGAGCCGCAAGGCGCAGGCGGTGGGCAGCTCGCTGGCCGGGCAGCTGGAATTTGCGATAGTGACTCTCGAGATTGCCCCCGCCGATCTGGTTGGCGTCGAGTCTTTGATGGACGGAGTGCTTCAGGGCAATCCCGACATTGCCTATCTCGCCGTACTGGACACCGGGGCAAACCCCCTGTTTACGCGCGGCGATGTCGGGGGCCTGCTCGAGGAGCTGGCCAGGTCGGCCACCGACCGCCATCCCGACATCCAAAGCGGCCTGGAGAGGCTTCGGAGCACCGCCGCAGGCGAGGCGGTCAGCCTGACGATCAACGGCTACGTGGACAGCGGTTTTCCGATACGAGGCGATGGTCCTCTGCAGGCGTCGCTGCATGTGGGATTCATTACGGATGTCGCCCGCGAGCGGCTGTCGGAGGTGCTGTTTGAGATCCTTACGGTGATCGCGGTGTCATGGCTGGTGGCACTGGAGGCCGTAGTTTACTTCATGACGGTGCGCGTGGCCAACCCCCTGCGCCAGCTGGAGCAGGCCCTTCGCGAAGGCGCCGCCGGGCGGTTTAACAACCGCATAGCGCTCAAGGCCCGCGACGAGGTGGGACGGGCCATCGACCGTTTCAACGCAGTGCTGCGCCACCTGTGGTTTCGCACCGACGACTTCCGCACCGAGACCCGCGAGATTCGAGACGCGCAGATTGATGACAGCATCGTCGAGCGCATCGACGCCGCCGAGCGGCAGGCGTTCCAGCGCCTCAACCTGAGGGCGAAGGAGGACATCCGTCCACGCAGCGCCATGCAGGTGCGGGCGCCGCTGTTTCTGTTCATCTTCTCCGAGGAGCTCTCGCGCTCCTTTCTGCCCCTGTTCATCGCCCGCTTCGGCGGCTCCAACGACGTCATTCCCCAGGATCTTCTGATCGGCCTCCCCATCACACTGTTCATGCTGGCGGCGGCGGTGGTCACCCCGTTTGGAGCCAGCCTCGCCGATCGATTCGGCGCCCGGCGGGTGTTTCTGGCCGGCGTGGTGCCGGTGCTGGCCGGCTACATCGGCACATTCTTCGCCCAGACCTATTACGACCTTGTCCTGTGGAGGGTGATGACTGGGATCGGTTACGGCCTGATTTTCATCTCGTCGCAGGCTTGGATCGCCTTCCACGCCGACGAGAAAAACCGGGCGCAGTCGATGGCGATCTTCGTCGGGGCGGTGTTCGCCGGCACAGTCTGCGGCCCGTCCATCGGCGGCATCCTTGCCGACCGCATCGGCTTTGCCGGCACCTTCCTGGTCGCGGCCGGGCTGACCGCCATTTCGGGGCTGCTGGTCTACAACATCCTCGACAACGCAAAGGACCCGCGCTCCTCAACCGGCACGCGCATCACCTTGAGCGACTGGATGGAGATTCTCAAGGATCGGCAGTTCCTCTCGGTAACGCTGTTCGCGGCCTTGCCGGGCAAGCTCATCCTGGCGGGTTTTCTTTTCTATCTGGTTCCGCTGTATCTGACCGAACTAGGCAACCGGCAGACGGTCATAGGCTGGATCATCATGCTGTATGGACTGTGCACCATTTTCTGTACGCCGCTGGCCGCTCGCTGGGCGGACCGCACCGGACGGCATGTACTGACGGTGGCGGTTGGCAGCCTGCTCGCGGGCGCCGGCTGCATGGCCAGCCTAAACACGGGCGGGCTGATCACCCAGACGGAGGCAGTTGTGGCGGCGGTTGTGGCGCTGGGCCTGTCCCACGCCCTAACGCTGACGTCGCAGCTGGCCATCATCCAGGAGGTGGCGGACCGGCTGGGCGGCACGGTGGGGCGTACCTCGGTGATTGGCGTCTACCGTCTGCTGGAGCGGGGCGGTACTGTGCTAGGACCGGTCATTGCAGCGACGTTCGCGGTATCGTTCGGCTATCAGGGAGCGGTGGTCGGGGTCGGCGCGCTGGTGCTGGGCATGTCGCTGTTCTATCTCGTCGGAGTCGGCCTGCCTATGCGGCTGCGGGAACGGGGGACTCAGACATGAAAGCAGTATGCATGCTGCTGTCAGCGCTGGTGCTGGCGCCGCAGCTGGCGCTGGCCCAGAGCGTCGGCGAGAGGGGGCCGGACAATCCGTACAAGATCTTCGCTGTCGTCTGGCGCGGCGAGACCAACGTGGAGAAGGGCTTCCGCGACTATCTGACGCGCCGCGGCATTCCCTACGAGATGACGGTGCGCAACCTCAATCTGGACGTGGGCAACGCGCCTGCCATCGTCGAGGAGATCAGGCAGGCGGACCCGGACCTGGTCTACACTTGGGGTACGGGCACGGCCTCCAACATCTACGGGCGGCTGGACAACGACACGCCCGAGCGTTTCGTGGGCGACCGCAAGGGGGTGTTCACGCTGGTGGCCTATCCCGAAAACGCCCGCATCGTCGAGAGTTTCGAGTCTCCCGGCCGTCCGGTGACCGGCGTGGCGTTTCTCGCGTCAGTCGAGGCGCAGATGAACGCCATCCTCGCCTACCGGCCGTTCAGGACCATCGCCATCGTCTACGACCCGACGGCCAACAATTCCCGCATCAACGCCGCGCAGATGCGCGACGCGGCGGCGGCCAGCGGCATCAAACTGCTGGAGTTTCCCGTGCCGCTCGACGGCGACGGCAAGCCGGACCCTGCCACGCTGCCCGGGCTGGTGCGGGAGGCGAAGGCCAAAGGAGCTGAGCTGCTGTACATGGGGCCGGACTCGTTTCTCACCCGCCATGGTGACCTCTACACCCAAACGGCCATTGACGAGGGCCTGCCGACCTTCGCCTCCACCGAAGCCCCACTGCAGAATTCGCGGGCCATGTTCGGGCTGGTCGCCGACTACTACGTGGTGGGCAAGCTCACCGGCCTGCAGGCCGAGCGGATTCTGGTCGAGGGACGGGAGCCCGAGAGAATCCCGGTGGCGTATCTGGACCGCTACAAGCTCTGGGTCAACATGGACGTCGTGCACGAAGTTGGCCTCATTCCGCCGATGGACATGCTTGTGATTGCCGACGTGAAAACCGGCTCGACGAGATAGGCCGTGCTGCTCCGCGTCCGAATCAGCCTACTGGTGCTGCTTGCCCTGCTGGTGGTCGGCGGCGGCCTGTCCTATCTGGCCTTCGAGCACGAGCGGCTGGTGCGCGAGCAGCTGTACGACATCGCCCTCACCGACCGCGCCATCGTCTGGGAGCAGCTCCAGAATCACACGCTCAGCACCCTCGAGGACGCCATCGAGAGCATTGACAGCGCCGCCGAAGTCGCGCCGATGCTGGCGGCCGGCGACCTCGAGGCAATCCAGGCGTTTGGCAGCGGCTACTTCCGCAAGCATGGCGGCTTCGTCGGCGGCGCCTTCATCGACCGATTCGAAATTATCGGCGCCGACGGCGAGCTTCTCTACTCGTCCACCGGCGGCGTGCTGCAGAGCTCAATCATCTCGGAAGCGGCGGTCGCCGAGGCGCTGCAGTCCGGCGCCGCGGCGCGCGGCGTGGGCAACGACCGCCAGGGCAACATCGGCATGGTGCTGGGCCTGCCCATCGTCCATGGCGGTGAGCCGGTGGGAATGGCGGTGTACGCCAGCGACTTCACCCGGCTGCTGTCGGAGTTTCAGAACACCACCAAGTCGCTGGTGCTGCTGGCCAACCGCCGCGGCCGCCTGCTCAAGGGTACCGAGCAGGAGCTTTGGGACCAGGTGAGCGGCGAGGTCAACCTGACCTTGCTCAACACCATGCAGCAGGTCGAGGTGGAGGGCAGGGTGTACTGGGCGGTGGTGTCGCCGCAGGTCGCAAGCCTCGGCACGCTGGCAGCCCGTCTGGTCGGCATCCAGGACGTGACGGCCCAGGCGCTCCGCCAACAGAGGCTGAGCCGCATCAGCCTGCTGGGTGCGGTGGCGTTCATGCTGCTGGTGATCGGCGTACTCAATTTCTACATCCACCGCGCCTTCGCGCCGCTGACCGAGGGCGTCGACGTGCTCAACGCTCTGTCGCGGGGCGACCTCCGGGCGCAGATCGACCAGGTCGGGCGCAGCGACGAGGTCGGGCGCATCGCCGCCGCCGTCAACCTGCTGCGCGAGAGCCTGATCGCCTTCCATAGCTTCCAGCGCTCGCGCGAGCGCCAGCGGTTTCGCCAGGAGCGTTTCATTCGCCAGCAGCTGACCCGCCTTGCCGACACGCTCGACGACGAGGAGCGCGAAGCTGTCGTCGCGGAGATGGCGGACCTGGAGTTTCTCGCCAGAAGGGCGCGGGAGGACATGGGGATGTCGCTCGGCGACACCCAGGACAGCGCCCAGGTGGCCCGCCGCAGGGAAACCGACAGCCTCGCCATGACCGCCCGCGCCTTTCTGGGCATGTCGGAGCGGGTGCAGGACCAGAACCAGCGGCTGCGTGACGCGCTTAAGGCCAAGAACGCCTTCGTCGCCCTCCAGCGCGAGCTCGACATCGCCGCCCGTGTGCAGCTGTCGCTGCTGCCCGGCGAGGCGCCCGCCTCGGAGCTGTTCGCCATCACTGGCACCATGAAGCCCGCCAAGGAGGTCGGCGGCGATTTCTACGACTTCTTCCGCCTCGACGACAGCAGCATCGGCGTGGTGGTGGCCGACGTCTCCGGCAAGGGCGTGCCTTCGGCCCTGTTCATGGTGATGGTGCGCACGGTCATGCAGGCGACCACCCGCTATCTGCGCAGCCCGGGGTCCGTGCTTTCCAGCGTCAACAATTTCCTTGAGGACAACAACGCCGAGGAGCTGTTCGTGACGCTGTTCTACGGCGTGCTCGACGAGAGGACGGGGGTCTTCACCTACGCCAACGGCGGCCACAATCCGCCGGTGACGCTCGACGCGGACGGTGAGGTGCGCACGCTGGAGACAACGGGCGGCATCGTTCTTGGCATGTTTCCCGGCTTCGAATTTCAGGAGGCGCAGGTCACGCTGGAGCCGGGCACGAGGCTGGTGCTCCTCACCGATGGCGTGACCGAGGCGTTCAACAGCGACTCCGAAGCCTTCGGCGACGACCGGCTGATCGAGGTGGTGCGCAGGCTGCCGGACCAGTCGGTTGGCGAGGACATCGACGCCATCATCTCGGCCGTCCACAGATTCACGGGGGAAGCGCCGCAGTTCGACGACATCACCTGCGTCGTCCTGCACTACCGAGGTCTTTCGAACGAGGCGGGCGGCGGCGTCTTGTCTCCGCAGCGCTAGCGAAGGATGCCGGAGACATGGCAAGCGATCTGCTGGCGATGCGTCTGGTCAACGACCTGACAGAAATCCCGCGGGTGGCCGAAGCCATCGAGGCGCTGGGCGAGAAGGAGGAGTGGCCCGCCGACTGGATCTTCAACTTCAACCTGTCGCTGGACGAACTTCTCACCAACATCGTCCACAACGGCTACCAGGACGAGGAGAGGCACGAGATCGATCTGACTGTGCGTGGTCTGGCCGCCGGCGACGTTGAGATCATTGTCGAGGACGACGGTGTGGCGTTCGACCCTTTTAGCGAGGCGCCGGAGCCGGACTTGGAAAGCGGCGTGGAGGACCGTCCGATCGGCGGCCTTGGCGTCTTCCTCGTCAAGCAGCTGATGCACGAGCTGGAGTACGAGAGGCGCGGCGATCGCAACCGGGTCACGCTGAGGCTGCGGAGAGAAGGGTGAGCGCGGACGGTCCGGGCGCTTCCGCAATTGGGCGGGCCGAGGCGGCGCTGCATAGCTGGTGGCGCGAGGAGGGCCAGCTGCCCGCGGTCAGCCTGCAGTGGGAGCAGTACGAGCGTCTGGTGCAGGCCATCGGCGACGCGCTGGGCCCGCGGCCCGGTTTAGGGCAGTTCATCTACCGCCACCAGCCGGCGGAGGGACAGCAGGACAAGCCCTACGAGATGCCGCTGAGCTACCTGGACGCCGGCGGGGAGGGAGAGCCGCTCATTGCCATCGGCGGCCTGGTCAACGTGGTGCAGCGTTTCGAGTTCATGGCCATCGACGCGCTGCCCGAAGCGAGGGTGATTGCGCTCGACCTCGCCGGGCGGGGAAGGAGCGGCTGGATGCGGGACATCGAGGACTACGTCATAGACAGCTACGTCGAGCAGCTCGGCCAGTGCATGGACCATTTTGGCTTCCGCTCCTGCAGCCTGTGCGGCTCGTCGATGGGCGGCTCTATCGCCATCCGCTTCGCCTCGCTCTATCCTGATCGGGTGCGCAGGATCGTGCTCAATGACAGCGCTCCCTTCATTCCAGTCGAGCGCCGCACGCGGCGGGCCAAAGCGGTGGCGCGGTACTACGTGTTCTCCAGCCCAGCGGAGATGATTCGGCGTACCGGTGCGGCGTCGAAGCCCTTCGGCCCGGTCCCCGAATCGTCGCTGCTGCACATCGGCCACCACCAGACGCGATGGTCTGGACAGGAAAACGGCCGGGTATACCGGCACGACCTGCGGGCCATGCTCGCCTACAGGGAAGAGGCGAAGCAGAGTCTCGACCTCTGGCGGGAGTGGAGCGGCGTGCGCTGCCCTGTGCTGCTGCTGCACGGCATGCTGTCGGACGCGACTTCGCCGGAGACCATCGACCGGATGCGCAGCCACGGCGGCCTGTCGGTGCTGCACGTTGCCGACACTGGCCATACGCCGCAGCTGTACGAAGGCGCCCTTACCCGGCAGATCGTTTCCTGGATGACGAACGATGAGCCGTTTACGGAGGACCGCCACCACCAGCCGTCGATGATGGTTGGGGAACGTGTGCTCGCGGGGGCCGAATGACCGGGCGCGGGCTGTATCTGATGCGCCACGGCGAGTCGGAGGCGAACGTAAAGCGCATCCGCTCGGGCGGCGACAGCGACATTCCGCTGACCGACCGCGGGCGCGGGCAGGCGTGGCTGTTGGCTTCCGTGCTCGCGGCGCAGGACCCGCTGCCGGGACTGGTTTTGGCCTCTCCTCTCGGCCGCACGATGGAGACGGCGCGAATCATCAGCGAGGGGCTCGATGCCGAGCTGCTGCAGGACGATGGCTTCAACGAGAGACTAATCGGCGCCTGGAACGGCATGTCCTATGAGGAGAGCGAGCATCTGTTCAGGACTCGAGTCGACCCCCCGGGCGGTGAAACCGGAGAGGAGTTCCGCGACCGGGTCGTGGCGGCCTTCCAGCGTCATGCGGCGGCGTTCGACCGCTGGCCGGTGGTGGTGTCGAGCAAGGGAGTTTCCCGAATCATCTTCGAGGCAGCGGGCACTGGGCGCTCTCCGTTGGAGCCGGCTGAACTTGTCCGCGTGCGAATCGGTGACGAGGATAAGATACGGTTCGTCGGCATCGACAGTCTTTACGCGGACGGCGTGGCTGCCTGAAGCGGATGCTGACGGCGGCCGGCATCTCGACAGACCGGCGAACAGCGGGTAGAGTGCGCACTGGCCCAAGCGGAAGCCGAGAGCCTCTCGGCTACGCGGAACGCAATCCCGCAGTGAGCTGAAGCGCGCGCGGAAACAGGAGTACGCCGATGAGCAATGGCAGCAGCCTTACGTTTGAAACCCAGCGTCTGGACGCCGGCGTGGTGATCACGCCCGTCGGCCGGATCGATGGCAGCAACGCGATGAACTTTCAGGACGTCGTTCTCAGGGAGGTCGGCAGCGGAAAAGGCGCGCTTGTGGTGGACCTAGGCAGTCTCGACTACATCAGCAGCGCCGGCCTGCGTGTGCTGCTCCTCGCCGCCAAGCGGATGCAGGGGGCTGACCGGGCCTTCTCGCTGTGCAATGTGCGGGACCACATCCTCGAGGTGCTCAACATCAGCGGCTTCAGCGAGATTCTGACGATTCACGAGACCTTCGAGCAGGCATTCTCCGGGGCGTGACCGTCGGCGTACCAGCTGCGTCCGCCTAGTCGTTCTGTTCGGGCATGACCACGAACTCCGGATAGGCTTCGATTCCCAGCTCGGCTACGTCCTGTCCCATCTCCTCGACTCCTTGGGAAACCCGCGCCCCCAGAGTCCGGTCGAGCAGCCACCAGGCAATCCATGAGACGGCGAACACCGTGGCTCCAACCGCGGCGACGCCCGCCAGCTGGACCAGCAGATTGCCGCCCGCGGCAATGCACACCGCAAGCGTGCCCCAGATGCCAGCAAACAGATGCGCGGGAATGGCGCCGACCACGTCGTCGACTTTGAGCATCTCCAGAAACCGCATTCCCAGGGTGCAAACTGCGCCGCCAACCCCGCCAATGACGATGGCCCAGTAGTGGTCGAGAATGTCCGGCGCGGCGGTGATGGAGACCAGGCCGGCGATTGCTCCGTTGAGACCGGCGAGCAGGTCGACGCGGCCCAGCACCGGACGGGCGATTGCAATGGCCATGAGCACGCCAGCCGCCCCTGCGAGATTGGTGTTGACGAGGACGCCGCTCATAGCGACGGCGTTGACGGTGCCCGACAGGGCAAGCTGCGAGCCTCCGTTGAAGCCGAACCAGCCCAGCCAGAGAATGAACACGCCAAGGGTGACCACCGGAATGTTGGAGGGAGGCGTGCCCTTGACGCTTCCGTCAGCTCGGTATTTGCCCAGGCGCGGTCCCACGATCAGCACGCCCGCCAGCGCCGCCCAGCCGCCCGTGGAGTGGACGACGGTGGAGCCGGCGAAGTCCTTGAATCCCATCTGGCTAAGCCAGCCGCCGCCCCAGGTCCAGGCGCCGATGAGCGGATACAGGAAAGCCGTGAGCAGAAAGACGAAGGCGAAGAACGACCACAGTTTGACCCGTTCGGCAATGGCGCCGGAGACGATAGATGCGGTGGTGGCGACGAACACCATCTGGAAGAACCAGTCCGACATCGTGGCGTAGTCCCTCTGCAGCACCGCTGACTCGGCGACTTCGCTGCCCCGAAGCAGGCTCGCCTCCTCCGGGCTGTGCCCGTAGAGCAGCTTGGCCGAGCCAATCCAGTCGCCCACGTCCACGTACATCAGGTTGTACCCGATGAGATAGAAGGCGATGCTGGCGACGGCGAACAGGCCGATGTTTTTGAGGCAGATCACTGAGGCGTTCTTTGTGCGCACCGAGCCCGCCTCCAGCATGGTGAAGCCGGCGCACATCCACATCACCAGCGCGCCCCAGATCAGGAAGGAGAAGGTGTTGAGAACGAAGCCCGTTGCGTCGTCCGCGGCCGCCGCGGTCGGACTGGCCGCCAGTATGGTGGCGGCCGCAAGTGGCAAGGCCAGACGCCGGGCCGGGCTGGCATGCGCGGTGAACGGGATGCGATGTCGGAAGCTGCGAATGGCCATTGTACGATCCTTGCTTGCTGTCTGTGAGCTGCGGGAGAACACGCGTTGCGGCGCGATGTGCCACAGTATGCTGCCTGCTCCATCCAAGTCTGCCCGCGGCCGCCTGACATGGTACGCCATTGGCGCCTGCGCGCAAACGGCACTTGGCTGGCCAGAGATGGGGACACGGCCGCGTCTGGCCGGTAGTCTCTCTGCAGCCTAGCGAAACGTCAGGAGGCGAGATGCCTGAAGAACTGGTCCTGTACGCGAATCCGATGTCGCGTTCGCGCATCGCCCGCTGGATGCTGGAGGAAGTCGGCTGCTCCTACCACACCGAGTGGCTGGCTTACGGCGGCCCGATGAAGGCCCCGGAATACCTTGCGGTCAATCCCATGGGCAAAGTGCCGGCCATCGTTCATGGCCATACCGTGGTCACGGAAGCGGCGGCTATCTGCGCGTACCTTGCCGACACATTTCCCGAAGCGGGGCTGGCCCCGCCGCCCGCCGACAGAGGAGACTATTACCGCTGGCTGCTGTTTGCGGCAGGGCCGCTCGAGGCGGTGGCAACGGCCCGTGGCCTTGGATTGGAGGCGCCGCACGACAAGGCGTCCATGGTGGGCTATGGCACCTACGGCGACGTCATGGGCGCTCTTGAGACAGCGGTGGCTGGGCGCCGCTATGTCGCCGGCGAGAGGTTTTCAGCCGCCGACGTGTATGTCGCATCACACATCGGCTGGGGTATGGAGTTCGGCACCATCGAAGCCCGGCCGGCCTTCCTGTCGTACTGGGACCGCCTCAAGGATCGCGAAGCCCGTCTGCGCGCCGAGCGAATCGACGACGAGGCAGCCAGTCAGGAGAGATGGAACGGGCAGGGCGGAGAGGACACCTAAAGCCTCCGTCTTTGGCTTGCCCGTAGCCGGCGCCCAAGCTTGTAAAGCGGTTTCTGCGCACCCAAATTGCGCTACGCCGGCTGCGACGGGCCGGATGTCAGAGGATTGCGGCAAATGTTCATAATGGTGCGGCGCACCTGGGCGCTGTTCCTCGCATGCTTCATGGTGATGGCCGGCCACGGCCTCAACGTCTCGCATTTGGGCATACGCGGTCCGCTGGAAGGTTTTGGCCCTCTGACAATGGGCATAGTCGTCGGCGCCTACTCGATCGGCTTCCTGCTCAACGCTCTCATCACCCCTTCCCTGATCGACCGGGTTGGCTTTGTGCGGGTCTACGCCGCCTATGTGGCGGGGGGCTCGGTCAGCGTGCTGCTGTACGGGGAATTTTTGCATCCGGCGGTTTGGGTTGGGGCGAGAGTCCTGGCCGGGCTGTGCATGTCGGGGATGTTCGTTGTCTCCGAGAGCTGGCTGAATGTCAGCGCCCGCAATGAAGAACGCAGCCGCATGATGTCCGTATACGTTCTGACTCAGCTCGTCGGCCTGCTGTTGGGGCAGCTGCTGCTGAAGATCGCGCCGCCAGAGTCCTATTCGCTGTTCGTGCTGTCGTCTGCGCTGATTTCGCTGTCCTGCGTGGCCATGCTGCTGACCTCCAAGCCTACTCCCGTCAATGCAACAACAAGGCCCGTGAATCTGGGCGCGCTGTACAGGGCGTCGCCGCTGGCGTTTGTCGGGGCTGGATTTGTAGGTATGACGTTCGCCGTGGCCTATTCCATGTCAGCGGTGTTTGCCGTATCTGTTGGCTTCAGCGTTGATCAAATTGCGCTGTTCGTTGCCGCCATCTACGCGGGCGGCACGCTGTCGCAGTATCCGGTGGGCTGGCTTGCGGACCGTTTCAATCGCCGCTGGGTCATTATGGGGCTGTGTCTCGCCGCAGCCGTCGTTTGCACCGTGGCGATGGTAATGGCCCGGGAGCCAGGCGCTCTAATTCTGCTTGCGGCGGGGGCTGGGGCCACCATGGTGCCGCTGCATGCTCTTTTGCTCGCCCATGCAAACGACTTCATCGAACCCGAGCAAGCGCCCTCTGTGTCGGCCGGCCTCATGACCATGCAGGGGGCAGGGTCCATGGTCGGGCCGGTAATTGCCGGCCTAGCCATGTCTTTGGCAAGCAATTACGCCTACTTTGGGGTGCTTGCCGGCATCTCATTTGCAATGTTCTCTTTCGCTCTGTACCGCAGCAGCGTACGCAACGCGCCAGCGGGAGGGGAAGGTGGTGCGTTTACCCCCATGCCGCCGAAGATGACACCCACTGGCGTGGAAATTTTCGGCGACGCGGCCCTTCAGGCGGAGCAGGACGCGGAGAAAAGGAAGTAGGACTGAGCGGGGAAGATGCGGTTAGTGGCATGTTCAGCGTCGCGGGAAACGCCGGTGCATATATGCGGCCACGCGGAACTCTGTCAAATAGATTTTGGTCAATGAATGACCGCACTGGACGCATTCTGCTGAGTTGCATCCGACTTGACAGTAGGCAGGTAAGCTGGAATCCAAGCACCGCACCGAAGGGAGAGTCGTGTCATTCAGGCGAGGAGAAGTGCATATGGATAGGAAGTAGCTATTGACAAACGTTCATGCATTCCGTGAAGCACGGGATGGGGTATACTGCCAGATCGCGTTCCATTAATTTGCAGGCGGTACCCTGCATTCCGGCACCATGATGCGGTTAATGCATTCTTCCGATGCAGTTCGTCGTGACACTGAATGCACGGTTCGACGAACTTTGTAAAGCGCCTGCGGCTGCATCTTCTACGTACTTGGCATCACTTTGGACATGCAATTCCCTTCCAGACTGATATCCAAGCCACATTGGGGGAAGAGTGCAGTCTCTATGCTAAATTTATCAAGCATTTTGCAATTCCGGTTTGATTGGCTGAACAGATTGGCTGTCATCAGGATCGCTCCCCGATGCAGCGCCTTGATCCGCACATTCCTCGCGAACCCATTCACGGGACCTCGATATACCCTGGCCGCAATTGAACCTGTTGAAAACATCGAAGTAACGGGTTTGCCGCGGGCAAAACCCTTGTAGAATAAAGGGTTATCTTCAATCGATTGGAGTCATCTTCCATTTTTAAGCAGGTTCAGTTACGCCATACAAGCCCATGTAACGAACGTAAATCTGCGACTTCTAGTGCCCGCGTGTAACCCGCCTCCAAGCTCTCTCCCCGCTGCGCCTTCTGCCATCCTTGTGTTTGTCCCAAGCTTGTCGAAGTAGAAAGCAGGCCAGGTGCTCTTCTCCAGACGAGACATTTCGTTTTGGCCTTCGTCTTCGCCTTGCATGCGTCTGTCATCAGCGGGTCCGATTGCAGCCTTTCCATGGTCCTGAAGATATGACCCGTCTCCCGGTGCGTTCGGCGCATCGTTAACCGCCTTATCATACAGTTGAGGAGTCTGACAGCTACCGCTGTCGGCTTTGTGGTTCTTTTCGATATTCCATGCAATGGATATAGCTCCGTCGTCTCGCATCAGCACAGGCCCGCCCGGCTGCTTTGTAGCATGACATCACGCAGTCATGGTGTGTTCGGCCAAGCCAAGATGGCAATTTGAGACAGTTCCGGCAGGAAAACGCCGAAAGGCGGCAGCGACAGAGTGGCAATGCAGCGGAAAAGGACGGAAGGCTCATCGCTGGCAACTTAGCAGCAGTAGCCCGCCATCTTGATGCATAGAATTGCTGTACAGTCCTAACGGCCGCGACGTAAGGGGCAGTTCTCAGGTGCCTGCTTATTGGGAGGCGCGGCGGTTACAGTAAGATGATAGATCGATTCGAGTGGTCAGCCTCAGCAAGCACGCCGACGCGGCCATACCGCCACTGACGGATGCATCGTAAAAGAGGCAGGTGCGCCAAGCTGCAACCTTCCCATGAAAACCAGCGTACAAGAGCACAGAACGAGTGAGTCCCAAGACCGCTGGAAGCAGGCATTATGGGATTGGGAACATCGAGGCGGCGGTACTGTCAGCAGCGAGTCTGTCGACAGAGTACACATGGACGAGTGCACCAGCTGAAGGGGCTTGGGATGGTTCCCCTGCCGACTGTAGCGGAGCGGCAGTAAGAAGGATGATGTCTCGACGAGCGGCAGGAGACGTTTTCTCGCAGCGGAAGGGAAGTCTCAAGCGGCTGCCAAGGCGCATGCCGCAAGATTCCCGCTGGCCTGCTTCTGCGGCTGAAGCGCCCATCACGTCGTACATATTGTCGGCTTTGGGACGGCAGGTGCCTTTCGTACGGCATGCTGGAGGCTGCTGATGGTCCCTCCGAGAAGACAGCAACGATATCTTTGCAGCCGTTTCGGGGGCTGCTGGACGGGCTGGCCTTGCCGCCCGGCAGCCAAGTTCGACTTGTCGCAGCTGGCGTGTCCGGAGGCGGTGCGCACGGCAGGAGGCGGGGGAGAGCTTGCGCAGCGGGATTTCCGCGATACCTTTACGCCGTTCGTCCTCCAGCGGGCGTGGTGGAACTGGTAGACACGCGAGATTTAGGATCTCGTGCCTTCTTGGCTTGGGGGTTCGAGTCCCTCCGCCCGCACCACAGGGCATGGCAAACAGCAACGGAGCAGAGTAGTGGCGGAAACAACAACGGAACACAGCGAGCAGGACCCGCTGCGGCGCATAGACGTGCTGCCCTTGCCCAAAGCGGACATCGAGGCGGCCGAACGGGGTCTGCTCGAAGAGTTCGGGGCGAAGATCGAGCTGCCGGGCTTCCGCCCGGGCAAGGCTCCAGACTCCGTCGTCCGCGAGCGCTACGGCGCCAAACTGGAACAGGATACGTTCGACAAGGCCACCAAGGGCCTGCTGGAGGAGTATCAGGAAAGCCACAAGGACGTCCCCTTACTGGGCCAGCCGAAGGTGGAGATTCGCCCAAAAGCCGGTGCCGACGGCGCGCCGGACGAAAGCGGCGACTTCGAGATTGCCATCGAGTACGACCTCATGCCCGAGCTGCCCGTGGTGGACCTGACCAGTCTTCTCGTCAAGCGGCCGGTCATCAGCCTGTCCGACGAGCAGCTGGAGGAGGAGCTGCGCAAGGCGTGCAAAGACAACCCCATCTACTCCGACAACGACCGCGACCGCGCCATCGAGCTGACGGACCAGGTCACCGTCGCCCAGCAGGCCCCGGAGGGCGAACAGGACAGCGACCAGCGCGCCATTCGCTTCAGGGTCGACTCGGAGCGCGTTCCCGACAGCCTTCGCCAGCTGGTGATGGGCAAGAAAGTCGGCGACAAGTTCGATGCCGTATCCGACGACGGCGGCACCACCACCAAGCTGCAGATCAGGGAGGTACGCCGCACCGTCTCCGCCGAGCCCAGCGACGAGCTCGCCAAGGCCAACGGCATGGATAGCGTCGACGAGATGCGCGACCGGGTGCGGCAAAGCTTCGACCGCCGGGCGCGGGAAGTGGAGCGCGCACTCCTGCACTGCCGAATCGGCGACGCGCTGGCCGAGCGGCTGGAGTTCGACGTGCCCAGAGCCTATCTGGCGCTGGTGTCCGCCGCGCAGGCCAAGGCCGTCAATCCCGAATCGGTGCCGGCCAGCCCGGATGCCGCCGGCGGCGGCGCTGCCGCCGCACCCCCGCCGGACTTGCCCGACGCCCTCACGGCCCGCAGCCTCAAGCACCTGCGCGTAGCCCTGTGGGCCGAGGGTTTCCGCCAGCGTATTGGCCTGTCGCCGGCCCACGCCGACGTGGTACGCGCCGCGGCTGGCTGGTTCGTGCCCGCCTCCGAGTACGCCATGCAGACCCAGGCGATCAGCCAGGCCCTCAGCGAGCGCGAGGACGAGGCCAACCGGGCCTTCCGCATGGCCCTCAGCCACATGACGGTGGAGGCGGTTGCCGAGCGGGTCAAGATGGAGGACGTTCCCATGTCCCTCGACGAGGCGGAGGAGGCCGTGAAGCGCGAGGACCAGGCGTTCACCGGCGCCGACCAGCCGATCGCCATCTTGCCGCCCGCCTTCGACATGCCTAGACTTACGCCGTTCGCGGGCCTGTAACCACAGCATCTAGAGCAGCATCTATCGGGGAGGAACCGTATGAGCAGTCTTATTCCTTTCGTCATCGAGCAGACGGGGCGTGGCGAGCGCTCCTACGACATCTATTCGCGGCTTCTCAAGGACCGCATCGTCTTCCTCACCGGCGAAATCTTCGACGCGATGGCCAGCGTGGTGGTGGCCCAGCTGCTGTTTCTGGAGTCGGAAAATCCCACATCGCCCATCGCCTTCTACATCAACAGCCCCGGCGGCTCGGTCAGCGCCGGCCTGTCGGTCTACGACACCATGCAGTACATCCGCTCCCCGGTGGCGACGCTGTGCGTCGGCCAGGCCTCCTCCATGGGGTCGCTGCTGCTGTGCGCCGGCGAGCCGGGCGAGCGCCAGGCGCTGCCGCACAGCCGCATCATGGTGCACCAGCCTTCCGGCGGCTATCACGGCACCGCCTCCGACATCGAGCGCCACGCCCAGGAGATCATGGCCCTGCGCGACCGCCTCAACGCCATCTACGTCAAGCACACCGGACGCACCATAGAGGAAGTGCAGGCGGCCCTTGACCGCGATACATTTATGAGCTCCGAAGAGGCCAAGGAGTGGGGCTTGATCGACGAGATCATCGAGCGCCGCCCAGAAGAGCCGGAATAGGGACGAGAGGCATGGCGAACAACAGGAAGTCGGGAGAGCAGGGCAAGGCGGCGTTGTTCTGCTCCTTCTGCGGCAAGAGCCAGAACGAGGTACGCAAGCTGATTGCGGGCCCCACCGTCTTCATCTGCGACGAGTGCATCGACCTGTGCACCGACATCATCCGCGAAGACGCCCGCAGCGCCCGCGCTCAGGGCGACGGCATGATGACGCCCTCGGAAATCTGCGGCGTCCTCAACGACTACGTTATCGGCCAGGAAACCGCCAAGAAGGTGCTGTCGGTGGCGGTGCACAACCACTACAAGCGGCTGCGCAACACCGACAAGGCTGCCGACGTGGAGATTGCCAAGTCCAACATCGTGCTGATCGGCCCCACCGGCTGCGGCAAGACCCTGCTGGCCCAGACCCTGGCCCGCATCCTCGACGTGCCTTTCGCCATGGCCGACGCCACCACCCTCACCGAGGCGGGCTACGTCGGCGAGGACGTGGAGAGCATCATCCTCAAGCTGCTGCAGGCGGCCGACTACAACGTCGAGCGGGCCCAGCGCGGCATCGTCTACATCGACGAGATCGACAAGATCGGGCGCAAGTCCGACAACCCCTCCGTCACCCGCGACGTGTCGGGCGAGGGGGTGCAGCAGGCGCTGCTCAAGCTGATCGAGGGCACCGTCGCCTCGGTGCCGCCGCAGGGCGGGCGCAAGCATCCCCAGCAGGAGTTTCTGCAGGTAGACACAACCGACATCC
>CAZPIN010000175.1:0-15706 GCA_964586735.1 uncultured Rhodobacterales bacterium | reverse complement strand
CCGGCGGTGCCCTCGACGATGGTGCCGCCCGGCTCCAGCTGCCCGGAGCGCTCGGCGTCGCGGATGATGTACAGGGCGGCGCGGTCCTTGACCGACTGGCCGGGGTTGGCGAACTCCGCCTTGCCCAGTATCTCGCAGCCGGTCTCCTCGGAGAGATGGCGCAGGCGAATCAGCGGCGTACGGCCTATCGCGTCGGGCAGGTCCCGGCGCACCGACTGCTCGGTCATGCGATGCCTCGTACAAGGGGAGCCGACGGGGAGCCAGCGGCGAAGCTGGCGGAAGGGGCGGGATTCGAACCCGCGGTGGTTCGCACCACGCCGGTTTTCAAGACCGGTGCATTAAGCCAGACTCTGCCACCCTTCCCCCGGCGCCGCAAAGGCGCAGCTTTGTGTCCGCCGCAATTGTGGTCTATGTAGTGCATATGTCCAGCGTTTCATCCCGCCTCCTGGCGCCTGCCGCCATCGCCCTCGCCGCCCTCTTCGCGGTCCCGGGCCATGCCCTGACCACCGACACCCCCGCCCGCAGCGCCATGCTGCTGGAGCTGGGCACCGGCGCGCCTTTGCTGCGGAAAGGCGCCGACGAGCGTATCCCGCCCGCCTCCATGTCCAAGCTGATGACTCTTGAGGTGGTGTTCCGCGCCCTCAAGGAGGGGCGGCTGACTCTCGACGACGAGTTCGAGGTCAGCGAGGCGGCGTGGAGAATGGGCGGCTCCAAGATGTTCGTGCGGGTCGACTCCCGCGTGCGGATCGAGGACCTGATCCGCGGCATCGTCGTCTCCTCCGGCAACGACGCCTGCCTCGTGGTGGCCGAGGGCATGGACGGCTCCGAAGAAGCCTTCGCCGAGCGGCTTAACCGCCGCGCCCGCGAGATCGGCCTGACCGGCTCCAACTTCACCAACGCCAGCGGCTGGCCCCACCCCGACCACTACATGACGCCTCGCGACCTGGCGGCGCTGGCCGGCCACATCGTCCGCAGCTATCCCCAGTACATGCCGTACTTCGAGGAGACCGAGTTCACCTGGGAGGGCATCACCCAGACCAACCGCAACCCCCTGCTCTTTGCCGACATCGGCGCCGACGGCCTCAAGACCGGCCACACCAGCGAGGCTGGCTACAGTCTGGTCGGCACAGCGGTGCGCAACGACCGCAGGCTGGTGCTGGTGGTGGCCGGACTCGACAGCGCCAAGCAGCGTGCCAGCGAATCGCGCCGGCTCCTCGAATGGGGCTTCCGGGAATTCGATGTCGGCACGTTCTTTCGCCCCGGCGAGGAGCTGGCCGAAGCCAGGGTGTGGATGGGCGCCAAGCCGCAGGTCGCCCTCACGCCAGGCAGGCCGCTGATCGGCAGCGCGGCGGTCACCGATCTGACGGCGGCACGGGCTACGGTCGCTTGGCATGACCCGGTGCAGGCGCCGGTGGAGAAGGGCCAGGAACTGGGCACGGTGACCGTCACCCTGCCCGACGGACCGGCCTACGCCGTACCGTTGGTCGCCACCGAAAGCGTGGAGCGGGGCGGATTCTTCATTCGCCTGCTGGACCTGTTGGACCACGCCTTTTCGGGAGGCGGCGGCAGGTGAGCGGCGGCGTCTTCATTACCTTCGAGGGCAGCGATGGATCCGGCAAGACCACCCAGCTTCGCATGCTCCAGCAGCGCCTGGAGAAGGCCGGACGCGATCCCGTCGCCACGCTCGAGCCCGGCGGCACTGAGGGTGCCGAGGCCATCGGCCAGCTGCTGCTCGAGGGCAGCACGGACCGCTGGTCCCCCGCATGCGAAACGCTGCTGTTCACCGCCGCCCGCCGCGACCATGTTGAGCGCCTGATCCAGCCCGCCCTCGACGCAGGCAGAATCGTCCTCAGCGACCGCTTCCATGACTCCACCGCCGTCTACCAGGCCGCTGGAGGCGGCGATCCGGAGATGATCGATACGCTGCACGGCCTCGCCATCGGCCTGGTGCCGAACCTGACCCTGGTGCTGCGAATCAGCGCCGAGGAGTCCGCCCGCAGGCGACTGGCCCGCGGCGGCAGCCAGCACCGCTACGAGCGAATCGGCGCGGACTTCGACCGCCGCGTCGAGGAGGGCTACACCGCGCTCTGCGCCCGCCATCCGCGCCGCTGCGTCGCCATCGACGGCGGGGGCCCCGCCGAGGAGGTCGCGGAGAGCGTCTGGAGCGCCATCCAGCCGGTGCTGCCATGAGCGACGACGCAGCTGACCGCGTCGAGGGTGCGCCCCATCCAAGCAGCACCTGGAATCTTTTCGGCCAGGAGCAGGCGGAAGCCGAGCTGGCGAAGTCCCTGCATGACGGGCGGATGGCCCACGCCTGGCTGCTGCACGGCCCTCGCGGCATCGGCAAGGCCACCCTCGCCTACCGCCTGGCCCGCGCCCTGCTCAGCGCCGAGGGACCGGCCGCCGGCACGCTGGACATCGAAGAAAATGACCCGGCCGTGCGGCGGGTGGCGGCCAACACCGATCCTCGGCTGCGCATCCTGCGGCGCGAGCCAGACCCCAAGACCAAGCGCATGGCCACCGCCATCCGGGTCGAGGCGGCTCGCGGGCTGGAGGAGTTCTTCCACCTGTCGGCACTGGCCGGCGGCTGGCGAATCGCGGTGGTGGACGCCGCAGAGGAGATGAACCCCGCGGCCGCCAACTCCCTGCTCAAGATCCTCGAGGAGCCCCCGCCGAACGCCCTGCTGCTGCTGGTCAGCCACGCCCCGCACCGCCTCCTGCCCACCATCCGCTCGCGCTGCCGCCGGCTCGCCCTGCGCTCGCTGGAAGACAGCGCCTTCCGCCAGGCCCTGCAGGCCGCCAGCGACATCGCCGGACGGGACGTCGACACGCTGATGCGGGTTGCTGGCGGCTCCGTGGGTGAGGCGCTGCGCCTGCACGCGGGCGGCAGCGAAGCCGCCATTCGCAAAATGGAGGAATTGCTAGACGGACTGCCCAACCTCAAGCGAGACCTGCTGGCGGAGCTGGTCGACGACCTGACCGCGAAGGGAGCGGAGGAGATTCGGGAATCGGCGGTTGCCGCCGCCGAGCGCAGGCTGGCGAATCTGGCGCTACAGGCGGCGGGCAGAGGCCAGGGCGGACTCCAGCCGTTTGCCGAACGGCCCGGTCAGGCGGCGGTATGGGCGGAGGCGGCCGGCAGGCTGCGCGGTGTCGTGGCGCGCTCGGCCGCCGTCAACCTCGATCCCGCCGCCACCCTGCTGGCGGCGCTGACGGGCGTCGAAGAGGCTGCGCGGATGGCGGAGACCGCCTGATGCTGGTCGACAGCCACTGCCATCTCGACCACTTCGACGACGACCTGGACGCGGTGGTGGCGCGGGCCGCCGAGGCTGGCGTAGGCGCCATCGTGACTATCTGCACCCGCCCCGACAGGGTGGACGCCGTCCGCGCCGCCAGCGACCGCCACCCCTCGGTGTACTACGCCGCCGGTCTCCACCCCAACTACGTCGACGAGGCACCGCTGCCCTCGGCGGATGGCCTTGCGGCCTTGGCCGAGCATCCCAAGATGGTGGGCATCGGCGAAACCGGCCTCGACTACTTCCGCAGCGCGGACTCCGCCGACCGCCAGCAGGAATCCCTCCGCATCCATATCGTGGCCGCGCGCGCCACCGGCCTGCCGCTGATCATTCACGCCCGCAGCGCCGACGAGGACATCGGGCGGATACTCGCCGAGGAGTACGGGCGCGCCCCCTACAGCTGCGTCATGCACTGCTTCTCGTCCGGCGCGGAACTGGCCCGCCTGGCGCTGGACATGGGCTTCTACCTTTCGATGGCCGGCAACGCGACGTTCAAGAAGGCCCAGTACCTACGCGACGTCTTCGCCTCGGCTCCTGCTGACCGGGTGCTGGTGGAGACCGACGCGCCCTATCTCGCGCCCGAGCCCCATCGCGGCAAGCGCAACGAGCCCGCCCTCGTGGTACACACCGCACGCATGGGCGCGGAGCTGTACGGCATGGACGAGGAGGCTTTCGCCCGCCAGACCACCGACAACTTCCACCGTCTCTTCACCAAGGTGCCGCGGCGGGGAGAAGCGGATGCCTGACCTGCTGCGGGTAACCGTTCTGGGCTGCGGCTCGTCGGGCGGCGTCCCGCGAATCGGCAGCGACTGGGGCGCCTGCGACCCCGCCAACCCGCGCAACGCCCGCCGCCGCTGCTCCCTCCTCGTCGAGCGCCTGTCCGGCGGCAAGGCTCCCACCCGCCTGCTGGTGGACGCCGGTCCCGACCTTCGCGCGCAGTGCCTCGATGCCGGAATCGACCGGCTCGACGGCGTGCTGGTCTCCCACGACCACGCCGACCACGTCCACGGACTCGACGAGCTGCGGGCGCTGTTCCTGCGATGCGGACGCGTGCCGGTACCTCTGTGGACCGACGCCCGCACCGCCGGCGTCCTGCGCCAGCGCTTCGGCTACGCCTTCGAGCGCCCGCCCGGCAGCGGCTACCCGCCGTTTCTGGACCTGCGCGCCATCGACGGCATCGACGGCGTGCCGGGAGAAAGCGGCACCGTGCCCGTGCGTACCTTCCATGTGCCCCACGGCGGCATCGAGGCTATGGGTTTCCGTTTCGGGCCGGTAGGCTACACCCCCGATCTTTCCGCTATGTCCGAAGAGGCATGGAGCGCGCTGGAAGGCGTAGACACCTGGATCGTCGACGCGCTGCAGTACAAGCCGCATCCCAGCCACACCCATCTCGCCCAGACGCTGGAGTGGATCGAGCGACTGGCGCCGCGGCGCGCGGTACTTACCAACATGCACATCCACCTCGACTACGAAACGGTGCGCGGCGAAACACCCGACTACGTAATTCCAGCCCATGACAGTATGATGCTTGAGTTTTCGCTCTAGCCAGCCATTTGGAGGCCACCGTGACCCTGCTTCGCGGACTATTCGCGATTGTCGTTTTGTCCATGACGTTCGCCGCGGGCTTCGCCGCGGGCGTTTACACTTTACCGATCGTCAACGCTCAGCGAGACGCGGCGGCAATGCCGCCGTCCACAGCGAGCCCCGAATACCGCAGCGGTACCTTCGCCCGCAACCTGACTGGCTCGGACCCGCTGTTCGGAGGTACTGGCGACCCGCGCAAGGACGGCAACAGCCAGGTGCTGGAGGATCCGGTGGAGCTGGCGCTGGGGCCGGACTATCGGGTCTACCTGACCCGTCGCTTTATAGGCGACAGGCCGGGATTCCTTGCCGCCAAGGCAGACTCCATCGAGGTGGGCAGCCTAATGTCGCTTAAGGATCCCCTAACCTTCGATGTTTCCCCCAAAGCTGACACCGGCGCCTTCGACAAAGTCCTTGTCTGGTGCGAAGCGTTCTCAATGCTCATCACTTCCGCCCGTCTGGACTGACCGCGCCGCTTGCCCTCCACCCTTGAAATCGTTCTGCCAGTCTTCGGACTGATTGGGCTGGGCTACATAGCCGCCCGGCTCCGCGTCTGCCCCGAAGTGGGCTTCGACGGGATCATGACCTTCGTCGCCACCCTGGCAGCGCCATGCCTGCTCATGCGGGCGGTGCTCGACTCCACCTTCGCCGAGGCGTTCAACCCGCCCCTGCTCGCCGCCTTCTACTTGCCGGTTGCCACGCTGTACTTTGTTGGCATCGCCGCGTCCCGCCTGTTCTGGAAGCGCACGCCGGGCGAAGCCGTAGCCATCGCCTTCGGCGCCAACTTCGGCAATACCGTGATGCTTGGCGTGCCAGTGGTGATCACGGCCTTCGGCGAAGCCGCCAACAGCAATCTCATCGCCGTCGTCGGCCTGCACGCCGTGTGCATGTACTTGCTCGGCGTCACCATGATGGAAGGTACGGGCCGGGAGGGTGCGGGATTTGCCGCCGGACTTCGTCGCACCGCTGTGTCGGTATCCACCAATCCCCTGCTGATCGGCGTGGCACTCGGAGCGGTTGGCAACCTAGCCGGCATCGCCCCCCTGCCCTCGGTGGTGGAGACACCCACGCGCATGCTGGCACAGGCTGCCGTGCCGCTGGGCCTGTTCGGCGTGGGCGCTGCCCTCGCCCGCTACCGGGTACGCGGCGCGCTTGCAATTGCCACCGCCGCCGCGTTCAGCAAGCTTCTTGTGCAGCCGGCTCTCACCTACGCGCTCGCTGCATGGGTGTTTCAGCTGGAACCGCTGCCCGTCGCCGTGGCGACCATCGTCGCCGCCATGCCGATGGGCATGAACTCCTACGTCTTCGCGTCCATGTACCGCCGGGGCGAAGACGTCGCGGCAAGCGGAATCGTGCTGACCACCGTTGCCGCTATGGCGACCATACCGCTGTGGCTGCTGCTGTTTACCTGATTGCCGGCTTCAGCGGCTGTCAGGCCAGCGCCCTGCCAGACTCGATGCTGGTATGCAGCGCCAGCATGGGCGCGCCGGGCGGACCGCGAATCGCACCCTCCATGCGATGCCGTCGGGGACCGGGCGGCTCCCCGATTCGCTGTGCCGCTCGGCGGCCGCGAGCAGGCCTGATCAGCTCAACGTCGTCCGCGGACAAGCGCCGGCACGGGAGCGAAGGGGGCCGAAACCGCGCGCCGCCCCAGCGCCACGCCATGACCGCCTCGCGAGAAGACGTCCAGCCGACGCCGCCCGCACCCTTCCCTTCGTCCCCGCCGCCCGCATCAGACGGCGATACGCTATGCGCAGACTGGCCGTTCGGCACGGCCATGCTCCCGTGCATGCGGTGCCAGCAGGGGCTTGACAGGGCCGGCACCCTGGGTATAGGGGAGGTTTCGCGATAAAATCACTTTTTTCAAATTGTTTCTAAGCGGTCCCAAAAAAGCAAAAAAAACCGTGAAGTGACTCAGCCCCCAAAGTCCCTGTTTGCGCTCCCCGCACCCAGCTGCTACGGCGGTGTTCAAGCAATCCAGCCGGCAGCCGCGTCACGGATGGTCCGTGCATGCGAGGGCTGGCAACATCCGTCGGCGCAGACGCGCCGCGGACGCAGCGCAGGGGGAAACCATGCTGAAACAGAAACAAGTGTCTGGCGCTCGGAAGAAAGGCCGAGACGCTGGAGGGCGCAAGATCCACCAGGCCCGCGACAGCCTCATCCGCATCGGGTTCAGCAACCCAAAGCGGGCTGGCGACTTTGCGAGGGCCTTCGGCCCCAAGAAGATCAAAGGCAACCTGGCCAAAGGCCCCGCCGAGATCCTGCCCACAAAATTTATCAGCGAATTCCTGCGCCCCAGCGAGTGCGACGGGCGCTTCCGGATGGACACGGAGCCCGACGACCTGTCCCCGGTCGAGTTCGTGCTGGAGGCAAAGTCTTCCCACGCCAAAAAGGTGCTTGCGCAGCTGCTTGGCTACGCGGTCAGCGCCGTGTTCGAGTGGCTGGGGGGTTCCCGCCTGCCCGCCGCGGTCTGCTGCATTCTCCTCTACACCGGGGCAAGGCCGTGGAGACACCCCCTGTCTCTTGAACGGCTGCTGTCGGGCCTCGCCATTCTGGGGGAGCATGTCCTGGACTTCCACATCCACATCGTGGACTTTTCCCGGCTGAAGCCGGAAGACCTGTACTGCATCAACAAGGAGGTCACGGCCATCCTGCTGGCCCTGTACTTCTCCTGCGCCCGCAGGCGGGCTGGCGTCGACATCATGCACTGGATGGAGACCATCTTCATGCTGGCAGGGAAGAACTCTGGCCTGCGGAAGCCGCTTGTGGCGTTCTTCTTAAGCGAGTATGATGAGGTCTCCAAGGAGATGGTGGACTTGGCGCTCCGCCGGGTCGACCCGAAGGATGGAGGAAAAATCATGGCTAGCGCCGCAGAAGAACTCAGAGCCGAAGGCAGAGCCGAGGGCAGAGACGAAGGCAGAGCCGAAGGTAGAGCCGAGGTGCTGTCGAACGTTCTCCAGCGCAGATTCGGGCCGCTGCCTGAACAGTACAGCGAGCGGATTGCCGAAGCCGGACCGCAGGAGATTGAGGACTGGTTCATGCAGTCTTTTGACAGCTCCTCGATTGACCAGGTTTTCAACGGACACGGCAAAGGCTGAGCGACGGCTTTCGGACATTCGGCGGCGGCGCTGCGCCGTCGGTGTCCAGGCATGCTGCAGGTCGGCGTCTAGCTGGCTGAACGGACACTCCGCCGGGTCAACCCGAAGGATGGAGGAAAAATCATGGCTAGCGCCGCAGAGAAACTCAGGGCCGAAGGCAGGGCCGAGATGCTGTCGAACGTTCTCCAGCGCAGATTCGGACCGCTGCCCGAGCAGTACAGGGAGCGGATTGCCGAAGCCGGACTGCAGGAGATCGAGGACTGGCACATGCAGTCCTTTGACAGCTCCTCGATTGACCAGGTCTTCAACGGGCACGGCAAAAGCTGAGCGACGGCATTCGGGCATACGGCGGCGTCGCGGCGCCGTCAATGTCTAGGCATGTCGTAGGCTGCGTCTGGCTGGCTGAACGGACACTCCGCCGGGTCGCCCCGAAGGATGGAGGAAACATCATGACGAGCGCCGCAGAGAAACTCAGAGCCGAGGGCAGAGCTGAGGGCAGAACCGAGGTGCTGACGGATATGCTCGAGCACAAATTCGGGTCGCTGCCTGAGCAGTACAAGGAGCAGATTGCCGAAGCTGGCCTGCAGGAGATCACACGATGGTACATACGCGCTCTTGACAGCTCCTCGCTTGACCAGGTTTTCAGCGGGGCACGGCAGCTAAGCGGTGACACTCGGACATCGGCGGTGCAGCGGCACCGTCGGTGTCAACGCATGTCATGAGACGGCAGCTGGCAAGCGGAAAGGGCGCTCCGTCGAGCCAACCAATGGTCAGACTGCGGCAGAGCCAGAAGGCAGCCGCAGCTGCTTTCGCTAAAGCACCCCTTCGCTCTGCAGGAGAGCGTAGCTGTCCGCGTACCACTGGCTGTTCTGGAAATTGTGCCCCAGTATCACCGCCGCTCGGCGGGCGGGGCCCACAAGCCCAAGCGCCAGGTTGGCCTCGACCAGACGGTGCAGCGCCTCCGCTACATGCGATGTCGTATCGTACCTCTCGACCACGATCTGAAACCGGCCGATGGCCGCGACGTAGTTTCCGCTGTTGAGGTAGAAGCGGCCCACGTCCATCTCCTTGCCGGCAATCTGGTCCACGGAGGCGTCGATCATCAGCCGGGCCGCCCGGGCGTATTCCGAATCGGGGTGCAGCTGTACCAATGTCTCAAGCTCCTGAAGCGCCTTTTGCGCCGAAGACTGGTCGCGCTTGACGTCGGCAATCTGGTCGTAGTGGCTTCTTGCCACCAGAAAACGGGCTTCCGGCACGCGCTCGTCGCCCGGAAAGAACTCCAGAAACCTGTTGCCCGCAATGATGGCCTCGTCGTAGTTGCCAACCTCGTAGTATGCCTCTGCCGATCTGAGAATCGCCGTGCGGGCAAGTGGAGAGTACGGGTGCAGACGCTCAAGCTCCTCGAACAGACGGGCCGCCTCCACCGGATTGGTCGCAAACAGCGCTTCGGCCTGCTGGTAAATCTCCTCGGCAGGCAAATCCTCCAGAGAAACCTCGTCAGGCGTACAGCCAGCGACGGCTATGCCCAGCAGCAGGGCAGCGGCCAGTCCGACGAAACGGCGCATCTTCTTCTCCATTGCGGTTTGCGGCCACATAGTAGCAACGTCACTTGGGCCACTGGGCGCAAGTCAGAATTACGGGACAATTCGGCGATACTGTGGCGCGGCGCGTACTCTACCGATGCCCTCGGGCGCTGCCAAGCGCCGGATGTCCCCTCAGCAGGTGGCCAGCACGGCCTCCCTGTCATGAATCTCCTGGCTCTCGTCGACGGACTTGTGCTCGCCCGCGGCGGGAACAGTTTCGTACTCCCAGGCTTCGGGAGTATCCAGAAGCTTGCGGACAAGGCGATGGGTCAGCCGGTGGCCAGCGCGATGTCCCGTACAGCGGCCAAGAATCGGGTGGCCGACAAGATACAGGTCGCCAAGAGCATCAAGCATCTTATGCCGGACAAACTCGTCCTCGTAGCGAAGTCCGCCGGGGCTGCAAATCCTGTCATCCTCGATCAGCACGCCACTGTCCGCGGTCACCCCCTTGAGCATGCCTTTCTCCCGCTGCTGTTTGATTTCGTCCGCTGTCGCAAAGGTGCGGGCCGGTAGAAGCTCGTCGACGGCCTCGCCATTGATCAGCGACAGCTCCAGATTCTGCTTGCCAACGACGCGGGACTGAAAGTCGATGCTGAACGCGATTTCCAGAAACGGCGCCGGCTCGAGCTTTATCCACGCCCCATCCATCTCGGCCTGCACCGGCTCAAGGATTCGAATCGCCCGTCGCTCGCCGCCAGCCGCCACGCGTCCGGCCTTGCTCAGCATCCGCGCATAGGGCAGCGCACTGCCGTCGAAGATGGGCATGTCTCGCCCTCCGACTTCGACCCGCAGGTTGTCGATGCCGAACGCGGCGAAGGCCGCCATCGCATGCTCGACCATCCGCAGGCTGTGCCCGAAGCGATTGGCAAGAACGGTACGGAGTGGCACCTCGACCACCGAGTCGTTGCGGGCGCGGAACACGCCTTCCGCCTCCGCCAGGTCGGTGCGGACAAACTCGATGCCCGTGCCGGCCGCGGCCGGCAGCACCCGCACGTCTACGGGGTGGCCGCTGTCTACTCCTAGCCCTCCCTCCAAGCGGGATGGTTTGGCGATGGTGGTCTGCATGGCTCGCGCCCTCGGTTGTCCAAGGGCAATCTAGCCGCCGCCCCCCGCCGCTGCCATTAAAGTCGCGTTGCAATTGGTAACAGGCCAGTCAGCCCGTACTGAGGATTCGCGACAGCAGTCCCTTGCCGGTTTCGGTCGGATGGCGCACGGGATACCGGTCGTCTGCGGGCCCCGCCGACGCGCGGCCACCTGCGTCGCTCTCCTCATCCTGCGCCGTTTTGGCCGGTGGCGTCGTTCCAAGCGACACGCGCCCTCCCAGCGGCACGACGTTGGCCGGCCTCGGCCTTGACCGGTTCGGCTCGACGGGCTCCTGCCGCTTCGCGGCGGCTGCGGCGGGACGGGCCACCGACCCTGGATCGATGCTCACCGTGCCGCCCCACAGCCCGTCGTCGGCGGGTGCCTTCACCTCGCGTACCGCCGGCGGGTGGGCCGCCCTCGCCACCGCCGCCTCCGGCGCTGGCTCAGGGACGGTCTCTGCGGCTGGCGCAGGCATGGATACTGGCAACAGCGCTGGTGATGCCACAGACGCCGGTGATGGCGATGGTGCTGCCGCGGCTGGTCGCTGCTGCGTGGCAGGGGGCTGCGACGCGGCGGGTGGCTGCTGCGCAGTCCGCGCGGACGTCGGCCGCGGCGCGGCGGGTGGCTGCTGCGCAGTCCGCGCGGACGTCGGCCGCGGCGCGGTCTTCGCCGCATCCAATTTTCCCGCCCGCCAAGAGATTCCCGTGGCGATGACATACACCCGGACCCTGCCCTCGAGGTCAGCGTCGCTCGCCGCGCCCACCTTGACGCGCGCCTGGACGTGGGCCTTGCCGCGCAGCAGATTGGCCGCGTCGTCCACGTCCTTCAGCTCCAGGTCGGCCCCGCCGGTGACGTTGACCAGCAGCGCCTTGGCGCCGTCCATGGTCGTGCCGTCCAGCAGAGGATTGCGGGCCGCGGCGAGAGCCGCCTCGGTGGCGCGGTTGGGACCGTCCGCCTCGCCCATGCCGATGACCGAGACGCCGCCGTCGCGCAGCGCCATGCACAGGTCGGCGAAGTCCATGTTGATGATGCCGGGGCGCACCACCAGGTCCACCATGCCCCGCACGGACTCGTGCAGCACTTCGTCCACCCTGCTCAAGGCGTTGGCCAGGGTGATTTTCTTGGACTCCGCCTGGAACAGGTTCTGGTTCGAGATCACCAGGAGCGTGTCGAGGTATTCGGCGCTCTCCTTGATGCTCTCGACTGCAACCTCCATGCGCTTTGCGCCCTCGTAGGCAAACGGCTTGGTGACCACGCCAACGGTCAGGATGTCCATTTCCCGCATCTGCCGCGCCATGACAGGCAGCGCGCCGCTGCCAGTGCCACCGCCCATGCCCGAGGTAAGAAACGCCAGCGACATGCCGCTAAGCGCGGCGCGCATGCTGTCTACGCTTTCCTCCGCCGCCTCGCGCCCCACCGCTGGATTGGTGCCCGCGCCGTAGCCGCCAGTCGCGTCGCGTCCGAGCTGGATTCGCCAGTCGGCGCTAGTCTGGGACAGATGCTGGCCGTCGGTGTCGCAGGCGACAAAACTTACCCCCGGTATGCCGTCCTGCATCATGGAATTGATGCCGTTGCACCCGCCACCGCCGATTCCGACGATAGCGATGCGCGGCTGCGCGCCCTCGATGTCGGGCACGCCGAGTTTGACGGTCATGATGATGCTCCTTCTGGTTTTGACCTGTGCGGATAAACCGCTGCCTCGATTTGGTTTTATTGAGATTCATTATGCCATAAGTTTTTCGCAAACGCAAGCGAACTACCAGGAATCCCGCATCCAGCGGATGGTGCGCTGGAACGCGCTGAGCACGCCGCCGCTAAGGGCCATGTCGTAATCCCACATCTCGCGCAGTCCCTCCCGCGCATGCCGCGCAAGGCCGGCGAGCGTGGTGTATTCGGGCTTGCCCGCCTGTTCCGAAGGCCACCACACGCCGCTGGGCCTGGCGACCTCCACCGGACAGCCCAGCATTCTGGCCGCCTCCAGGATTCGCTTGAACTGGCTGCCGCCGCCGCACAGCCACGCCTTGCGCCCCTGGGCCCCGCTGAATTCGGCGTCGTCTACGCAGGCCAGCGCTTCCTTGAACAGCCTGCGCATGTCGGCGCTGGCAATTTCCATGGATTCGGTGCACGTCACGTCACCGGCATCGCATTTACGCCGCTCGGCCTCTGCCAGATCGACGCCCTTGTGGCGAGCGATGACCTCGGTGATCTGCCGCCCCCCCCACGGCAGCACCGCCGTGTAGATGCAGCGCCCGCGGGCAAAAACCGAAACGCCCGTGGTGGCGGCGCCTAGATCGATGCATGCCGCCACGCCATCTGGCACAGCGGGACACCCCAGCCCGGCGGCGTAGGGTTTGGCAATAAAGCCGGCAACGCGCAGGCCGCAGTTGCCGAGGCAGCTTTCAAGCTCGCGCACGCTGCTCTCCCGCACCGTGATCCAGACCATATCGACGGTAATCCGGCGGCCCACCATGCGCCTGGGGTCGAAGATGCCGTCGCGGTCGTCGACGGCGTAGTGCACTGGCAGCGCGTGCAGAAGCATATGCCCGTCGGGCAGGTCCGGCGTGCCGCAGCTGCGCATCGCCCGCAGCATGTCGCGTTCAGTCACCTCGCGGCCCGCCACCCGGGCGTCGCCGCGGATGAAGCGGCTTTTTACGTCGCGCCCACCGACCGCAACCATGACGTCGTCGACCCGTCCGCTGCCCGCCCGGGACTCCACGCTGTCAACCAGCTCCCGCACCGACGCCTCCAATTCGCGCATGTCGGTGACCACCTCGCCTCGGTAGCCGCGGGCGGCGACGCTGCCGGCGGCGCGGATGGCGATGCGCTCCGTCCCGTGTTCAGGGGACTCCGCTCCCCAATTGGCAATTCCCCAGGCCAGTTTGCTGGCCCCGGGGTCAAACAGGGCAATCCTTCCCCTGCGGCGAATACGCTGCAGCCGCTCAAGCACCACATGGTCGTCAGGCTGCCAGGACCGCTGCATGCCGTTACAGCTCCACGCCCGGCTGCGGCTGCTCGCCGACCAGTCGCTCCAGCTCGCCGCCGGCAAGACGAAGTGCAATGCGGTCGACGCTGCGCAGGTCGACGGCCACGATTTCCCGGTCCGTCAGGTGCCAGCGGTCGAGCAGCTGGCGCAGCCGCGACGCCGCCAGCTCAAGGCCACGCTCGGGCAGCATCACCACAGGGCCATCCTCCAATTCAATATTCCACCGGCGCCTGCCAATTCGCCGGTACAGGGTGCCGGGACGGGCCAGCTCCTCGTGCGACGTCCGCAGCATGGCCAATTCGCCGACAGCCGTATCAGCGCCCTCGCCAGCCATCAGCGGCAAGCTTTCAGGCGGCGCACCGCTGGCGCTGATGATGTGGCCTCCCCGTTCGTTGACCAGCCATATGCCGTCCTCCCTGCGCCAGACGGCGATGGGCTCGTGCTCGACGACCCGCACCGACACATGCTTCATCGGTATGTAGCGCACCGACGCCTCGGCCACCCACGGCAGTTTCTCCAGCGCGCTACGCCAGGCGTCGACGTCGATGGCCAGCGGCGACATCTCCCGCGGCAGCCCGAGGGCCTCCGTCACCAGATCCAGTTGGGTGCGCGACAGGCCCTCGACGGAAGCGAGTTCCACCCGCACTGGCGTCTTCTCCTCGGCCCAGGCGACCGCCGCCGTCCACCGCCCGCGAAGATTTCCCTCGATCGCCTCCAGCGACACCAGCGACGCGGCGGCCGAGACGAAGGCCACCGCCGAAAGCGTCAGCAGCGCGGTCATGATCCCCGGCTGGCGCAGCCAGCGGCGCATCACGTAGACCAACTGCTCCGCGTGGTCCTCGTCGTGGAATTTGAGCGACCAGCTCTCCGGGTGACGGGTGGGCTTCTTCAGCTTTTTCGCGGGCATGACGCGTCCTCCACCATCCAATTCACAAGTTCGGCAAAACTGATGCCAACGCTTGCAGCCTGCTCCGGCACCAGCGACGTGGGCGTCATGCCGGGCTGCGTGTTGATTTCCAGCACGGCAATCTCTCCCGCCACGGCGTCGTATCGGAAATCCACACGGCTCACGCCGCGGCAGCCGACCACCTGATGAGCCAGGGCGGCGTACTCAAGCACCCTGCTGCGCACCGGCTTGTCCACGCGGGCAGGCAGCACATGCCGCGAACCGCCTGCCGTGTACTTCGCCCGGTAGTCGTACAGGCCGCCGTCCGCAGCCTCGATTTCCGTGACCTCCAGCGGCCTTCCGTCCATCACCGCCACCGTCAGCTCCATGCCGGGCACGAAGCGCTCCACCATCAGCAGGGACTCTTCGCGCCCGGCAACGTCGGGCGGCGCCGTGTCTTCGGCGACAATCTCGACTCCGATCGAGGACCCCTCGTTGTTGGGCTTGACTACATAGGGCGGCCGCATCGCGTGGCTGTGGGCAATGCGGTCGGGCGGCAGCAGCATACTTTTGGCAACCGGCAGGCCGGCGGCCTGGAAAATGGACTTGCTTAGGGACTTGTTCATCGCCACCGCCGACGCTTCCACGCCCGAATGGCTGTACGGCACGCGGAGCGTCTCCAGCAGTCCCTGGACGCAGCCATCCTCCCCGCCCTGGCCGTGCAGCATATTGAGGCAGACATCCGGACACAGCTCGCTCAGCACGGCGCCAAGGTCGCGCCCTGCGTCAACCTCCTCGACCTGGCAGCCCGTTTCCCGCAGCGCCGCGGCGCAGGCCTGGCCGGAGACGAGCGACACCTCGCGCTCCTTCGACCAGCCCCCCAGAAGCACTGCGACCACCCCCTCAGCCATGGTCCGGCGCCGCCTCTCCAACGCGGCGAATCTCCCATTCCAGCGCCACGCCGCTCCGCTCCAGCACCCGCCTGCGCACCTCCTCGGCCAGCGCCTCGATCTGCGCGGCCGTAGCCTCGCCGCGGTTGATAAGAAAGTTGGCGTGCTTCTCGCTGACCATCGCGTCTCCCACGCGCAGGCCGCGGCAGCCCGCCGCCTCGATCAGGCGCCACGCCGACTCCCCGGCCGCGCCCGAATCGGACCCCGCCCCCGGCCGGCCGCCCGGATTGCGGAACGTCGACCCCCCGG
>CAZPIN010000174.1:0-6185 GCA_964586735.1 uncultured Rhodobacterales bacterium | reverse complement strand
GGGGGGGCTGGGCGATGCTGCGGCTATTCGCTCGACCGCCGTGTACCTGCGTGTCAAGCCGCCTCGCGCCAGTGGGTCCACCCACTGGTATTCCATAAGTCTCGTAGTTGGCCGTGATGCTCATGATGTTCCCTCTGCTGTTACCGTCGTAGTCGCCCCCCACCTCCAGCTGACCGCCAGGCTGCGAGTGCGACCACTTGCTGCTGGCTACTATAGCAAGCAAATCAGGGACCGCAATCTGCGCTCTGCGCGTCTTTCCCAAGCGGCGTTCAGGTCTGGCTCTGCCGCCCTCCATCTGCAGAGGGACGCCCCTGCCCCGCCTACGTTCTCCAGGCACGCCTCGTCACCGTACAGCCCGTCTCACCGCGGCAGCGTTAGCATCGCCGCCGCAGCCACGCGCCAGGCGGCAGATGCCACGAATGGCACGTCCCTGCCTTCATCGGTGGTGCTTATGCCATACCCTCGTCAAGCACTTTCCAGTCAAACCGCTAGAAGCCCAAGCGTCCCTCCAGCATGATTGAGTGATCGGGATACGGCGACTGCTTCTCCTCCCGCTCGCCGTAGACGTCGAGACTCAGCCGCTCAAGCGTACCCGCCAGGCCGCGCATTTCGGCCCCAATGCGCAGCCTCCGGCCATCGTTGCCCGTCTCCGTCTCGCCGTACAGAGTCGCCAAAGCCCGGTCCCCCAGGGTCCCCGCGCCGTAGCCCAGACGTGCCTTCACCGCTGCGCCGGCATTCGATGAGGTGTAGCCGTCGAGATCCCGCGCTCCCCACATGGATTCCGCCACGCCTGTACTTGGTACGTTCCAAGTCGGCTCAAGCGACAGGCTGGCGCCGCGTCCTCCATCGCCACTCGAGTAGGCGACGCCGATCCCCACCCCCCACTCGCTGAAGCCTTCCTGCGAATGCAGCAGCAGCGTTCTCAGGCGAGCGGTTACCTCCAGACCGCCCGGCGATGCGTAGCTCAATTCAGCCGCCACGTCCGCCCCGGCGCCATCCTCACCGTCGCCGCTGTCAATCCGCGCTCCCAGCTCCAAACGATTCGACGATGCTGCGCCGCTGTCCGTCGTCCGGGCCGACACCCTCTCCAGCGCCACGCGAATCCTCGTAGCCTCCGCCGATAGCTCGTCGAAGCCGGCCGTCCCGTCCGCGCTGATCTCTGTTCTGTAGGCATCTCCCTTCAGGGCAAACTCCCCGCTGCTACGCCGCGTGGAGGCGCTCCTCGCGCCCGCGGCCAGCATCGTCATGCCAACATCCGTCTCCGATTCGCTGCCGTCGAGGGCCATCTCCAGACTGCCCGACCCCATGCCGACACCTGCCCACAGGCTTTTCCCCGATGCGTCCGACCAGTACAGATACGGGGCGAAAGTCAAAAGGCTGGTTTCTGCAGTACTTGCGGTGGCGGTAGCCGTGGAAGCGTCCCGGAATTCCGACTCGCCGGAGGAGCGGCTGACCACAAGGCCATACAGAACGTGTTCGCTGCCCGTCATATCAAAGCCCAGCAGTATGCCCGAAGATTCAGTCTCGACGCTGCCCCCATCTTCCGTCTCGCTATCGCGTGCAGACGTGGAAAATTCGCCCCAGAAGGCAGCCTTGCCCCTCCCCGCCCCGTCTACAGCGGTCAACGCGAAGCTGCTCTGGCTGGCAAGGCGGCTGCGGTCCGGTATGCCCGCCCATACGCGGTAGTCATCAGCGCCTCCGCCATAGCCGCCGTCCAGTCCGTCGTACACCCCATCGGGCGCCGTCGCATCGATACCGAGCAGGCTGGCGACCTCCCGCACTGTCCGGCTCGCATCGCCACTGGAAAGCGCGCCGGTGTCCAGCGTCTTGCCGCCAAGCGTCGCCTGCGACGTCATGCTCCCAGAACGACGGGCGGCGCCGCGGCTCCAGATTCCATCGACGATGCCGGCTGCGACGGAGTGGCCAGCGCCCGCGACTGCATGAAGCAGCGCGGCGGAGCTTTCCGAAGCAACCGTGCCTTCGCCTGCGACGACCCAGACGCGGTCTTCAACCTCGTCCTCAACATCCGCCGCCGGTATGACGGCGTGGTTTGCCGGCGGCTTGACCTGTACCTGCAACTCCGTGCCGGAGGCCAATTCCGTGCTGAACTCGGCGTCGACCCGCACCGTACGTGTGTTCGGCGCAAGGCGCGCCGTGCCGGAGCAAGAGGCAACTGTGCAAGCCCCCGTGGCACTGGCGCTGCCGGCATTGCCCCCGACGCTCATTCTCCACTCGACGTCAAGGGCTGAGGTGGGCGTGGGGTCAACGATGATGTCAAAACTGACGGTGGTCATGCCGTTTGCAGTGCTTGGAGTGGGAACGCTCGTCGTGATGGCTGCCTGACCATCGGGCTCGTTGATCGTGCCGCTGACGGTTGCTCCCCCAGCCGTAACGGTCACCGTCTCGCCACTAGAGTCTTCAGCGACAATGTCGCCAATCGCCGAAACCGTGATCGTCTGCGGGGCAGTGGAGCCGGAGGGGAAGGAAAGCGTTTCAGGCATCGCGGTGTAGTCCAAGTCTACTGTGGCAGTACCGCCCAAACTGTAGGCTAAGGTCACCGTCTGGTCGGGAGCGCGGCTTGGAGTAACCGTGAAGACCAGCTGGTTGGCAGTCGCGGCAGATGCTTCGAAGGCTGGCTCGACTGCCGTGCCGGTCATTGCCTCGAGCGTGAATGCAAGCACCGATCCAGTCCAGACGCTTGTCTTGGTACCCTCGTAGCCGTCGTCGTCCGTGAACGTCACTTCCACGCGGAGAAGTTTCCCGTCGTCGCCCGCCACCGGCGTGTAGGTCTGAGAAGTCGCGCCAGTGATGTCCGTTGCCCCCGTCCCCGCCGCGTCGTCCGCGCTTTGCCACTGGTAGCGCCAGTTTGGCGCAGTCAGGCCGTTCACTGGGTCAGTAATGCCGGTCGTGTCCGCCGACAGCTGTACGCCTACCTGTGGAGACGCGCCGCCATCGACAGTCACGTTCCCCATCGCAGCCGTGTCGGGGGCGGCTGGGGCCTCCCCTACTGCCCCAACCCAGCCGCTCTGCAGGCTTTCGTCGGTACCGCCACCGTCGGTGTAGGACACCACGACCTGGATGTACTTGCCCAAGTCGGCCGCTGTGAGCGTGTAGGTTGACGAGGTCTCGCCGGGTATGTCCTCGGCGCCCGCCGTGCCAGCCGCGTTGTCTGCCCGCCGCCACTGGTATTCAAAGGGCAGCGTGGCCGGGCCGTCGACGTCTGTAATGCCCGTCGTATCCGCCGTCAGATCCTGGCGAACCCGAACCGTGCCAGTTATCGACGGCAGCCCGCCGGCGGGCGCGCTGTTCAGCACCTCCCTCCAGGCGCTCTCGAATCTTTCGTCGGCGCCGCCACCGTCGGTGTACGACACCACGACCTGAATGTACTTTCCAGCATCTGCCGCGGCAAGCGTGTAGGACACCGAGTCCGTGCTGGGGATGTCCACGGCGTTTGCCGTGCCGGTTGCATCATCCGCCCGCCGCCACTGGTAAGTGAAGTCTTCAGCGTTTGCCGGCACGCCGCCATCGGCATCGGTGATGGCGCCAGGCGCCGCCGTCAATTCCTGACCGACCCGGGCCATGCCGGTGATCGTTGGCGGTCCGCCGACGGGGTTGCTGTTCAGCACTTCCGTCCAGGCGCTCTCGATACTCTCGTCGACGCCGCCGCCGTCGGTGTACGACGCCACAATCTGGATGTACTTGCCCGCGTCGTCCGCGGTGAGCGTGTAGGAGACCGAATCCGTGTTTGGGATGTCCGCTGCGTTTGCCGTGCCGGCTGCATCGTCCGCCCGCCGCCACTGGTAGGCGAAGGTCAGCGTAGCTGGACCATCAGGGTCGGAAATGCCTGTTGTCACCACCGTCAGCTGCTGGCCGACCCGGGCTGTGCCGGTAATTGTTGGCGGCCCGCCCGTGGGATCATTGTTAGTATTGGGCACCACTACCCAGTCACTCTCCACGCTTTCTCGTTTGCCGCCGCCGTCGGTGTACGACACCACGACCTGAATGTACTTGTCCACTTCGTCTCTGGTTAGGAGCTGGGACGCGTCCGTTCCTAGATCAGCCAGGCCTTGTGCGCCAGCCGCATCGTCCGCCCGTCGCCACTGGTAACCGGTGAAGGCCAGCGTGGCAGGACCGTCACGGTCGGAGATGCCCGCCGTCACCGCCGTCACGGTCTCCCCCGAGTCCAGAGTGCCGGAGATTGTCGGCTTGCCGACGGGGTCGCTGTTTTCCACCTTCGTCCAGGCAGTTTCGAGGAACGTAAAGGTACCGCCGCCGTCTCTATACAGCACCGTAGCCTGGATGTACTTGCCCGCGTCGGCTGTGGTGAGGGTAAGGGACTTGGCATCAATAACTCCTACACTGACAACGCCAGTTGTGCCAGCCGAGTCATCCGCCCGCAGCCATCGGTAACCGAAGGTCAGCGTAGCCGGACCGTCAGCGTCGGTGATGCCCGTCGTCACCACTGTCACCTCCTCGCCAACCTTGACGGTGCCGGAGATCGTGGGTTCGCCGACGGGGTCGCTGTTTTCCACCCTCGTCCAGGCGGTCGCAAGGACCTCATCCTTGCCTCCGCCGTCGGTGTAGGACACCACGAACTGGATGTAACTGCCTGCATCGGCCGTGGTGAGCACGTAGGTCAACGAAGTCTCGCCGGCAATGTCCGCGGCACTCCCTCCGCTGGCGTTGTCCGCCCGCCGCCACTGGTAACTTAATATCAGCGGGTTCGGCCCATCGGCATCAGTTATGGTGCCGTGCGCCGCCGTTAACGTCTCGCCAACCTTAATGGCGGTGCCCATGATTGTCGGCGGCCCGCCAGTGGGGTCGCTGTTTTCCACCTTCGTATAGGCGGTCTCGATGCCCTCAGCTTTACCCGCGCCGTCGGTGTACAAGACCACACCCTGAATGTACTTGCCCGCGTCGTCCGTGGTAAGCGTGTAGGTCTGCGAGGAAGTGCCGGAGATGAACAGGCCGCCTTCTCCGCTGGCGACGTCCGCACGCCTCCACAGGTAGTTGAAGACCAGCGTGGCCGGACCGTCGCCGTCAGTGACGCCCGCCGCCGACAGTGTCAGGGTCTCGCCAACCTTAACCGTACCGACAATCGCCGGCGGTCCACCGGCCGGGGAGTGGTTGACCGCGAGCGTCCCGCCGCTCGCCCGGGACTCGGCGTAACCGTCGGCGTCTGTAAACGACACCACCGACCGGAGGTGCCTGCCCGCATCACCAGTGACCGGCGTGTAGGCGTTCGCCATCGCGCTGGCGATGTCCGTCCAGCTTGCATCGGCGGCATCTTGGGCGGCCGCCCACTGCCACTTCCAGGTGTAGTCCTCCGGCAGCCCGTTGCGGTCGGCGACATCCCCGAGTCCCGCCGTCAGGGCCGTGCCAACCCGGGGCGTACCGGTGGGCGTAACCGTCGGTTCGCCGATGGCGGCGACGGGCCCCCTGACACCCTCCATCTTGAAGCGCAGCCTGTGGTCATTTGCGACGGTCCTACTGCTGCCATCTCCCCGCCGGAAGGCACCCACGCTCCAGCCTGAGAGGCTTTCGCTGGCGTCGGCGCGGTCGGCACCAGATGTCCGGTTGATGGAGGGCAGCCGGTCGGCCCGGTTGTACCGCACCACGATGTGGTATGTGGTGTTCGCCCCCAGCCCGGAGGTGTTGGCGTAGGTGAACACCTTCGCGCCGCCGCCCCCTACGCTGGAGGGGTTGGTCAGGGTAAAGTATCTGTTGAGGGGCTCGTCGGTGGTCGCGTTGTTCCGCCATATCTCGACGCTGAGGTCGCTGGACGAGACGTTGCTTGGTGTGTTGGAGGGGAACCACAGGGTGATCTTGCGCAGGACGATGTCCACGTTCATGCCGTCGTTGTCGGTGAGCCCGCCGGTGGTGAACGCCTGGGCCATAGTACCCGATACATTGGTGCCGGAGTTGCTCAAAAAGCTGCTGCTCACGCCGCCAGTCAGGTTCTCGTTGGAAAGGAAGGTTCTCTCAGTCGAGGTCAGCGGCGGCTCCTGAGCCTCAACCGCCGACGGAACGACCAGCGTCGCCGCTCCCAGCAGGACGCCAGCCAGCGCGCATGTAGCCAGCCATCCCGGCATAGGGCCGATACTCTGGCGGCTCATGACGCTGCCACTCTCGCTGGCTTGCGTTGTCCGCAGCCCTGTACCACCCTTGTTCTCCCTGCCTGGGGG
>CAZPIN010000173.1:0-1610 GCA_964586735.1 uncultured Rhodobacterales bacterium | reverse complement strand
CGTCGGAGAGCGCGAGCAGGCGTGCCCCGCCCGTGGTGGTGGCCTCGAGCACAGCGGCGGCCGGGTATCCCACGGAGATGATGGACCCGTCGATGGCGCCGTCCCGAAGCGCGTTCGCCGACTCGGTGAAGGTGAGGTACTGGACGTTGATGTCGTCGTAGGTGATGCCGTGCGCGAGCAGCAGTTGACGCGACGACTGTTCGGTGCCGCTTCCCGCTGATCCGACGCTCACCCGTCCGCCGCGCAACTGCGAAACGTCGGTTACCGTGGATCCCTCCGGCACCATCACGTGGGTGATGTTGGGGTAGAGCGGCGCAACCACGCGCAGCCCCGGGATCGGCTCGTCGTAGTCTCCCATGCCGCGGTAGGCCTCGTACATGGTGACCGAAAGCGCGATGGCGAGGTCCATCTGCCGCGCGTTCAGGCGGGCGATGTTCTCGACCGAGCCGCCGGTCACTTCCGCGGTGTATTGGCTGGTGCTGTCCAGCACCGAGAGGCGGCTGGCGATGGTGCCGCCCAGCGGATAGTAGATGCCGCCGGTGCCCGCGGTGCCGACGCTCCGGAACTGTCTGCCGCCGCCGGATCCGTCGCCACATCCAACCGCGGTCAGGGCCGCGATCAGGGCGCACGCGATGAGGGTTCTTCTGGTCACTGGTTCTCCCGGGAGGCTGGCTGGCTGAGGCGATACCGACAAACTCGCGACAAGGTATCAGCCTGCAGCCCGACTCGCGACGACGAGAACGCGCCGGCAGCGGTGCGGCCGGGCAGGCTCACGGCCAGAGCCCCGGTGGGCCCGTCATGAGGCGACCTCAGCTTTGTCCCTGCGGCGCGGAAGCCTCCGCCCTGCGTCCCAGCCAGACCCAGAGCCCTATTCCGAGCACCGCGCCCACGACATCGAGCATCTGCGAGGGCCCGAAGAGCGCCGCGCCGGCGACCACCACCGCGGCTCGCTCCCATACCGCCAGCGGCCTTCGGATGTAGCCGATCGCAGCTCCGGCCATGGCGCTGATTCCCAGGGCGCCCGTACCCGAGGTGAGCAGAATCTCTACAACGGACCCTTCCAGCAGGAGCGGCGGCGCATAGACGAACAGGAACGGCACCAGGAAGCCCGCCATGGCGAGGAGCATGGCGGTGAGGGCGGTGCGCATGGGCGGAGAGGATGCCACTCCGGCTGCCGCGTACGCCGCCAGCGACACCGGTGGGGTCACGTTGGAGATGCAGCCGAAGTAGAAGATGAACAGGTGCGCGGCCAGCAGGGGCACGCCCAGTTCCACCAGCGCCGGGGCCCCGAGAGCGGCCAGCACCACATACGCTGCGGTCGTCGGCAGCCCCATTCCCAGTATGATCGAGCCCGCGGCGGTCAGCAGCAAGGCGGGGAAGAGCTGGCCCTGCGAGATGACCACGATGAACTCCGACATGCGCAACCCGATCCCGGTGAGCGACGCGACTCCCACCACGATGCCCGCCGCCGCGCACGCCGCGGCCACCTGAACGGCGCCGGACGCACCGGCGAGGGTCGCCTTGAGGTAGTCGGCGCGCTTCATCCGGGTCGAGGGGACCGCCAGCGACAACAGGAGCGCCGTGCTCACCCCCCAGAACGCGGCGCGCAT
>CAZPIN010000172.1:0-7042 GCA_964586735.1 uncultured Rhodobacterales bacterium | reverse complement strand
GAGCAGGTCCGCGACATCATCGAGGACTTCGACCATCCGGTGCGCGACAACGCCGTTATCTGGCTCTGCCTCGTGGTGGTGGCAGTGTTCGTGACGTGGGCATCGGTCGCCGAGCTGAACCGGGTGGTGCGGGCAAGCGGCCAGGTCGTGCCCTCGTCCAGCACCCAGATCGTCCAGAATCTCGAAGGCGGCATCATCGAGCGGCTGACGGTGGAGGAAGGCGACCTGGTAGATTCGGGCGAGGAGCTGCTGCGTCTGGACCGAACCCGCTTCGAGTCCTCCGTCGGCGAGCTGGAACAGGACATCGTCGTGCTGCGGTTTCGCAGCCTCCGCCTGCAGGCCGAGCTTGACGGCCTCGAGCAGATGGAGGTGCCCGAGGACCTGGCCGCCTCCCGCCCCGACCTGCACGCCCTTGAGACGCAGCTGTTCGAGGCCCGCAGGCAGGCCGACCGGACGCAGCGCGACAATCTCAGCCGGCTGATCGGCATGCGCGGCGAAGAGGTCGACCTGCTGCGTCCGCTTGTCGACAGCGGCGCGGTGCCTGCGCTGCAGCTGATGAACGCCGAGGTCGCCCTCACCGAGCTGCAGACGCAGCTCAGCCGCTACGAGACCGAGTACCGCCGCGAAATCGCGCAGATGCTCTCCGAGGTCGCCGCCGACCTTGACCGTCTCGAGCAGAGCGTCTCGGCGCGGCGGGACCAGCTGCGACGCACCTTCATCAGCGCTCCCGCCTCGGGCGTCGTCAACCAGCTGTTCTTCTCCACCGTCGGCGCGGTGATCGGGCCGGGCGAACCCATCCTTGAAATCGTCCCCCTCGACGAGGGCATACTCATCGAGGTGCGCGTCCAGCCCAAGGACATCGGCTACATCATCGACGACATGGAGGCCGTCCTAAAGGTGACCGCCTTCGACTACTCGGTGCACGGCACACTGTCGGGGCGGGTGGTGCGCATCGGCGCCGACACCGTCCCCCACCCCGACGACCGTACCCAACCGCCGGCGTTTCTGGTAGAGGTCAGGGTCGACGACGATTCCCTCGCCGACTGGCTGGACCGTGACCTTGACCTGCGCACCGGCATGGTGGTGGAGGCGGAGCTGCAGGCGGGGTCGACCAAGGTACTGCAGTACATGCTCAAGCCCATCCTGCGGGCCAAGGAGGCCCTCTCCGAGGTTTAGGAGTCTGGGGCAGTATCGCCTAGTCCGCTCGGGCTGAGCGGAACCGGGCAGATCGAAGTCATCGTTGGACCGCGAGGCTGATTCGGGCGGAAATGCCGCCAATCAGGCAGCGGCTATCCCTGCGGCTGCTGTTTTGCCGGGCCAGGTCCGCCGAACACCGAATCGATGTCGGGAGCGTCCAGCACCCGGCCCGCCCAGTCCTGCAGCTGCTCCAGCGTGGCCGACCGCACCTGCATCTTCCGCTGTTCGGAGATGCCCGCGAACTTGCGCTGCACCTGCTGGAGCAGCGTCTCAGCGACGCCCTTGGCCTCGCCCCTGGCCTCGCCCCTAGCCTCGCCCGCGGCGATGCCTTCGGCGATACCGTAAGCCTTGCCCTCGGCGATGCCCTCGGCTTTGCCCTCGGCCTTGGCCTCTTCCCACATGCTATCCACGATATCATCCTCCATTACGTCGTTCCACGCCTTCAGCGCCCTGTCACGATACACTCCTTCCGTCCGATGTACAAGGGGAAGGACTGCTAGTTCGGCAATCTTCCGGTCTCCCCCTGTTGCCTCAGCGATTCGGATCAAATCCCGCTCGCTGTACTCCCCTGGCGCATTGGCATAGCGGAGCATTCCAAGGCAGGACGCGGCGCGGGGATCGGCTATCCCAAGGATGAAGTCGTTTTGTTTCGTCATAATGTCCCAAATGCCAAATTTGTTGCGAAGCCCGAACTTCCCAAAAATCTCGTAGCCGGGACACGCCCCCTCATACGTATCTGACACCAGAAGCCGCCTGGAACCACCGTTGATAAGAAGCGAGAGGCCGGGAGTCAGGCTGCATGCGTCTCCCCCCTTTCTTTCCGCTTCCTGCTGGCTTTCCTGAGCATGGTACGACGTTACGCGAGCCGGAAGGCTGTAGTCGTTGGTACTGGTGACCTCTACGCCAAGCCAAAACTTGTTCGGACAATCCCGACCGGTAATCCCCTCGTAGGCGAGGTCGCGGTGTCCCTGGCGCAAGGCATCGTCGACTTGGCGGGTGCCGGTCAGCTTCAGGGTGGATTCCGACACGACATCTGCAGGCTGGTCCCCGTCGCAGTCTCGCAGGATGTGCTCGAAGAAAATCTTCGCCGTATCCATGTAACTTAGCATCCTGCACATGTACCCGTCAATGAACAGGTGCACTTTCTTTCCGTCCAAAGGCAGCGTTCTCAGACGCTGCAGCAGCGCCTCCTCCCGCTCGTCGTCCCGCTGCTGGCTTGGTGGCTGATTCTTTTTGGCCATGTCTGTCTCTCCCCGCTGTATTGCCGCTGGACTGGAGCGGTGGCTTCGGTCTGGTTTAGGGCGGGCCGCCCCTGCCCGTTCAGCGCCTGCCACCGCCGTACAGGCTAGGCCGGACCATGCGCGACGCGCCCCGACGAAGGTCAGGTGTAACTCCCCCGGATGCTCGACGCGTCCGAGTGCACAATCCGGCTCTGCCTCCACCATAGCGAAGATTCGTCCCGGCACCCGGCCCGCTTCGGCCGCTGGGCCTGCCCGCGCCGGACGTCGCGCTTGCAGGAGGCAAAATGATGCTTGCAAAGCCAAGGGCTAAGGGTACGAAGCCTCAACGCCAGAAACGGACGGTACCACCCGCCAGGCGGTACGGTCGCCTTGCCTTCGATGGCCGCACCGGCGCCAGACCGGCGGTCTGGTCAGGTTTCGTTGGGCTGAGTGTCGAGCGGGAATCGATTCAAACTCCCCTCCTTCAGGGTGCAATCCGCGCCACCCGTCAGCCCGCCCTGTCAGCGGCCGGTCCTCCTGCGGTCCCCGCCGATGCCCCGTCCCACCGCCGGACGGTACCAAACGCCGCCGCTTCGTACCGCTCAATGGGATTGTACGCGCCGTCAAGAGGCGCACCGCCGGCGGCGGACTGCTGCCGCCTTAGATCTGCCGCTCGGGCAGATGCACGACAAGGCCGTCCATCTCGGGCGTTACCCGCAGCTGGCAGGACAGCCGCGACCGCTCCCCCGGCTCCCAGGCAAAGTCCAGCATGTCGGCCTCCATGTCCTCAATGGGAGGCAGCCGTCCGTACCAGGACTCGTCTACGTAGACGTGGCAGGTGGAGCAGGCGCAGGCGCCGCCGCAGTCGGCCTCGATGCCCGGTACGAGGTTGCGCACCGCGCCCTCCATCACCGTCAGACCAATCTCCACGTCCACCGTGTGCGCCTGTCCGGTGTGCTCGATGTAGGTGATCTTTGGCATTGCAAGTCGTCCTCAGTCGCCAGCGCGCAGCTGTCCCCGCCCGCCGTCCATGTCCGCCAGCACGGTTTCGCGTCCCCGGCACGGCATCCGGGGCACAAGCAGGGAAAGCGCGAGAGAGCAGACGGCAATGGCCACGCCGCACCAGAATACCAGAGACGGCGACACCAGATACAGATAGCCCAGCGCAGCCGGCAGAAACACCGCGGCGATGTGGTTGATGGTGAAGGACACCGCCGCGGTGGGGGCGATGTCGGCCGGGCGGGCGATTTTCTGGAAGTAGGTGCGCTGGGCGAAGGCCAGGGCGAAGAACAGATGGTCGATGACGTAGAGCGCGGCGGCCGCCGGCGGATTGGAAACCATGGCGTAGGCGGCAAACACCAGGATCAGCCCGCTGTACTCCAGCGCCAGCGCCATGCGCTCGCCGAAGCGGTGGATGAAGCGGCCCATCAAGGGCGCGACCAGCATGTTGACGAGGTAGTTGATCAGAAACAGCGCGGTGAGCTGGTGCACCTCGAAGCCGAACCGCTCGACCATCATGAAGGCGGCGAAGACGATGAAAATCTGCCGCCGGGCTCCGCCGAGAAACACCAGCGCGTAGTACAGCCAGTAGGAGGCGCGCAGCACGATGCGGTTTTCCTGCCGCACCTTCGTCTCGATCCGCGGATAGGCCAGCCACACCGCCAGCGCGATCACCGTGGTCACCGCGCCGCCGGCGAAAAACACGAAGGCGAACGACAGCTCCAGCGCCTTCCAGGCGAGGACGATGGCGCCGTAGGCGACAAGGCTGCCGGCCGAGCCGGCCGCGACGATCCATCCCAGCGCCCGCGGCGCCCGGTCCTTGTCAAGCCACTGGAGCTGGAGCGACTGGTTGACGGTTTCGAAATAGTGGAAGCCGATCGAGCCGATGACGGTGGTCAGGCAAAGGCCCCAGAACGTCGGCAGCATGCCGGTCGCCGCCACCGCCACGCCCAGCAGCAGCAGCGACAGGATCGCCAGCGCCTGCTCGCGCAGCACCAGCAGCACGGCGATGACGCCGATTGCCAGAAAGCCCGGGATCTCGCGGACGGTGTGCAGCCAGCCGATGTCGGAGCCGTCGAAGCCGACCGCCTCGACGGTGAAGTTGTTGATCAGCGCCAGCCATACCGAGAAGGCGAACGGCATGCCGAACGCCATAAGCACAAGGCAGGCTTCCGGGCGCCGCCAGAACGGGAGTCGGCCAGCCTCCTCAAGCGTGGCGGGGCGCCAGTACAAAGCCTAGACGCCGCTCATGCAGAGATACTTGATCTCCAGAAACTCCTCGGCGCCGTACTTGGAGCCCTCGCGCCCCAGGCCCGACTGCTTGACGCCGCCGAACGGCGCCACCTCGGTCGAAATCAGCCCGGTGTTGATGCCGACCATGCCGTATTCGAGGCGCTCGGCCACCCGCCATACCCGGCCCAGGTCCCGAGAGTAGAAGTAGGCGGCCAGGCCAAACTCGGTGTCGTTGGCCTGCTCCACCACGTCGTTCTCGTCGGTGAACCTGTAGAGCGGAGCCACCGGCCCGAACGTCTCCTCGCGGGTGATCTGCATGTCACGGGTGACTCCCGACAGCACCGTCGGGGTGAAGAATGTGCCGCCAAGGTCGGAGCGCTCTCCCCCCTGCAGCACCTTGGCACCCTTTGCGACGGCGTCGGCCACATGGGCCTCGACCTTCTCCACCGCCGCCGGCTCGATCAGCGGTCCCTGCTCCACGCCCGGCTCGGCGCCGTCGCCCATCTTCAGCGCCGCCACCCGCTCGGCCAGCCTGGCGGCGAAGTCGTCATGCACGCCCTCCTGGACATAGATGCGGTTGGCGCACACGCAGGTCTGGCCAGCGTTGCGGAACTTGGAGATCATCGCCCCCTCGACCGCGGCGTCGATGTCGGCGTCGTCGAAGACGATGAATGGAGCGTTGCCGCCCAGCTCGAGGCTGACCTTCTTGATGTCGTGGGCGCACTGCGCCATCAGCACACGACCGACTTCGGTGGAGCCGGTGAAGGTGAGCTTGCGCACCTTCTCGTTGCCGCAGAACTCCTCGCCGATGTCCCGCGACTTCTTCGAGGTGACGATGTTGAACACCCCCGGCGGAAAGCCCGCCCGCTCGGCCAGCACGGCCAGCGCCGTCGCCGACAGCGGCGTCATGGCGGCGGGCTTGGCGACCACCGCGCAGCCCACTGCGAGCGCCGGCGCGACCTTGCGCGTGATCATGGCGGTCGGGAAATTCCACGGAGTGATGGAGGCAGTTACGCCCACCGGCTGCTTGATGACCAGAATCCTCTTGTCGCCCTGATGCTGCGGGATGACGTCGCCGTAGATGCGCTTCGCCTCTTCGGCGAACCACTCGACGAAACTGGCGCCGTACACCACCTCGCCGCGGGCCTCAGCCAGCGGCTTGCCCATCTCGGCGGTGAGGATCTGGGCAAGATCGTCGGCGTTTTCGACGATCAGGCCGTGCCACTTGCGCAGAATCGCCGACCGCTCGGCGGCAAGCCGTCCGGCCCAGTCGTCCTGGGCGTCGTGGGCCGCGTCGATGGCCCGGCGGGCGTCGGCCGCGTCGAGGTCGGGCAGTTCGGCCACCACGTCGCCGTTGGCGGGATTGGTGACCTCGAAGGTGGCGTTGGACGCCGCTCCGCACCAGGCTCCGCCGATGTAGGCGTTGGTGGCGAGGAGGGATGGATCCTTGAGCTGCATGGTGATTGCTCCTGGCTGTCGGCTAGTAGGTGACGACCGAGCGAATGCTCTCGCCCGCGTGCATCAGGTCGAAGGCCCGGTTGATGTCGTTAAGCGGCATCTGGTGGGTGATCATCGGATCGATCTCGATCTTGCCCTCCATGTACCAGTCGACGATCTTGGGCACGTCGGTGCGCCCGCGGGCGCCGCCAAAGGCCGTGCCGCGCCACACCCGCCCGGTGACCAGCTGGAAAGGACGGGTGGCGATTTCGGCGCCGGCCGGCGCCACGCCGATGATGACCGACTCGCCCCAGCCCTTGTGGCAGCACTCCAGCGCGGTGCGCATGACGTCGACGTTGCCTGTGCAGTCGAAGGTGTAGTCGGCGCCGCCAGCGGTGCGGCCAACCAGATAGCCCACGAGATCGTCGCCTGCCTCGGCCGGATTGACAAACTCCGTCATGCCGAACCGCTCGGCCATCTCCCTCTTGCCGGGGTTGAGGTCGACGCCGACGATCTGCCGCGCCCCCACCAGCCGCAGCCCCTGGATGACGTTGAGGCCGATGCCGCCCAGCCCGAAGACCACGCAGCGCGATCCGGGCTCGACCTTGGCGGTGTTCATCACCGCGCCCAGGCCGGTCGTCACGCCGCAGCCGATGTAGCAGACCTTGTCGAACGGCGCGTCTTCGCGGATGCGGGCGACGGCGATTTCGGGCAGCACGGTGTAGTTGGAGAAGGTCGAGGTGCCCATGTAGTGGAGGATGGTCTCTCCGCCGGATGTGAAGCGCGAGGTGCCGTCGGGCATCACTCCCCTGCCCTGGGTCTCGCGAATCGCCTGGCAGAGGTTGGTCTTGGGATGCAGGCAGTATTCGCACTGCCGGCACTCCGGCGTGTAGAGCGGAATGACGTGGTCGCCCTTGGCGACGCTGGTCACACCCGGCCCGACATCGACGACGACG
>CAZPIN010000171.1:0-46241 GCA_964586735.1 uncultured Rhodobacterales bacterium | reverse complement strand
GTCCAATCCGTTCGGCCGCTCGGACGCCAACTTCAGCCAGGGCTGGACGTCCTTCTACTGGGCGTGGTGGATCTCCTGGTCGCCGTTCGTGGGGATGTTCATCGCCCGGGTCAGCCGGGGACGCAGCGTGCGGGAGTTCGTGCTTTGCGTCCTGCTGATCCCCTCGCTGGTGTCGGTGCTGTGGATGACCTCCTTCGGCGGCACCGCGATCGGCATGTTCAACGACGGCTACCAGGCGGTGGCGGACGCGGCTCTCGAGCTGAAGCTGTTCGTCATGCTGGAGCGGCTGCCGGTGGCGGCGGTGAGCTCGTTCGTCGGCATTGTGCTGGTGATCGTGTTCTTCGTGACCTCGTCGGATTCGGGGTCGCTGGTCATCGACACCATCACCGCCGGCGGCAAGATCGACGCGCCGGTGTCGCAGCGGGTGTTCTGGGCCACCTTCGAGGGCCTGGTGGCCATCGCCCTGCTGCTGGGCGGCGGCCTTGGCGCGCTGCAGGCGGCGTCGGTGTCGACGGGACTGCCGTTCGCGGTGGTGCTGCTGCTGGGCTGCTATGCTCTGGTCAAGGGGCTGATGTCAGAGCGGAGGGCTTAGCGGGGGTCGAGGGAGATCGATCCACTTCGAGCCGGACCGCTCTCTGGGCCTGCGGTATCTTGGTCGACCTCTCGTTCCCTGCTGTTGCACCTCGTAGTGGCACCGGGCGATGTGGCGATTCTCCTCGAGGAGCTTGGTAACCGGGTCTGACGGGCTGCGAGGTATGAACCAAGTCCTGCTCCTTCGGATGCCTCTGACCCTGTTGACACTGCGGGTCCTGCGCTATAGCGTTGCTCGTGCATGGAGCGGCTTCGACCGGGGACTCCGAGATGCCTCGGGGCGGGCCAGCCTCCTTGTTTCGTATAGGCTCAGGCCATGTGGAGAACTTGCAATGCACAGACTAGACTGGACTAACGGCTGGCTGGCGCGGCGCGGGCTTGAAACGGCAGCGCTGAGCGTCTACCTTACTTCCGACACCTGCATTTGATGGAGGATATCATGGCAGACAAACGTGAGAAGTTCGTCAAGCTGGCGGAGAAGCGCGTCACCCGGACTATCCGGGACATCCGCATGATTGGCAATCTCTCCAACCGAGCCGCTTACGCGTATGAGGAGAGAGACATCCAGAAAATCTTCAATGCGCTTAGCAAGGAGCTGGAGACTGCAAGGAAGCGGTTCAGCAGCGAACCCGCCCCGCGCGATGAAGAGTTTCGCCTAGAATGACCGACTCTCCAGACAATGACTGGAAGTGGCTATGGCCACCGGTAGGACCGTACCCGGTACACCAGGGCCTAGACTCGGAGATGTTTGACAGAACGGACTTCAAGTACACTGAAACCTTTGTACGCGAGGCCATACAGAACAGTCTTGATGCTCGACTCGAGTCGAGTGAGCCGGTAATAATCAGCTTTCATTTTCATTCTGACAATATTGGTTCTCGCCGTCCACTTCTCCAGCAGGTCATTGAACACCGCAAGGCGGCTAAACTTGACGTTCCCGACGAATGGATGAAAGACAAAGTTTATTGGTGGATCGTGGAAGACTTCAACTCGAGTGGATTAGGGGGGTCTTTGGAAAGCCGTACCAGTGATTTTTGGGGTTACTGGCTCAATTTCGGGGTTTCAAATAAAAAGGGTACTGGACGGGGAGGACGCGGTATCGGGCGGGTTACGTTTCTGATTGCGTCGCAAATTCAGTCAGTAATTGGATATACTCGTCGTGATGAAGATGCCAAAATCGCAGTGTGCGGAATGGCTGCCTTGCGCGCAGCAGAAATTGAGAGTGAAATGATGTCCACTCACGCCTACCTTGCTGAAGATGTAAGTAACAGCATCTACAAACTCCATGATGCACCGGAGTTTCAAAACCGGATTCAAAAGTCTTTCTTGTTCAACGGATACGACGGGATACACAGTAGTGGCCTTGGTCTTGCAATCTTGTATCCTCACAAAGACTTAAATGCCAATGGGATACTCGCAGCAGCAATCGAAAATTTTGCTCCCGCAATTATGAATAACGATCTTGTAATCAAAGTTAATCAACAAGTTCTGGATAGAAGCTCTATTGATGGACTTGCTCATGATGTTGCCTCCGAGTTTCGTGACTCCGCAATCGGGAAGGATGTTCATCGCTTTCTTGATTTGGTTCGTCAAGCCGTAGTACCCCCGTTGGAACAGTTCACTGTTCAGTTGGCGACACCAAACGTGGCTGCTTTGCAAAGGTGGGGTGATGATAATCAAAGCCTGATTGAAAAGCTACGTGAAAAAATCGAGACATCTCCGGTAGCTTTGCAAATATCCTTTCCGTTGAAGCGCTACGGAGTAGTCAAGAATGTAAGTTTGCGGTCGGTCATTCACACCTGTTTGTCGGAACGAAAACCAATCAGCCAGTTTTTTCGCAGAGGCATGTGCCTTCCAGACGTTAGGGATAAAAACCCTGGACAGCTGGATATTGTGACGCTTGTTCAAGGAGATGACCAACTCGCAACGTACCTGAACTTCTGCGAGGGTAAAGCGCATCTTGACCTGCTTGAATCAAAGGAAGTACTTCAAAAGTTGAAGGATGAGGGTTTCGATGACGGATACCACATTAAGCGACTTATCAAGAATTTGCCAATGGAGCTGCGAAAACTGTTTCTGCCCGACGTTTCAGAACCGAATCCGCGGGTTTTTGAAAAATACTTTGCTATGCCAAAGAATGGAAGAAAGGGTATAGATGACGATAATCCCAGGCCACCACCCGATCCCAGTGGATCGCCCGAGTTTGAAGTCTCCGGTCTGAACGACAACGGCATACGCATTAAGGCGAACCCAGACTTTGGCGGCTGGCCCGTTAGCGCAATAATCACGTTCGCCTATGCAAATGGCTCGGCTCGACCGCCCTGGAGTCCCCACGACTTTAAATTAGAAGATTTGAATATCACTTCAACCGGTTGCAAGTTCCAAGCAAGTGAAAACACCGCGATAGCTGTTGAATGTAGTACGCACACAAACATATGCATATCTGGGTTCGACCGAAATCGGGAGGTCGATATCAAGATACAAACTGAGACTTCTGAAAATGCGTAGGCGCATAAAATTCAACGGCCGCAAACAGCTTGCCCACTCTTGGGTAGAGGTTGAGCTGTATGCAAATGGTAACGGGAAAAATGTCTCGTTGACACTTGCGAATCCCAGTAAGTTCGATACGTTGCCATCTTCTGCGCAAGTTAGGCTACGTCTTTTCGAGAACCATTTTCTTGAGACAGTCGTGTTTGGCGCACTCGGAGAAGTAAGGAGCGGTGTTGAACCTCGTGGACTGATAAATCACGAGGCTTTTTCGGCTCCTTCAGCTCAGCTACGCATAATTGAAACCGAAGGAGAGAATCGTGGACTTGTGCTAGGTAGTACAAGCAGATGGACCTTGCAAGAGAAAGGCGGTGAAGATTCTGGAAAAACCAATCAAGGTATGCTCAGGCTGCAAGTAAGAGACATCTCGCCAAGCATATGGAAACTAGAAACAAGAGTGGAAGAGCATCCATTTTTATATGTCGACGCAAAGGTACAAGACCCTGTGGTCTGGGCACAGTCAGATATCTTCACCTCGTGCGTTCTCCCCGCAGTAGTGCGAGAAATATTTGACGACATATTTAGATTTTACGAAGACTCTGAACAGCAGTGGGTTACAGATTGGATGAACTGGGCCGAAGCGGTGATGGGAACAAAGCCAAGTTCATTTGCTGATGACGAAGAGCAGAAAGAATGGATTAGTGATCTAGTGAAAGAGTTCTGTCGTCGGCATGATCTTCTAAACAAATTAATTTATAGGCTAGAGGAGGATGCATAAAATGACCACATATAGTTCACTATGCCAGATCAATGGAAATGGTCTCGATACTTTCAAGAAAGTACTCAGTGGGAATCTCCCTGAGACAGAAATTGACCCACTTAGCCCTGAACTAGTGACACCAATAATGGGAACAAAGGGAATTTCGGTAACTACCCATAGTACTGCTAAAGAATTTGCGCAACAAGTGCTGCACTCATTGGGCGAAGCCAAGTTGCACGACCATGTGTCGAATGATGGATTGTGGACGTGGCTCACATTTGTTATGCGTGACGTGTTGTTCAAAAGGGATCCCAACGGGACTCTAATTACTGGAGAAAACTGTCGTTGGTATCCAGCAAAACTAAACGACTACAGAAATGCTAATCAACATATCGTGAGAATGCCAGTAGTTCTCCTTGAAAGATTTGGAAATAGTGCGGATCACATGCTTTGTGGACCACCGAACGAAATACCTAAAATTCGATACACACTCACCCGTTCACAAGGAATGATGAATGCAGTGTTTCAAAGTGTCGCACGAAAGCTATATTTTAACGACGAGTCTGGTAAACTTAAACCCGGTGTTGGTAGTACGCGAGGAGGAGGAACAGCGTATAGGCTGGCGCAAGTGTTCAAACAGTTGGATGTGACTTGGGAGATTGAGTATCTTGAGCCAAACGAATTCATGAAGATTCTTCCATCAGAATTTGATAGATTCAAGTAACCCCTAGGCGTTGGGGATCCAGAGTTTTATACAATTGTGAATGAGTGCAATCCACAGATGAAGAGTGGTTCAGACTGCATGAAGTAAGGAGTTCCGCTGTTAAGCGGAGAAGCACAAAAGCAGAAGTACGTTTGCCCGGAATGAATGAAAGAAATCTAATGAGGAAGTACTTAGCCTGCGAGTGATCATTCATCAAAAATTTAGCAAAATGTTTCCTTACTCGAACATTGTTTGCTATGGTGCAAGCAAGTAAACCCATAATTGCAATGTCCGCAATTAGCCAAGCAGCCCAGACATAAGGCCCGTATCCTTCCATTCAAATAATACTATCGATCATCTCACCGCCTTCTCACGTTCCCGTTTAGCCGCCCGCACACGGGTGCGGGGTATCTTGGTGCGGGTGGCCAACAGCCATACCCCGATGTAGTGCGCCAGAAATACCACCGCCATCACCATCAGCGGTGCCAGCATACTAGCATGAATGATTGGCCCGTCAAGCCGCAGAACGCTGGCGGGCTGATGCAGGGTTCTCCACCATTACACCTAGTACTTCACCACCGGCAGGTTGATGGCCTCCACTAGGAACAGTATCGCCGCTGGCCTCATAGCCCTGGCGGGATCACGTGTCGCACGACACAGGGCGTTGTTGGCGATGTACACCAGCAGCAGCATCGACGTCAGGCGGGCGTCGTCCCAGGCACACTACGCGCCCCACTTAGGCTTGCCCAAGATTGATCCTGTCACCAAGGCGATAGCGGTAAACACCATCTCCGCCGCCTTGGCGGCCAGTCCGGTCACAGGATGCCTCCACACCAGGCATGCAAAACTCGCCGCCGCCATGACCGTGTAAACCATCAGCGCCATCCAGGCGGCGGGAACGGGCACGTACATGATTCGTACGCTGTCACCTTGCTGGTAGTAGGCGGGAGACAGAAACAGCCCGCAGACAGCCAGTGCCTACGGCGCTGCAAACCCCGGCCACCACCAGTGCCACCGGTGTCACCGACGCTACCAGCCGCATAAACCTGCTCGGATTGGCTAGATGGTGCGGTATCACGGACGCCCCTCCTGGCCTCTGCGGCCGATGGCACTGGCTGCTGCCCGTGCATAGCGATTGCGCATGGTCATTCCAGTTCCAACTTCAGCGTGTCATCTATCGGCATTGGTACCAAGTAGGCATCCGCAGTCCTCTGCTCTCTCTTTCGCATCTCCGTTTCCGGCGTTACTAAAGGCGCTACTGATCACTGTCATCGCGCTGGTCTCGGTGCTGGCCGCCCTGCTGCTGCAGTTCATCATCATCGCGGGACCGACCTTCGTCATCCTGGGAGGCCTTTTCGCCAACCTCGTCGCCTACGGCGAGTACTTGCCCGCCCTGTTCAACCCTTTCGGCCGCTCCGACGCTAACTTCAGCCAGGGCTGGACGTCCTTCTATTGGGCGTGGTGGATATCGTGGTCGCCGTTTGTGGGTATGTTCATAGCCCGGGTCAGCCGGGGACGCAGCGTGCGGGAGTTCGTGCTGTGCGTCCTGCTGATCCCCTCGCTGGTGTCGGTGCTGTGGAGTACCTCCTTCGGTGGCACCGCGATCAGGATGTTCAACGACGGCTACCAAGCGGTGGTCGACGCGGCCCTCGAGCTGAAGCTGTTCGTCATGCTGGAGCGGATGCCGGTGGCGGCGGTGAGCTCATTCATCGGCATCGTGCTGGTGATCGTGTTCTTCGTGACCTCGTCGGATTCGGGGTCACTGGTCGTCGACACCATCACCGCCGGCGGCAAGATCGACGCGCCGGTGTCGATGGAGATGCTGTTTGCGGTGGTGCTGCTGCTGGGCTGCTATGCTCTGGCCAAGGGGCTGATGTCAGAGCGGAGGGCGTAAGAGCAGAGGGCCGAGGTCCTCCCCCGGCCTGCCTATGGCATGCCCGCGTCAGGGCTTGCTGGTAGCCGCTGACATTGATTACTGGTGAATACTCGGGCCCGCCTGTCTTGCTGCACACGTAGTGCCCATCGGCGTGATGGTGGTAGCCATCCAGTGACACCTTGACTCTCGTCCGGGGGGCGTGTACCGTATCACCATGATACATTGCGACGGTCAGTGGTGGCTTGGCGCTGCTAACAGGAGTACCGAATGCCGCGAACTGTCCCGACTCGGCTCTGTGGAGCACGTCTGTCGGGTTAGGCGAGGATACCAGTTCTTGCTTCGAGCGCAGTACCGGGAGGCAAGCAGGGTGTGGAGCAGCACATGAGAGGCAATCACAGTACGCACCTGCAGTGGAAGGTGCGAATTCGCAAGAAGCGGATCCACACCAGTCTAGGAGTAGCTGTGCAATGAGATCTGCGATTCTCAAGTGTCTCCTGGACACGCACGCTTCGGGCGACGAGATGGCCTTTCGGAAGGCAGCCTTGCAGCTGGCGGCCTCAGAGAGTTCTGCTGGCCATGTGCGGGTAGCGGACAATATCCGTACTACCATTGCGAAGTGGCCGCCTGTTGGCAGTCGGCAAGAGCCAGGGAACATTGTGGATATAGCCTCTCCCCGGGGAGACCTTGCCGATATTCTGGAAGGTGGGCATAGAGATGAGAGACTGCGCGACATAATCTTGAAAGTCGATGTGAGAAAGCTTATCAAACGAATCATTACTGAAAACCGGTTGAGAGGCCGACTTGAGGCCCACGGAGTGTCTCCTCGTAGGCGGCTGCTGTTTCATGGCCCCCCAGGGTGTGGAAAGACTCTCGCTGCTGCCGTATTGGCAGGTGAGATGGGGTTGCCCCTAATGACAGTGAGATTCGATGCATTGTTTTCCAGGTTTCTCGGTGCAACGGCAAACCAGCTTCGCGCTATTTTTTCGGAGATGCCAAGGCAGCCTGGTGTGTATCTATTCGATGAGTTTGACACTGTTGCCAAAGCAAGAGGCGATTCGCAAGATGTGGGTGAAATGAATCGCGTGGTAACCGCGTTTCTGCAGTTGGTTGATGCCGATGTGAGCGGAAGCATTCTAGTTGCCGCTACAAATCATGTGGAATTACTAGACAGGGCAGTCTTTCGGCGATTCGACGTTTCGGTTCACTTTGATAAACCAACGAAGAAACAACTCGTTGAGCTTATCGGTTTAAGATTGACAGCCCTTGATCAACATAATATTGCATGTGATAATCTGGTACCGAAAGTAGAAGGATGGAGCTTTGCAGATATGGCGAAGGTATGTGATGACGCGACACGAACAATGATACTAAATGATGGTGAACGAGTCGAAAAGCACATGTTACTTTCCGCAATCGAAAATTTTGCACGGTGCAGTTATTTTCCGGTTGGTGTATTGTGAAGACACCAACGTCTCTTTATGAACAGAATATGCTACATTGAAGTAAAGGACGAACTTATTGTATTTGTGTGGAGGTTTATAAGTTATGTCATACAACGCATCACGGATTATTCGCCTTCCAGGTGTTCCAAAGGAAGCAGAACCGTGGCTGAAAAATTTAGAAAAATCCCTTGGGAAAATTTTTCATTTTTCCAAAGGTGAGTGGTCATTGAATTTTGATGAGAGTGATGAAAATTGTAAAATAAGCAAAATGGTGTGCCCTTCAGAACCAATAGCACTTAATGGGAATTTAGACTTCGTTGTTAACGAGATATGTTCAATACTTTGCAGTAAGCTTGAAACACGCTATGACCGCATTCTGTCGGGTTATCCACATCACATAACCAGATCTCAACTTCTGTCAGCTGTGTACGGCAGGGATCCGGAAATATTTGAATATCGCTTTGGCGCCGTTATGGAATTGCACCATACGGGGATGAAACTTTTTACAGAAAAATCTGACAAAGTTAAAAAATTGTTCAAGGAGAGTATTCTTCCTTTGATGATGGAAAAGTACGGCATGACATACGTAACACCAGTAAGGCTAAATATCGATTATCTTCGTGCAATAAATCACTTAGCACAAATACATTTCACGATGTCAAAAATGGTGTTTGCGAAAGCGGAGGAATTCATTCGTCACGATAAGGCGCAAAAAGGATTCGAAATGAGGCATGGTATATTTTTTCACAATTTACTCATCATGCTGACAAGATTTGGTGAAATGAATATTACATATCCACTTAGAAGAGGTACTTACACGTGGCATTTCTTCAAAGATGAAGATTGTAGGGAGCCATTCGAATCAAGAGTAGGAACTTCCAATGTATTGCTGGCAAGTGACAATCCTCGACTGGATGTCAGTTTTAGTAGCAGTACAAAAACATATGACATTCTTGTCGAAGCAAGCAAGCACAGCCATTTTGCAAAGCAGTGCGTATATGGTTCCATATATGGAGTGAATAAGCTAATGGACTATTTTTGCAACCTTAAGAACTTTGTAAATGCAGATGACGCGCTTGACTCGAAGAAATTCTTGCAGGCAATTTCAACAATGAGGTTAATGCAAGCAGATTTTCAAGGAATAACCATATCACAAGAACCAAACACACAGCTGGTTTTGGCCTTGGAATTTTTGGATAAACTGGCAAATTTGACAAATGGCATTGCTGGAGGAAAAAGTAACGATGAAGGAACGATATTTAAGAATTGGGTGAAGCGGAATCGTCCACAAATTGTGAAGGGAATACTAGAAAAAAGGTTTACAAAAATGCATCAAACATTTGGCAGCGCGTTGACTCGGTCGATGAGTCAGTGCTATAAAGACATAAGATCAAGCTTGAGCAAAAGAAGTTACGGAGGTAAAAATTACGGAGAAATTGAGTCACGATTCCGCGATCTGCGGAATATAAACCATGGAGCGTTTCTACGAGAAGAAAAAGGTGCGAAAAACAAATACACTGATAAGTTTGAAAGATTGTATTTTGAGGGGGGTGAAGAATTGCCCAGGGAAATATCAATGCTACCATACTACCTGTTGTGGGGGTTTATATTTTCTCCAAAAGAATTTGTTGAAAAGATGTCATCTACAGAATGAAAATGTAAAGTTACGAAAGTGTACTAATTGCGAATCAGCAAGAAATACGAATAATGTGGTGTTCGTTTGCAATGAAGCATACCCCGATACATGCAGAAGAATTACTTGCAGGATATTGGTGAATGCTACAGCAATGAGTACCAAAGCAAAGAATGTTGCACAAAAGAAAAACTACCAAAATGTTCTGCTTAGGGTTCCAGAATCTCATACATGATGCGAGTTCGCTGATTGAAATGTGTTGCCCAAAGCAATAGTCCCGCCATTGCGAAACCAGCAATCAACCAAGCAGCCCACACGTACGGCCCGTAACCGTCCATCCAGTAGATACTCTCGATCATCTCACCGACTCCTCACGCTCTCGTTCCGCCACATGCAGGCGGGCGCGGCGTATTTCGGTTCGTGTGGCCATCAGCCATACCCCGATAAAATACGCCAGAAACGCCACCGCCATCACCATCAGCGGCGCCAGCATACTAGCATGTATGGTTGGCCCGTCAAGACGCAAGACGCTGGCGGGCTGATGCAGGGTGCTCCACCAGTCCACCGAGTACTTAACCACCGGCAGGTTGATCGCCCCCACCAGGCACAGTATCGCCGCTGGCCGCATAGCCCTGGCAGGGTCCCGTGCGGCGCGCCACAGGGCGATGTAGGCAATGTACACCAGCAGCAGCACCATCATCGACGTCAGCCGGGCGTCGCCCCAGGCCCACCACGCGCCCCACATGGGCTTGCCCCAGATGGACCCAGTCGCCAGGGCGATGGCGGTAAACACCGCCCCTGACGGCGCCGCCGCCTTGGCGGCCAGTCCCGCCACTGGATGCCGCCACACCAGGCAGGCGACGCTGGCCGCCGCCATCACCGCGTACACCATCAGCGCCATCCAGGCGGCGGGTACATGCACATACATGATTCGCACGCTGTCGCCCTGCTGGTAGTCGGCGGGAGACAGAAACAGCCCCCAGACCGCCCCCACGGCACCGCACACCCCAGCCACGACAAACGCTACCGGTATTACCGGCGCCGCCAGCCGCATAAACCTGTTCGGATTGGCGAGATGGTGCGGTATCACCGACGCTCCTCCCGTCCACTGCGGCCGCTGGCGCTGGCCGCTGCCTGTGCATAGCGGGTGCACATGGTCACTCCATCCCCGACTTCAAGGCGGCTGCCGCCGCCCATGGCGTAACCGCCAGCGCGCCCAGTGCCACCGCGCCCAGCAGCATCATCGCTCCCTCGGCGCCCGATGCGGCGGCCGCCCCAAATATCAGCACCGGTACGGTCATCGGCAGTACCATCAGCGGCGCCAGCAGCCCCGGCGCGCGCAGGCTGGCCGCCAGCGCGGCCCCGACGCTGCCAAGCATCGTCAGGGCCATCGTTCCCATCATCAGCGACAGGGCTAGTCCAGGCCAGTCTGCCGGGGGCAGGCCATGCAGCATCGCAAGGGCTGGCGATGCGGCGGCTATGGGCAGTCCGCTGACGATCCAGCTTGCGCTGCACTTGGCCACTACCGTCATCTCCAGAGGCAGCGGCGACGTGGCAAGCAGCGCCATCGACCCGTCTTCGAGGTCGGCGCGATACATCCGGTCCAGCGCCAGCAGGCATGCCAGCAGGGCGGCTATCCAAATCGACCCGGCCGACACTCCCGCCAGCAGCGCGGGGTCGGGACCGATGCCAAATGGCAGCAGTACGCCTACCGCCAGAAAAAAGCCCATCGGCATGCCCGCGCCGCCGCCGCGCATGGCCACCCGCAGGTCGCGGGCGGCTACTGCCATGAACGCCTTCACCGGTCCAGTCCACTGCAGGAGAGGCTCACCGCGGCGGCAGGAGGCGGGTCGAGGCTGCCATGGAGGGCTACCACCGCCAGACCGCCGCTAGCGGCGTGGTCGCGCAGCGCGTCCACCAGCTGGCCCTGCGCCGCATCGTCGAGGGACGCCGTTGGCTCGTCGAGCAGCCATAGCGGGCGGCCGCTGGCCACCACCCGCGCCAGCGCGGTGCGCTGGCGCTCGCCTGCCGAGCACCGCTCCGCCGGCACGTCGGCGCGGCGGGCGAGGCCGAAGCGGTCCAGGGCAGGATCCACCTGATTCGCGTCTCCGCCCAGGATGCTGATCCAGGCGTGGATGTTCTCGCGCAGGGTGAGGGCGGGTTTGAGGGCGTTCTGGTGGCCCGCCAGGGCGACGAGGTCGCCAAAGCCTCCCCTGCCGAGCTGCCGGCCATCAAGGGACGCGCTTCCGGCCGCGGGCGGTATCAGGCCTGCAAGCATGGCCAGCAGGGAGGATTTGCCCGAGCCGTTGGGGCCGCGCACATGGGCGATGCCGCCCGCTGGCAGGTCGAGGTCGACGCCCGCGAACACCGTCTGTCCGCCCCTGTCGCAGGCGACGCCCTGAAGGGATAGTCTCATTGTGGTAATCATAGGACGGAACGAGTCGGGGGAGACGGACCCATGAGCGCAGGATCGAAGGGCGGACTGTTTGGCGACCAGCTGGAAGCGGGCGGCGCCAGCTACCGCTACCACTCTATCGAGGCGGCCGAGAAGGCGGGCCACGGGGCGATGTCGCGGCTGCCGGTGTCGCTCAAGGTGGTGCTGGAAAACCTGCTGCGCCACCACGACGGCGCGTCGGTAAGCGAGGACGACATCCGGGCCTTTGGCGGCTGGCTGGAGCAGGGCGGCACCTCCACCGCCGAGATCGCCTACCGTCCGGCGCGGGTGCTGATGCAGGATTTTACCGGGGTGCCGGCGGTGGTGGACCTGGCGGCGATGCGCGACGCCATGGCCACGCTGGGGGGCGACCCGAAGAAGATCAATCCGCTGGTGCCGGTGGATCTGGTGATCGACCACTCGGTGATGGTGGACGAGTTTGGCACGCCGCGGGCGTTTCAGCTGAACGTGGAGCGCGAGTACGAGCGCAACGGCGAGCGCTACCGGTTTCTCAAATGGGGCCAGGGGGCCTTCCAGAACCTGCGGGTGGTGCCGCCCGGCACCGGCATCTGCCATCAGGTGAATCTCGAGCACCTTGCCCGCACCGTGTGGACGTCGGAGGCGGAGGACGGCGGGACGCTGGCCTATCCCGACACGCTGGTGGGCACGGACAGCCACACCACTATGGTGAACGGCCTGGCGGTGCTGGGATGGGGCGTGGGCGGCATCGAGGCCGAGGCGGCGATGCTGGGGCAGCCGATATCGATGCTGATACCGGAGGTGATTGGCGTGCGCCTGACGGGAAAGATGCGCGAGGGGGTGATGGCCACGGATCTGGTGCTGACCCTGACCGAGATGCTGCGCAAGCGGGGCGTGGTGGGGAAGTTTGTGGAGTATTTCGGCGACGGCCTCGACCAGCTGCCGCTGGCCGACCGCGCCACGGTGGCGAACATGGCGCCGGAGTATGGGGCCACCTGCGGGTATTTTCCGGTGGACGGGGAGACCCTGCGGTATCTGCGGATGAGCGGACGGCCCGAGGAGACCGTCGCCCTGGTGGAAGCCTACGCCAAGGCCAACGGCATGTGGCGGCAGGAGGGACTGACCTACACCGACGTGCTGGAGCTGGAGCTGGGCAGCGTGGAGAACTCGCTGGCGGGGCCGCGGCGGCCGCAGGACCGGGTGGCGGTGGCGGGACTGGGGGACGCGTTCGACGCCGAGCTGAAGGAGCGGTACAGCGTCGAGGCGCCGCGCAGCGCCGCCATATCCGACGGGTCGGGGGAGCTGACCGACGGCGACGTGGTGATCGCCGCCATCACCTCCTGCACCAACACGTCGAACCCCTACGTGCTGGTGGCGGCCGGGCTGGTGGCGAAGCGGGCGCGGGAGAAGGGCCTGGACAGCAAGCCGTGGGTGAAGACGTCGCTGGCGCCGGGGTCGAAGGTGGTGTCGGAGTATCTGGAGGCGTCCGGGCTGCAGGAGGATCTGGACGCGTTGGGTTTCAACCTGGTGGGCTACGGGTGCACCACCTGCATCGGCAATTCGGGGCCGCTGCCCGGGCCGGTGGCGGACGCGGTGAACGACGGCGGGCTGGTGGCGTGCTCGGTGCTGTCGGGCAACCGGAACTTCGAGGGGCGGGTGAATCCGCTGGTGAAGGCCAACTATCTTGCGTCGCCGCCGCTGGTGGTGGCGTACGCCATCGCCGGCACGGTGCGGGTGAACCTGTACGAGGACCCGCTGGGGGAGGACCGGGACGGCAATCCGGTGTACCTGAAGGACATCTGGCCCTGCCACGAGGAGGTGAGCGCCATCGTCGAGAAGACGGTGACCCGCGAGGCGTTTATGAGCAAGTATGCGGACGTGTTTGGCGGCGACGAGGCGTGGCGAGGCATCGAGGCGGGCGGCGGCCTGACCTACGAGTGGCCGGCGGGGTCCACGTACGTGCAGCATCCGCCGTATTTCGAGGGGATGTCGCCGGAGCCGGGGGAAATCGAGGACGTGGTGGACGCCCGGGTGCTGGCGATGCTGGGCGACTCCATCACCACCGACCACATATCGCCCGCCGGGGCGATCAAGGCGGAGAGTCCGGCGGGGACGTTTCTGCAGGAGCGGCAGGTGGGGGTGCGTGAGTTCAACTCGTACGGGGCGCGGCGCGGCAACCACGAGGTGATGATGCGGGGGACGTTCGCCAACATCCGCATCCGCAACGAGATGCTGGAGGACGTGGAGGGGGGCTTCACCCGCCAGGGCGACAGCAAGCCTCTGCCGATCTACGACGCCGCCATGGCCTACCGCGCCGAGGGCGTGCCGCTGGTGGTGGTGGCTGGCCGGGAATATGGCACGGGGTCGTCGCGGGACTGGGCGGCCAAGGGCACGGCCCTGCTGGGGGTGAAGGCGGTGATCGCGGGGAGCTACGAGCGCATCCACCGCTCCAACCTGGTAGGGATGGGGGTGGCGCCTCTGCAGTTTCAGGAGGGCGACAGCCGCCGGAGCCTGGGGCTGACCGGGGACGAGCGAATCACCATCCGCGGGTTGGCAGACATGGAGGAGCCCAGGAAGACGGTGACGGCGACGATTACGTATGCCGACGGAACGACCAAGGAGGTGGGGCTGCTGTGCCGGGTGGACACCGACACCGAGATCGACTACATGCGCAACGGCGGAGTGCTGCACTACGTGCTGCGCGAGTTGGCGGCGTAGCAATGCGGACTGCGCTGGCGGTCGGTCCCTGTGGAGCGTATCGCATAGACTGTCCGATGTGGACGTCTATACTTTGGACAACCAAGGTAGCATGCCGCGGCGCCGCGCATTGGGATGGAGGCAATCAATATGTTTGACAATCTCGAGGTAACTATATCGCCTGACGCAAAAGGCTATCTGGGGCGGCAGTGCCCGGACAAAGCCTGCAGGAAGTACTTCAAGATTTTGCTTAGCAGCTGGCCGCCTGGCGCCGGTGAAGCCACGTGCCCATACTGCGGACATGCCGAGCGTTTCGACAAGTACATTACAGAAGATCAGGAAGCGTACGGGTATTCGAGCGTCATGAAGAAGTTTGCCGAAGAGGCGTCTGAGTTCATGAAGCAAATGGAAGCACCGGAACATAGAGGCGAGGGTATTGGGCACTCAATCGATGCAGAGAGTGAAGAATACAAGATAAAGCATTACATCGAGCGGGACGATTTGGATCGAAATTTTATTTGCGATGAATGCGGGCTGCGCTACATGGTATATGGCACTGTTGGACGCTGCCCTTCATGCAGTGCGCATAACATATAGCAAACTCTTGTATGTGAAGTAACTTGCTGTCGCTGGGAATGGTGAGATTGCTTTACTGTGAATCACTGAGCGCTTTACAGTAAAGCATAACCACTAAGACTGAGTCGAATCACCAGAATAGACTCATGGAAGCAAAGTAATTAATGGAGGGAGCATGAGCTGGCAAGTAATGGATCACCCAGCGGTGGATATATTTTTTCCGGACCTTCGCCGTACTGCAAAACAGTATTTGGCGGCCAGAAAAATGCTATCGCATTACACAACTGCTGATGCGGCTATGAAGATACTTGACAGCAAAAGCCTGTGGTTCCGCAACGCTAAATTCATGAATGACTTTTCTGAGATAAGATATGGCTTGGATTTACTCAAAGAAGTGATGAAAAAACCAATTGGGGCAAAATTGCGAAGCGCGATCGATTCCATTTATCCAAATACAACCGAGCTTGTCCTTGAGACTACCGGCCTCTTGGAAGATGACTGGAAATTTAATACATTCATAGCCTGCCCATCCCTCCATAAAGTGAAAGAAAGAAAGAGGGGCAGGCTTTCTATGTGGAGAGCATATGGAAATATCGCAATAATTATGAAAGCACCAACCCTGATGGGATTGATGCTTGAAAGCGGAATAAGGATATCTCCAATGAGGTACTTTGCAGAATGGCATTTCATGAACCACATATCTAAAGTATCAAAGTCGGTTGAAAAGGGCAAGCATTATTTGGAACATATGTCACCGGATGTATATGCAAATGCATTTTCGACTGCAATTCTTGACGTAGTGCTGGGAACAAAGCACCCGAGTTTTTCCGAAGAGCAGGAATGTCGACTGATCTATCGGCCAAATCAACAGGAGGTATGGAGAATGCAAAAATGAAAAGAAATTATTGGAGATATGCCGCAGGATGTGTTTGCTTTTCAGCTAGCGGACGAACACAAGGAAAATAAGCGACACGGATATACAATGGATGATTTGTTGGATCATATTATAATCGGGCCAACTAGGTACCCAAATGATCTATATAGAGCATTCGTGTACAAATTGAAAGAATTGGGTATACCAAACGCTGAAGAGAAAGTTATTGTGTCGGATATACCACTCAAGCCGGCGTAGCGGGAATCTGGCTTAAATACCAGTATCACAATGCAGAAGCAAGTCCCGCGTGTTGCTTTGGAGTGCAGAAATAGAGAAAATAGATTATACATCCATCCATCAGTCAGATTGGAGGCGTGTCAGATAGCGGCCAATATAGAGGTACGGTTAGAGTGGCAATCCTTAAGTGCGAAACTTACTTGTGTTGAGGTCGAAGGTGGTGTCGGAATATTTGGGGACGTTCGGTCTGTAAGAGGATCTGATCGCTTTGGGTTTCAACCTGGTGAGCTATGGGTGCACCAGCATCGGCAACTCGGGACTGTTGCCCGGGCAGGTGAACGACGGGGGCTGGTGGCATGCTAGGTGCTGTCGGGCAACCGGAACTTCGAGAGGCGGGTAATTCCGCTGGTGAAGGCCAATTATCTAGCGTACGACATCGCCGGCGCGGTGCGGGTGAACCTGTACGAGGACCCGCTGGGGGAAGACCGGGACGGCGATCCGTCGTACCTGAAGGACATCTGGCTCAGCCAAGAGCAGGTGGGCAAAATCGTCGAAATGTCAGTGACCCGCGAGACTTTTATGAGCAAGTACACGGATGTGTTTGGCGGCGGCGAGGCGTGGAGGGGCGTCGAGACGGCCGTCAGGACCGACGTACTTGAAGCATCCGCCTTACTTCGAGGGGATGTCACCGGAGCCGGGTGAGATCAAGGACGCGGTGAACGCCAGGGTGCTGGCGATGCTGGGCGATTCCATCACCATCGACCACATATCGCCGGCGGGAGTGATCAAAGTGGAGAGTTTAGCGGGGACGATTCTGCAGGAGTGGCAAGTTGGGGGAGGGACGACGCCCGCCACGGCAACCACGAGGTGATGATGCGGGGGACTTTCACTAACATTCGCATCCGCAAGGAGATGCGGGAGGACGTGGAGGGGGAGCCGCTAGGGTGACAGCAAGCCTCTGCCAGCCTTTGGTGTTACCATGGCCTACCGTATCTACGGTGTGCCGCTTGCAGCGGAGGGCGGTCTCGTGTATGGTACGGGGCCACCGGGGAACCGGGCGGCCATGGACAACGACTTGCTGGAGGTGAAGGCAGTGATTACAAAGTGTTACGAGCGTATCCACCGCTCCAACCTGGTGGGGATGGGGGTGGTGCCCCTGCAGTTTCAGGAGGGCGAGAACCGCCGGAACCTTGGGCCTGATGGGCGACGAGCGAATCATCATCCGCGGGTTAGCCGGCATGGAGGAGCCGCGGAAGACGGTGACGGTGACGATCACGTATGCCGACGGATCGACAAAGGAGGTGGGGCTGCTGTACCGGGTGGACACCGACACCGAGATCAACTACATGCGCAACGGCGGAGTGCTGCACTACGTGCTGTGGGAGTTGGCGGCATGGAGTACTTCCACATTGACAGAAATTTGGCAAAAGACAACGGCAATGACAGATGGGAAAATTGCAAGCATACAACGTTCTTCCGACATGATTTGCCTGTCCTTTCTGCTCATTCGAGATGTATAACTAAATTCGCCAAATGCCACAGCAGAAGCACTTACGTCACTTACATCTACTCATATGATGAATAAGAAATGTGCTTTGGAGAATGGACCATGTACTTGGAAAGGATTCGATTAGAAAATTTGGACCCGATCGAGCATCTTGAACTGCGCTTAGAGAGAGGCAGGCCTGGCACCTTCTCCACTTGTGTTAGTGGGACTCCGATGTATCAATCTCTTCGAGAAACTATTTTGCCAATACAATCAATAAAACCCTTAGGGTGTATCAACAATGCCCAAGCAAGCAAAAAGGGAAGCAATGAAGCATCTTCGGGGATACTAGCATGGTTCGCAGTGTATACATCATGAAATTTACTACGGTTCAGAAAGGCGCCATGGTTCATGTTTCGAAGGACTCGCAGCCAAACCAACCGTTTTACTTCACTTTCACCATCCGGTATTTGCTCTTTAAGTTTTTCATGTAAGCCGCGATAACAAATCTCTGTCGCACTTGTCAATATATTTGCAAAATATTCATGTTTCTTGCCGAGATATTCCGAAAAAATCTGAGTAACAAAATCCTTACATTCTGTTGACGCAAGTGCCATGAAGCAAGATGGCTCGTGTTCAATTTCTAGTTTATTCAATCCGCATACCAAATTTGAGAATTTGTCAAGGACAGCAAAAATTTCCAGATCTTGTCCGCAGACACTTGAGCCAGCATTGATTTTGTGAAGATCACCAAAAATCAAATTTATTGCCGCCACGACACACAAGAACAACCCTGAATCGAGCTCATTACCATTCGATTCATCAACAAAGTTTTCAAGAGAGAGCAAGAAATTGAAGAATTGATTGATGCACCATACCCCAGAATTCAACCATTCGGAAACGAACACTTCATCATCGCTGTGCTGAGCGAAGAACAAGTACGCATCGGATTTAGTTAATGGTCTATACGAAATTCTTGAGCTACCTCCTACAAGTGCAATTGAAGAAGGGCCGAGCTTTGTTTCTGGGGGTTGCTGGTCGGCGCAATCCCTGTAGAATTGCCAAGATTGGGTAAAACGCCTAAGCGGTATAGTTGCAGCGATTTCGCCGATACGAGTTAATGACTCAAGCATGGAGTAAACAAATTGACCGCCAGACAAATTTGAGCCCCTGTAATACCTATCCTCCTCAAAAAGTTTCTTGGCTTTGTCAAATTCCGCATCCTGCTTATTTAAAATATAATGCATTTTAAACAATTTGTCAACACTATTTAATTTACGTACATCGAGAGTAGTAGAACGAACTTTTGTCATACCAAGTTTACCGTGCATGACGGGTAAAACCTCTTCGTATATGCAGCGTGCAATATCGTTGGATGGAGTAATCATAGTTTTAATGGCAACCACAGACAAGTCAACAGTACACCCAAATCTATATCGAATGTCTTCTCTAGTAAGATTCAACTTATGTTCAAGGACTTCCCATTTTTCACACGGTGGCAGTTGTCCGAAGTAAATCAATTCATCAATACTCAATTCACTTAATTTGGAAAGAGTTGAAGTCATTACGTCGGCAATATTACTGTAATGTGAAGGATGGTCGATATATGTTTCATTGTGAAGAGCTAGTAGCGGCTTAAAATGAGTATTCGATCTACGTTTTATATGCTGCAAGTAGGTTTTATTTCGACGATGTAAATATTTACAACCAAGAACACTGCAGATTTCATTTAACATCTCTTCAGCCTCTCTAGTAAAGCTTGAAAGGCGAATATGTTTATGTTTTGGTTTAGTCATTTTTCACTGTACCGAATTAGAGTTGCGGGAGCAGAGTTCCTCGATATGCACCGCTCGGGTGAAAATGTTCCAACCGACCGCTTGCCGCTGAGAGAATACAAAAGTGACTTCCGTAGCACACTGTTTTGCAGTGAGATAACCCGTTTGGTCATACAATCGTATTGTGTTACGGAAACCATTTTTGTGCCCTCTCATACATATCGCCGGATTCGGCTAGAACAAAACTCTGCGACAAGAAGTTTAGCCAAACTGTCGATGGTACCACAAACTACGAAAGTACTGCATCTAGTGTAGTCATATTGGTACCCTAGCAGAATATAATGTGTATGGAACGTGGATGGAAACATTGCATGTGGGATACCACATAAGTCTGATGTAACAGCATACGATCCACCGTCACCTCGATACGTACAAAACAACGTACCATATGGAAGGAATTTTGCATTTCCAGCAACGGTAGCAAGAGTAAGCGTCTCATGCGACGCTGGCCCTAGGCAGGTCAGCGCGGGCTGGCCCAGGAACGATAGCCGAACTCCCATGTAGGTCCTCTGGTCCATCAGCAAGGACGACCCTCCGCACTTCGTGGGTACCGCATCATACCACAAAAGTCTATCTCGTTGGCGTAAGGTCGCCGCACACCATACAGGCATTCTAGGCAACAACAATCGTGCGTATTCCGGAGCATTCGGTCGCCCATGATTCTGCTCCCCGCATCGGGGCCGCCGCACCAGGGCAGCGTCCATGATGCGCAGCACAGCGGGGGGCAAGGTGGGCGCAGCCCCCTTATGGAGAAAGATCACCTGCGCGGCGAACCGGTTCCACATGGATAAACGAGGACTTCTCTGCGGGGTGGCGGCGGGGTCGAAGGGCAAAATTTTGCCCTTCTCCATTGGCTCGGCCCCAGCTGGCTTCCGCTTGCGCGATCCGCGCCCAAAGCGACGGAACGTCCAGTTAGATCCGATACGAGCTGTGCACAAGCCGGTCTAGGATCGTGTCCGCTGGCGCCGCCTCCCAGATAACGCCGTGCTACTCCGACACCGGCAGCTGGCTCGTAATGGTAATCGACCCACGGCCGCTGCGCTCTTCCATCACCTCCATCGGATCGCGCCGCTGGCTTTCCGAAAGCTGCTCCGGGCCCCCAGTCGTCTAGGATCAACCACACGCGACCCAGTGTCCTGAAAACCCTCGGATAGCTACCGTCGCCGTGCGACAGTGCGATCTCTTCCGGCAGCCGCGGAAGTCGGCAGTAAATCACCGTCTCGCCTCGGCGGCAGGCTACCTCGCCCACCGTGTAGGCAAGCCATGTCTTCCCCACGCCGCACGACCCCGCAAGAAGCAGGTTGCGGTCCTCCGCGATCCACCGACCGGACAGGGGCTCCCGAAACTGCGCCCTGCTCAACGCCGCGCCGTGTTCTGTAGTCCACGTCCTCATCCCGAGCCCCACCATGGCGAAGCGTCACCGCCAGAAGGCGGCGGTGACACTTCGTCTCCCGCTTCGACTGCTCCCGGTCCACCAGAAGCCCAAGCCACTCTTTGCGGCTCAGCCAGTCGCCGCCGTCTGGCGACCCAGCTCGACGCAGACCTCCTCCATGCCGTCGAGCCGCAGCTCGCGAAGCCCCTCGAACGTCACCCGCGTTAGCATGCTCTCGCCTCCCGGCAAAGTACGCCGCGTCGCGAACATTGCGGTGGATGACCGGCGGGGCCCACGCGCCTCGACGATGCCGTGAAGTCCAGGCCGCTCTTCAGGATGGGCTGCACCGACATGTAGCTCAGGTCGTCGGTCTCCAGCACTCTACGGCATGAGGCATCAACCCGCCCGCGCCGTCAGCCGCATCCACATCCAGTGGCCGGCAAGCCGCGAGGGAGCCGAGCAGGTGCCCGGCCCAGCGGCACGCAGCCTCTTCCACCGACACCGAGCAGAGAACCATCTCCGCAGGCTCCCAGGGCTGCGCCGGAAGCGGACACAGCACCGGACGGTTGATAGCTTCGAACATTCTCCCGGCGGTTCGTCCCGAAATAATGCGAATGCACCGCGTTGAAGGCGTCCACCAGCCCGCGCACCGAAGCGTTGGCCTCCTCCAGGCTGAAGAACTTCCGGTACCGCTGCGCGGCCAGGGCGAACCGTCCTATGTCTTGCGCCGCCTTGCCACCTTGCCTCTGTCCTTCGGTCTGCCCGGTCGGGCACCCCGGTCGTGCCGAAGAAGTCCAGCATCTCCGCTTAGGAGCGGTTGAGGCAGAGCTCGTACCGGCAAGCTGCCGTGACGGCCGCCTTCAGATTATCCGGAACCATCTGCCCCGGGACGCCGTCGAAGAACACGAACACCCGGGCATGGCTGACCAGAAAGTCAGCCAACATTTGGCTCCACGTCAGGTCCACGAACGTGCAGCCCGACGCCCCCAGCGTTATCACGAAGACATGCGTATGGCACACCTCGTCCGTCTCGGTGCAGGTGATGGGCACCGTCTGCCCCGCATAGTCGACGAACAGGCGCTCGCCGGCGTGGTGCTCCTAGGGCATCGCGGTCTTCGTCTAGCCCCGCCAAGCTCGCAGGTGAAGTATCTGGCTTGCCGTCTAGGGCTCCAGTTTTCTCATTGGCCATTCTCCGCCTCTCGATAGGAAACGCAGAGTAGGCTGCTTCGGGAAGCCCCGAAGCGGTAGAATCCCAGGATGGCAGGGGCCGAATCCGCCGGAACTGCTGGCCGGGTCAGAGTGGAATAGGCGGCCGAATGCGATTGGAATCACCGGCCGAATGCTGCTGGGATTTGCAATACACTACTGTAAGTCCAGCTGCCTCGCGAAAGCATGGTGTGACATGCCGCTTGACAGAGGGGCAGAAGTCTGGTAACGGTTGTCTTGGGGATGGTGGTGATGGCCGCTAGGTACAGCAATGCTCCGTATGAGGAATGGGAGTTTCGGCTACAGCCCAGCCAATGGCACCGTACCCCATGGATGGCTGCGTGATCGCTTCACTTTGGTGAAAAAGTTGGCAGTCGCGCGGAGTGGTAATTACCGGGAGATTGAAAATGGATAGAACATGCGGCAATTGCGGCTTTAGGGCAAAATTGGCCCCAGGTTGGCAAAAAGTCACGTGGCATTATTTGCCTCGTGCAGGCTTTCCTGCTGAAATTATGGTTGTAAGTGTGTGTGAGGTCTGTGGGTTCCCAGAGTCGTATCAGCCATTTGTAGCTGGCTTCAAAGAAGAGCAAGTTCCCTCAATCCCAAAGTGGATGGAAATTGATCTAAAGAGGCACTCTTCAATGTTGCGGTACCGGCTTAAAGATGGAGACGAGCTGACAATAAACTACGCGGGAGTACGGCAGCAAATTTCACCTTCTAAGGAAATGGAAAGAGTGATACCAAACGCGACAAAACAATATATAATGTTCCCAACGAACGAAGGCCACATTAATTCATACCATTGGATTGATGAACATGGTGATCCATATCTAATGTTGGAGTTTTCTAAGACTTACCTTAAAGGATACGACGCAATAATGCCACGTGACCAAAGACCAAAGAATATTTACGATATTGCGCCGGCAGTTTTACTGCTGGTCAATTCTGCGGAGCTTGCAATTAAGGCGTATCTCTATAGATCTGGTAAATTTTCCAATGAATCACAAGGACACAACCTGACAAGCTTATACCAGCAAATGGAAGACGAGCACAAGAGAGAAATTCAGAATCGCTTTACTGAAACGGAGACATGTAAAGAATTGAGAAATCTTGGCGCCGAAGTTCCTACAGCAGAAAGTTTGCTCTATAGATATTCCGCACATGGTATTTGGGATTCGGCTTACGAAGCGGCGAGATATTTTGCGGAACCAACAGTAATGAGCAGGAGACTGAGATCAAAGATAATTGCTACATCAAAGTCTTTGGTGTATCCAATATTCTTTCCCGATTTTATCAAAACTGTGATAGATGTTTATGAAATTTTCTCAGGGCATACGCGGCTGACTCACATTTCATCCGGGGCTCAAGATTTAAACAGCGCAAATAATATTAAACGAGCGGAGCACGGAGGATGGTATTTGGTTCCTTCAACATTTGAACTTGTTGCAGTTAAAATTGACCGAAGTTACATTTATGATGCTGACAACAACGTAACTTCAAAATTTAAAATATTTAGGTCTAAGAGATTACCTGTGTATGAATTTTGGAAACACCACAATAAACTGGTGTTATTTTTCAATAAAAGCGAAGAGTTTTCAAAAAATGAATGCAAGCAGGTGGATGGTGTGACTTGCGAAATTTCTGAAAGCGAAAAGTGCCATCTTAGCAGTACAAACCTCTATAAGCTGGCTGACGCAATGGAAAAACAACTATCGGGAGCCAAAGGGTCGCCATAAGTTTAGCGTAGTTACTGTACAAAGGTGTATGAAAGTTCAAGTAAGTCCCGATAACACAATGGACCTGAGAGGGTCTCCGGTAGGGCCGCAAATACAGGCTTCACCGGAAAGTATAGTAGTACTTGGAATCCGCAACCGTCCAGGCACCACCTTGATACCCCATACGAGTAAAAATGGCAGCTAGCTGTCCTTCTGGCAAGTTGGGGTTGGGCAAATTGTTGGCAAATATAGTAGCACGGTCAGAGTGGTAGGCCCTTAAGTGAAGATGTCGCTGGTGTCGGGATTGAAGATGGGGTCGAATTACTTGAGGCGTATGGGATGTAGGAAGGCATTGATGCTTGGGGCATCAACATGGCGAATTAGAGATACCAGACCTTCATCGGCAACTAAGGATCGCTGCCTTGACCGGGGTGGACGCAGAGAGTGACGGTAGGCTGGTAGTGTGTTTGGTGCTGTCGAACAACTGGAGCATCGAGGAACGAGTGAAACCGCTGATCAAGGCCAACAATCTGGTGTCACTACTACTTGCGGTGGCATACACCATCGCAGGAGCGACGCGGGTGAAATAGTTCGAAGACTCGCTACCATTACCGGCTTATTCGAAGTGGAATGGACCGCCGAAAATGATCGGAATCCCAGGCCCAATCCCCTCGGAATCTACCTAGGTTGCCTTTGGCAACACTGTCCGCCGAGAGCAAGCCTCACCCTCGCTCTAAGCAGCCTCGAATAGCCCATCGAACTCAGCATCCTGGTAGTAGCGCACCTTTCGGGCCAGCAAGGGACGGCCAGTCTGGCGCAGCAGCAGCATGGAGTCGGACGACAGGTTGAGGATCTCGTCTGGCCCCAGCAGCGGCCGGGCCGTGCGGGCTGCCTCGCCAGATCCCGTAGAGTAGGATTCGGTCCTTAGCCCCAGAGTGGATGACAGCCAGCGGGCAGTTTCCAAGTCGTTGACATTGAACGCCTGCACGATGCCAGCGTTCGCCAGGAGAGTGCCTGCGCCGGTGCCGTAGATCGCCCGCATCTGATGCAGGTCCTGAAACACGCACCACACCTGCATGCCATAGCCGGCCATCAGGCCAAAGGCGCTCTCCAGTGCGGTCATCCGCCCGAGCGTGGCGCACTCGTCCAGCAGAAACAGAAACGGACGCGTACGCTCCGAGGCACCCAGACTTACCAGTTCGTTGATGGCCTGTGACAGGATGATCCGCAGCCATCTGGCGTAGGCCGCCATTCGGTCTGGCGGCAGTATCAGGTACGCCGTGCCGTTCCGCTCGACGATGTCGCAAAAGCGAAAGCCAGACGAAGCAGTCGAGTGGACGATTCGGTCGGAGTCGAGAAAGTGCGTGTGACGCTGCGCGGTCGAGAGGACCGAGGCGGCCTCCCGCTCGTTCTGCCCAAGCCGGCGGTTCGCTGCCCGCGCCACCAGACCGTCCGCGTCGGCGGACTCCTGCATTCGCTCAGTCAGCTGCTGATACCGCTCGGGAGGAAGCGTCAGGTACTCGCGCACTCTTCCCAGATTTCTGGTTCCTGCCGGCTCGTTGTACAGGCAGTAGAGGATCAGGCCCGACACCAATGCCGAGGCTTCGTCATTCCAGTGCGCCTCCCTCACCTGGTCAGGCGGGTCAGAGACGATGGCGGCGGTGAGGGTGGCTACGTCGTCGACCAGATTGCCTCGTTCCATGCGGATGCTGTCAAGGGGGTTGAGGGTTGCGGCAGCCTCCCCGCAGACGCCGAAGGGGTCCAGCCGGTAGATGGGGCCGTATTTTTCGCGCTGGGCTGCCGTGACTCGGTAGTTCTCTCCCTTGGGGTCGATGACCAGCGCTGGACGGTCTGCCAGGAGCAGATTCGGGATTACGGCTCCCACCCCCTTGCCAGCTCTGGTAGGGGCGAACGTCACGAGATGCCCCGGTCCCCGGTATCGCAGCAGATGCCCACTGGGCCCGGCTGACCGTCCTATCACCAGCCCCTCATCGCCTCCCATAGCCTCCTGCTCTTCGGGAGAGGCAAACCGAGCCGATCCGTGTGAGGAGAGTGGCGATGCCTTACTGCGAGAAGCCGCGGCGAAGGCAACGGCACCCAGCAGCATGAGCGGCGCGACCCAGCGCGACGACATCCCGGTCAGCGGCACAAGGACCAGGCCGATAGCCGCGCCCAGCGCAGCCCCCAGCAGCCCCAGCCGCAGCGACCGGAGCAGAGCATGCAGTACGGCTGCACCGGTCAGGTGGGGGCTGGTGCCTTTGCGCCGTGCACCATTGCCCTGTATCCGCAGAGTACGCTTGAGGAGCCGAAGGACGGCTTGGGCTGGAGTGACTGGCATGTTGTGTTTCCCGCGGTAGCCGCCTCGCTGGAGATCTGACGCAGATGAACCGTGATGATACAGCAGATTCTTCTGGCATGGAACATCTAGTCTGGAAGTAGAAGGGGTCGTTTCTCTACTCTCGACTTCTCGCAGGAACTGCGTCCTATCCGGTACACCTTCCACGATGCCAAACGGAAGTAACATGAGTGGTTCGGCCGTACGCTAGAGGAGTCTGCGACAGCATGCAGTAGCCCACTGGGTCAATCTGCATAGCGGTATACCCGAAATATGCCGTACTATGTTACTGGTGGTAGTACTACATTCGCTGCAATAGTTTTTTTATTTCAGAAACACTCAACGGCGGATCCATACGGTGGGCAACTGCGTGACAGTTGGGGCAAAGTGGAACTAAATCCGTCTTCAGGTTTAATTGATAAGTTGCATCCAATTTTGAAACGGGTATCACGTGGTGAATGTGTATATACCCATCCGCCACGGGTCCGTAGAATTTTCCAAAGTCGATGCCACATGCGGCGCATGAGGTACCGTGAATGGCAATTGCAGCAGCGCGATTTCGTTGATCTCGTTCATATCGATTCCCCCAAACATGCTGCTTTGTACCCTCTGAAAAACCGAATTGATCAATTTCCGATTCTTTACCATCTGCTTCTTCAACTGGCAATATGGCTACAACCAATGCGATAAACCGAACGATCCATGCATAAATGTCCTCGACAACAATCTCACCGGTCTTTGTATCAAATAATAAACTTTTGCACTTCAAACCAAATTCAAATCTTGCCCACCTTATATTCCAATACTCTGCGCTAGAAGTATGATAATTCAAGTCATTCACCTTTATATGTACAGATGCTCCTTGATTTGAGCAATCGTCCAAAATAGAATTAAATATTAAGCGGCCGCTTTCATCGGCATTTCTCATTTCTTCCAGTAGTTCACCTGCCAGTGATCCGGCTACGAAAAGTAACTCAATTCGCTTCCACCCAATAGCAACATTTACTTTGAACGCATTCACTTCAACTACATCTGTTGGTATAAGCGAAAACCGCCATTCAGTCTCAAAGCGAATAGAGAAATGCAGCCCTGTTGAAGAATACAACAGGTTTAGTAGTCTTTCCTGATCAATCTTCATCGTCCTCATCCCCTAAACTTGACTCCGGATAACTTTCCACAAGTTGCTTAAGTGTGCGGGACAGGTCGAACCTCAACTCACTGAAGAAGTCGTCGATACCGTCAGTTGTTGCGTTCAGCTCTGCTACGCAAAGTGCCCAAAGAAGAGAGTCGATGCCTTGAATAATCAAATCACGAGGGCGGTTAGATTTAATAAGGGGTCCATACACTTTGTCGTAGTATGGATGGGACGTATTAATGCGAACCGCCCTCTTCTGATCAATGAGCGCAGGCTCAAATAAACAACCATCTTCAACATCTGTTGCTGGTTGAACGTATACTTCGCCTGGTTTTTTGGGAACGCAGATTCTCAATCTTCTGGGGAAGGTGCCATGTACAGTTGTAACCGCAACTTTGTTTTTTTCTTCGTCAATAACTTGAATCGATGCACCACCAACATCGGACTCCTTTACGCCGATACTATTATTAGATGAATCATGGGCGCTGGAAGATAGTTCTCCAATTTTCTTTTTTCTACCAATTCGATATCTTCTGTTTGCCTCGCGACGAGGAGCGTTTAAGAACTGATCCTTCAGATACTTTAACATTTCTTCATCCAAAATAATTTGAGATTTCTTAATGTCAAGCTCAAGTGCTTCGTCCAGTTTATGGTCAAAGGAGAGGTCCACACGTAACAGTGTTGAATGAGGTTCCTTATTATACATTCCAAGCCAAGTCGCGCCTTGAATCAAACGATTTTCTCTATAGACGTAAATGCCTTGTCCCTCAGAAGAGAGGCGTGCATAATTGGCCATTTCCGGATTTTCATCGCGACGCGGTAAAATATATGCCTTAACGGTAAAATTGGTTTCGCCACTATCTCTCGTTTGCACTAAAACAGTATCTTCGGCGATCAGGTCAGAGTAGTGAATTTGAAACGGATCCCAAGGAGATAGCGTTTCGCCGTTAAGCAGAATGGTAATGTTCGCAGCCCTATCATCATTCATGTCAAGGTAGCGCTGAAAAACAGAGGAAAGATGCGCTTTCAGTAAATCGCAATATTTTTTCAATGCATTAGCGGCGTGTTTGCCATCAGGATCTTTATACTTTTTCAACAAACGATCAACTTTCTCCCAATACACAGCGGTCCCCGAGTGATTTGCAGCAATTGAGTCCAGGTGCTTATGCGCGTCCTCGTTTGGAATATTAAATATCTGGAGTTTCCACTCTCCCATTTCCTTTACATGATCAAGATCCCATGTAGCCATGAGAGCAGATGAGTCACCGGACATTCTTGAAATAAGTGATAAGCGTCGACAGAAAGCAGTAGAAGCAGTCTTTAAACCAAGTCCAAAACGCCCTAAGCTGGCGGGATCAGATCGCTGGGGAGATCCGTATTTCATTGCAAATATGAGACCCTCACGATCCATACCAATACCGTTATCCGCCATAGACATAATAATTTCACCGCGAAAATCGAATTCCAAACGAATGTCTACAAGCGTAGCTTTAGCGGCGATGGAATTATCCACCAAATCCGCAATGGCCGTTTCAATGAAGTACCCGGTATCCCGCAACCCCTCGAGAGTTCGGCTAGGATCTGGTACGACAGTAATGTCTTCAAAATTTGACATTGGTGCCTCCCTTAGTATTGCCTTCCACAATATCGATTGCTTTCCAACTAGGTGCAAGCCAAACGATTGCTGGAAGAATTTTGTGACGAGGTCTACGGTTATTTTCCATTCGTCGATAAGAAATATTGTAGTTTTCGTCAGTTGAGCGGTGGAGAACAATCTCATCACCTTCCACAAGTGATGCTTGCCGTATGTATTTTGTCATACGAGTCAACCTGTATTCATTTCGGGTCCCTCCAAATTGGCGATTATTGTAGTATATGAATGCGAAATCCCAAGTGTCTCCACTATCATCAAGGAATTGCATTTGAGCACGAGGGTTGAGTTTCGTCTCGTCAAGCGATGGAAAGAAAGACAAGATTTGGCGTTTCCGAGGCACTAAAAGCCCCGACTGATGGCCACCAGTGGAACCAACATCGTTCGCACTAAGGACCTTAGCAAATGCTTTGATCATGATCAGTATCCTCCAAGAGGTCAAGGAACAGAGTGCCCTGCCCAACTGTACCGGGGAGCCGGAGATTGGGCGATTCCGAGACATCCATTCAGCAACCTTCATAGTTGCGATGCCGAAGCAACAAGATAGGCACACATGTAGTACGCTCAGGGGACAATGTCAAGGGGGAAGGCGCGATCCAGCACCAAATCTCAAATCTACTGGATATGGCCTTGATTCTACTGCATCTTTGGCAGAAGAAGGCGGTCACTGCAGCCATAACACCGTTCCATGGGCAGACCCGGATGTTGCACAGGAGAGCCATACGGTGGCGAGAAGTTCCAACCCCCCCTGACGGTACTGTGCCAGAGTGTATGGAATTTCGGGCCGGGTCCAATGCCTCAGGCAGCCCGTAACCGGCGCCGCACAGGGCGCGCCAGCCTGCTTCCACGCGCCGCCGAAGGACACCGGCGTACCCAGCGTGGCGATTCGCAAGCGCATCGGAGACGAGCTGCGGCCCGGTGTGGAACGCCCTGGACCTGGCCGCCGCGCAGAGGGCCAAGGAAGAGCTGGTGGCGAGGTACCGCGAAACGGCGCCGAAGCTGGCCAACTGGCTGGACGAGAGCGTTGACGAGGGCCTGACGGTGTTTACCATGCTTGAACGGCTGCGGAGGCGACTGCGCACGTCGAACTCCATCGAGCGGTCGGTGAACCAGGAGATCAAGCGGCGCACCGACAAGATACGGGTGTTTCCCAGCGTGGAGTCGCTGCTGCGCCTGGTGACCGCCATCTTGGTGGAGATCGACGAGAAATGGACTTCGGAACCGAAGGCATATATGAGGATGGAGGAGAGCCATGACTGACTTTCAAGGAATTGAAATTCCATACAATGTGGCACGTAATCTATATCGGTTACATGATTTTCGATTCTGTCAACCAAAATGCAAACACATGAAGCCGCCATTGCGGTACGATTCTTCTGTGATTGCCTCCGTTAGTTGTCTGCAGAACGACGTGCATAGCTCGGTACTCACAATATGCGAAAGCTATAAATGCACATGTATGTGAAATTTCAATATATGCACTACAAACCGGATTGTACGGGGGAACGTTGTAGAGCAGAAATAATATCCGAATAATTCTTATCAGATCCATTAACACCGACTACTGCCGTATCCGCCAAAGTACGTTTCCTTTGTAGACGTTCTTCTATAACTTCTTCAACTGTTCCACAAAAAATCATTCTTCTAACAGTAACGGGACGTTCTTGTCCTCGTCTGTACGAGCGGGCGGTTGCTTGATCGATCAAAGCGGGATTCCATTCTAGATTGTAATGTATGACATGATTCGCTGCAGAAATATTCAATCCGGTTCCTGCTGCGCGTGGATTGAGTGCCAGCAACAGAAAATTGGCATCACTAGAGAACTCATCAATTATTGCTTGTCGATGATTGACATCGACTCTACCATCAATAAACGCTGCAGATGAGTGAAATTCTGCGTTAACCATGGATACAATCATATCCGCCATATTTGTATATGACGTAAACACAAGTACCTTCTCGCCAAGACTTGCAATTTCATCGATAAGTTCTCGTAGTCTTTGAAATTTTGTAAACTCATTATCGCCATTTGTTACCTGAACATCTAAAATATTTGGGTGTGAACAAAATTGTCGAAGTTTGGTGATTGAAACAAGAGCAGCAGATCTACCATATTGTTGAAGGATAGAAGTACGCATGTTCTCATATGCAACAGCTTCATCCTGTGAAAACTCAAGTATCTCCGGTACATCTAATCTGTCAGGAAGGTCACTAGCAACCTCTCTAACTGTCCGTCGTAGTATGATTGGAGATACCACAGGTTCCAGTTTCTTAGCGGCAACAATGTCATCAGTAAAATTATTTTCGAAGTCAGATAATTTTCCAAGATAACCAGGGGAAATGAAGTCAAATATTGACCACATATCCCGCAAATAATTCTCAATCGGGGTGCCGGTAATTGCAATTCCGGCATAACGAAACAACTGCTTTATGGACGAAGCACGAAGCGAATTTGGGTTCTTTATGTTTTGTGCTTCATCTAATATGATAGCTCTCCACGTTATCATTTTAAACATAGACAAATCCCTAACAGCTGTATCGTATGACGTGATAACAACATCATGGGTAGTGAGAACCTTGGGATCTCCCGTCCTATTTGGACCATGATGCTTGTACAAGGTTAGGGTTGGACAAAAATGAGCTACTTCCCTGCGCCAATTTTCAAGAATAGAACCAGGACAAACAACCAGAAAGCAAGCGTTCGGAAAGGACGATTTCATTGCTGAAATTGCGCATATGGACTGCAATGTCTTTCCAAGGCCCATTTCGTCGGCCAAAATAGCTCCAAGCCCTTCACGTACAATGAATAACAACCATTTCCATCCATCCTGCTGATACGGATATAACTTTGCGAGTACACGGTGATGCGGCATCGACTTTGAGTAATTTTTCAAGAGTTTGCCTATTGATTGTTCACTGAGCTTATCAAAGACGGGGAGTCCAATGTATGATGAGCGCTTTAGGTGAAGTATATCTTTCAAAGAATTAATAGATAAGTCGATCTTATTAAAAGATACTTCGTCCAATAGATCTAGCACAATTGCTTTGCTTCCCAAGTCACATGGATACCAAGTATTGTTGTATACAACATGCCCAGCATACAGTGCAAGTTGTGACATGGGGAACGAAACATTACGCTGTGATGTTGCAAGTAGCTCAATACTCGGAAGTCCCGAATCTAAATCATCACAAAGCACAATAGATACATATACGGGATGTTTTGTGAATGTAACACCCGATGCATCGCCGTGCTCACCAGTAGCAAGGCCATCAAATAATGGAGTCTTCTCTACCACCGTAGAGTAGACTTGCTCTGCTGTTACCGGAAGAAACGAGTCTCCGGTAGACAGTTGTAGCACATCGTCAGACAATGACCAAGTTAACATATGTCTATACCATGATACAAATTTTGACACAGTGAGCAGATCACATAGATAAATTAGCTTACGTAATTGAAGAACAAAATTGATTGAAATTGTCAGATGGGGTATTGATTCGGAATTGGCCACGATGGCATGGTTCGCAAGCGAAAAACGTAACCCGAATCAAGTAACAGAAGAGTATTATAGGTAAATGGATTTAATGCAACCATTGCTGCATGTGGCGAGCTATAGCAGAAACAACAGGAACAACAACAGCGTTGCCAAATTGACGATACGCTTGTGCATCCGAAATGGGAATGATGAAGCTGGATTCACCAGGCACATCAAACCCCATCAATCTGGAACACTCTCTCGGAGTAAGGCGCCGAGGATTGTTTCGTCGCCCCCGTTTGACAAGAATTTCGGAACCATCCTTATAGTAGCGAGCGGACAAGGTTCTTGAAACGTCATGATGTCCCACAAGACCAAATCCAAAACCGTTGCCCTTTTCTCGATGGTACAATGCATAGTTCTGGAGATAGCTCCAAAGGTGGTTGGTTAATATATACTTTGTTTCAACACTAGCACGCTTGCCACGGGTAAACGGTGCTTCGGCAGTTTCCGATCCATTTTCTGGATGCAGTATGGTTTCAAGGCGAGGGCCTGAAGCAATTTCAGGGAGTTTCAGAGTGTCAAATAAGAAGTCATTACTTTCACGGAAACCCACAATGAATATCCTTTCCCGGTGCTGAGGTACAAAAGAGGCAGCGTTAATAACTCTAGTATGAATACTATAACCCAGCTCATTCTTAAGCGCATTCCTTATCACGTCGAATGTTCTACCATTATCGTGACTCATTAAGTTTTTTACATTCTCCAGCAAGAACGCTTTGGGCCTATGGTGTTCAAGAATTCGAACAATGTCAAAAAACAAGGTTCCCTGAGATTCACATTTGAAGCCATGCTTCTGCCCAAGAGCGTTTTTCTTGGATACACCAGCGAGCGAGAAAGGCTGGCATGGAAACCCGGCCAATAGTACGTCGTGTTCGGGAATGTCACGCTCATGGACTTGTGTAATGTCCCCGGCGATGTGGTGATCGCATGAAAAGTTTGCCTGGTAGGTCTCTACGCTAAACTTGTTCCATTCAGAAGTAAACACACACTTTCCACCAATAGACTCAAATCCCTTACGCATACCGCCAATCCCAGCAAATAAATCAACAAATTTGAAGGGTAGACCAGCATGCAAATTGCGATTCGCTAGTTTACGGAGATGATTCATGGCATCGACATGAGGGACACGAAAACCATTCTCCCATCGGTAGATGGTTTGTCTAGACTTCTGAAGTTTACGTGCTGTTTCCGTTATGGATAGCCCAGCACACCTTCTAAGGCTGGAGAACTCATTCATGGTGGTGCCCTCGGTCAGCCGTTGGCGAATAGTGGCGAATGATCGTTGAAACAATAGTGGCAATCACGGGACATCGAACGGACGTTATGGGCATAAGCAGGCGGCAGGCACTTGGATGCGCATAGCAGCCATAGCAGTCTCACCGCCACCGGCGGTGCATCCATAGCCACTGCTCTGGCGCTTCCCTGATCCATCCGCTCACCCTCCGGTTCATCTCCGCCATCAGCGCCTCGGGGCTGTCGCCCTCCACCGGCGCCTCGAACCCCACCCGATACCGCACGGGCCTCGTCGAGATCCGCCTGGTCCGGGTCGGCACCATCATAGCGCCGGTTCGCATCGCAAGCGACGCCGGCCCCAGGTTGGTCAGCGCGGGCTGGTCCAGAAACGGCAGCCGCGCCCCCTTGTAGGGCCGCTGGTCCACTAGCAGAGACAGTCCTCCCCCGTTGCGCAGGTGCCGTATCATACCACGCAAATCGTCTTCGCGGGTATACAGGTCGCCGCCCACCGCGCCGGTGATCTGGGCGGCGGCGGCGCGGATGTAGGGGTTGTTGGGCTGCCGGTACAGCAGCGCCGGCGTCTCCGTCCGCTGGCCGATGGCGATTCGGGCGATGTCGGGGTTGCCGTAGTGGGCCGACGCGTACACCACCCCCCGGCCGCTGGCGATGGCACGCTCCAGATGCTCCTCCCCCGCCACCTCGATGCGCTCCGGCGCCCGCATGAAACTCTCCGCCTGCATGATCTCCGCCAGCGTCCGGGCGAAACACTCCAGATGGTCCACCGCCAGCCTGCGCCGCTGCGCCGGCGCCATCGACGGCATGCCCGTCGCGATGTTGGCGTCGATGGTCTTCATGTCCACCAGCGACGGACACAGGCGCCGTCCCAGATACCCGCCCACCGCCGACGCCGTGTCCAGCGGCAGCGCCCGCACCACCCGCCGGATGCCCAGAAACATCCCCGCGTCCGCCAGATACCGGGCGCGCCGCATCGGCGGGATGTCCCTGGGGAGGGCCACGGTCAGGCTGTCTGCGGCAGGTCGGCGATTCGCCGCAGCAGCTGGTTGAACCGCACCGACATCAGTCCCAGCGCCACCGCCGCCCCGATGCCGCCGGCCAGCAGCAGACCGGCCTCCTCCAGCCCGGCGGTAAAGCCCAGCAGCCAGGCGGCGGGCAGCATCACCACCACCCACGCCACAAACAGCATGTTGGTCGCCCGCCACGAGTCCCCCAGCCCGCGCACCACCGCCGACGCCACCACCTGCGAGCAGTCGGGCGCGCATACCAGCGCCACCACCAGCAGCAGCGGCGCGACGCGGGCCACCATCTCGGCGTCGTTGGTGTACAGCCCGGCCAGAGGCTCGGCAAACAGCGCGATGGCCACGCCTAACCCCGCCATCACCGCAAACGATCCGCCGATGCCCGTCCACCCCGACAGCCGCGCGCTGTGGCGGCTGTTCTGGCCGTCGGCGTTGCCCACCAGCACCGCGCTGGCCGAGGCGATGCCAAGGCCCAGCATGAACAGCATCGCCAGCAGGTTGTGGGCAATGGAGTAGGCGGCGATGGCCGCCGCCCCCATGTACCCGGCAAACTGCATCACCGCCGCAAATGACCCCGTCTCCCACAGGTAGCTGGTCGCCGTGGCGATCCCCACCCGCCGCATCTCGCGTCCGCCCTTCCATCCGCCGCGGCCCCACCATGATCCCGCCCGGTCCCACACGCCATAGGCGCGGGCGCCGGGCTCCAGCATGATGTAGCCGACGATGCCGACGATCAGAAACACCCGCACGATCGACGACGCGTAGCCCGACCCCACCGCCCCCATCGCCTCGAAGCCGGCGTTGCCGTAGATCAGCATCCAGTTGAGCACCACGTTCAGCACGTTGGCGAGGGCCATCAGCACCAGCCCCGGCATGGGCCGGCGGGTCGACTCCAGATAGAAGGCGCACACCACGTACACGATCTGCAGCGGCATGCCGTAGGAGACGGCCACGGCCACCCGTCCCGCCTCGTAGGCCAGCTTTTCCTCGTGGCCCAGCAGCGCCAGCCACAGTCCGCTCAGGGCGGTAAAGGCCCCCGCCACCAGGCCGGTGCACAGGGACCATGGCATGCCGCGCCGCCACTCGACGCCGCACTGGTAGTAGTTGCCCGCGCCGTAGGCGCGGGCAATCAGGGGCATGACGCCCACCTGCAGGCCGATGGCGGTCACCAGCGCCGGTATGAACAGCGAATACCCCAGACCCGCGTAGGCCAGCTCCTCGGTGGCGTAGCGGCCCACCATGACGATGTCGACAAACGCCATCAGCAGCACGCCGAAGCGGCTGAGCATCGTCGGCCAGGCGAGGCGGGTGATGTGTCGGGCGGCCTCGGGCAGCGTGACGGGAATCGGCGGCGTCTCGCGCATGCGGGTGCGGTCGTGGCGGCTCGGGCGTGGCGCTGTCGTGGCGGTTCGGGCGTGCGGCGAATCAGCTCTCGGAGGAGCGCGCGGAGGCGTAGAGGGTGACCTCGATCTCCACCTTCATGCGGGGGTCGACCAGGTCGCACACCACGGTGGTGTTGGCCGGGCGAATCGGCCGGCAGTGGCGTCCCACCGCCTCGCAGACCGCCTCGAAGTCGTCGCGGTCCGCGATGTACACCCGGATGCGCACCATGTCGCCCATGCTGCCGCCGGCCTCCTCCACCGCCTTGGCGATGGTGCGGAAGCACTGCTCGGTCTGCTCGGCGGCGTCCTCGGAGATCTCCATGGTGGCGTAGTCGAAGCCGGTGGTGCCGGCGACGAAGATCCACGGCCCGTCGACCACGGCGCGGGCGTAGCCCGCCAGCTCCTCGAACTTCGATCCGGACGATACGGTGGTGCGGGCCATGGCAAGTTTCCTTCGCGGCTTTCCTGCGCAACTCTTCTGCGCTCTTTGGGGGGCTGCCCGCCAGGGGGCGGGCCAGCGCTAGGATACCGCTTTCACGCTGGAGCATAGAGCGCCATGGACGATACCCTGCAGGATGCCGTCGAGCGGGCCTGGGAGGCCCGCGACTCCCTGACGCCGGATACCGGCGGCGAGGCCCGCGACGCCGTCGAGGCCGCCCTCGACATGCTGGACAGCGGCGAGGCGCGGGTCGCCTCGCCCGACGGCGAGGGCGGCTGGACCGTCCACCAGTGGCTGAAGAAGGCCGTGCTGCTGTCGTTTCGCCTCAGTCCCATGGAGGCCATCCCCGGCGGACCGGGCGGCGGCGGATGGTGGGACAAGGTGCCGTCGAAGTTCGCCGGCTGGGGCGCCGACGAGTTCCGCGCGGCCGGCTTCCGCGCCGTGCCCGGCTGCGTGGTGCGCCATTCGGCCTACATCGCCCCCGGCGCGGTGCTGATGCCCAGCTTCGTCAACCTCGGCGCCCGCGTCGGCGAGGGCACCATGATCGACACCTGGGCCACCGTCGGCTCCTGCGCCCAGGTCGGCGCCAGCTGCCACATCTCCGGCGGCGCCGGCATCGCCGGCGTGCTCGAGCCCCTGCAGGCCGAGCCGGTCATCATCGAGGACGGCTGCTTCATCGGCGCCCGCGCCGAGGTGGCCGAGGGAGTCCGCGTCGGCCAGGGGTCGGTGCTGTCCATGGGGGTCTACATCGGCGCCTCGACCAAAATCGTCGACCGCGCCAGCGGCGACATCCACACCGGCTCCATTCCGCCGTATTCGGTGGTGGTGTCCGGCACCATGCCGGGCAGGCCCCTGGCCGACGGCTCCCCCGGCCCCGGCCTGTACTGCGCCGTGATCGTCAAGCGGGTGGACGCCGGCACCCGCGCCAAAACCTCGGTCAATGACCTGCTCCGCGACTGATCCCGCGGGCCTGACGGCCGCTTTGGTACGCTGCCGGTCCGTCACACCCGAGGAAGGCGGCGCCCTGGTACTGCTGGCGGGGCTGCTGGAGGCCGAGGGCTTTGCCTGCACCCGGATCGACCGCGGCGGCGTCTGCAACCTCTACGCCCGCGCCGGCGAGCCGGGGGCCGCGCTGGGGTTTGCCGGCCACACCGACGTGGTGCCGCCCGGGCCCGCCAAGATGTGGAGCGCCGATCCCTTCGGCGGCGAGATCCGCGACGGCCATCTGTGGGGCCGCGGCGCGGTGGACATGAAGTCCGGCGTGGCGGCGTTTGTCGCCGCCGCCTGCCGCCACCGCCGCGCCGGCGGCGATCAGCCCATAGCCCTGCTGGTCACCGGCGACGAGGAGGGCCCGGCCACCGACGGCACGGCCGCCATCCTCGACTGGATGCGCCAATCCGGCGAGACGATGGAGTGGTGCGTGGTGGGCGAGCCCACATCCGCCGAGCGCGTCGGCGACACCGTCAAGACCGGCCGCCGCGGGGCATTGACGCTGCGCCTCACCGCAACCGGCGTCGCCGGCCACAGCGCCTATCCCGAGCGGGCGCATAATCCCATACCCCCCATGGGGCGGATGGCGGCGGCGCTGGCGGACTGGGAGATCGACCAGGGCGGCGGTGCCTTTGGCCCTTCGACAATTTCGGTGACCGGCATCGACGCCTTCAACCAGGCCGCCAACGTCATCCCCTCCATATGCCAGGCGACCGTCAACATCCGCTTCGGCGACATCTGGACCTCCGACACCCTCGAGCAGGCGGTGCGCCAGCGGGTGCAGCGGGAGGACGATGGCGGATGCGGCTGGACCGTGGAGCGCCTGGCGGCATGCGAGCCGTTTACCGCCGGCGACGAGGCGATGGTGGCGATGGTGGCCAGGACGGTGAAACAGGCAACCGGCAAGGCCCCCGCCACGTCGACCTCGGGCGGCACATCCGACGCCCGGTTTATCCGCGAGATGTGTCCGGTGGTGGAGCTGGGACTGGTGGGGCGGCACATGCACGCGGTGGACGAGCGGGTGCCGCTGGCCGACATCGAGGCCCTTACCGGCATCTACGAGGCGCTGCTGCAGGCGCGGGCGGCGGCGGGGGCATGAGCGGGGAGACGCCGATGACGGCCCCCGACTCGCCGATGATGCGCCAGTACTGGTCGATCAAGGAGCGCCATCCGGACTCCCTGCTGTTTTTCCGCATGGGCGACTTCTACGAGATGTTTTTCGACGACGCCAAGGACGCGGCGTCGGTGCTCGACATATCGCTGACCACCCGCGGCCGCTACCAGGGCAAGGACATCCCCATGTGCGGCGTGCCGGTGCACAGCGCCGACTCCTACCTGATGGAGCTGATCCGCGCCGGACGGCGGGTGGCGGTGTGCGAGCAGACCGAGGACCCCGAGGAGGCGCGGCGGCGCGGCAGCCGCGAGCTGGTGCGGCGCGAGGTGGTGCGGGTGATTACCCCCGGCACGCTGGTCGAGGACTCGCTGCTGGAGCCGCGCCGCAACAACTTCCTTGCCGCCTACTCCGAGGTGCGCGACGAGGGCGGAGTCGCCTGGCTGGACCTGTCCACCGGGGAGTTTCGCGTCGCCCCATGCGCCCGCGACGGCCTGGCCGGGCATCTCGCCCGGGTGCAGCCCCGCGAGCTGCTGCTGCCGCAGAGAATGTGCGACGACCGCGCCCTGGTCGACCGCCTCGCCGAAAGCGGGGCCTCGCCGACGCCGCTGGGCGCGCCCAGCTTTGACAGCGATTCGGCCGGCGAGCGGCTGAGGGCCCTCTACCAGGTGTCGTCGCTGGAGCCCTACGGCGCCTTTACCCGCGCCGAGCTGTCGGCCATGGGGGCGGTGGCCGACTATCTCCACCTCACCCAGCAGGGCGGCAGCGCCGCCATCGGCCGTCCGGTGCGCGAGCAGGCCGGCGAGCGCATGGACATCGACGCCGCCACCCGCCGCAACCTCGAGATCGTCGAGACCCTGTCGGGGGCCCGCGAGGGCAGCCTGCTGGCGGCCGTCGACCGCACGGTGACCGGGGCCGGGGCGCGGCTGCTGGCGGCGCGGCTGGGGGCGCCGTCGACGGACATGGAGGAGATTGGCGCCCGCCTCGACGCCGTGCAGCACTTTTACGGCGGCGGCGACCTCGCCGAGCGCGCCGCCGCCTGCCTGCGCGGCCTGCCCGACGCGGAGCGGGCCATGGCCCGGCTGGGACTGGGCCGCGGCGGACCGCGCGACCTGGGCGCGCTGCGCGCCGCCCTGCAGGTGGCGGCGGAGGCGGCCGCGATGCTGGGCGGCGCGGACCTGCCGGCGAGGATGGCGGAAAGCCGCGCCGCCCTGGAGGGACTGGAGGAACTGCGCGGCCTGCTGGAACGGGCCCTGGCCGAGTCGCTGCCACTGGCGGTGGCCGACGGGGAGTTTGTGGCGGCGGAGTACGCCCCGGAGCTGGACGAGGCCCGCGCCCTGCGCGACGAGAGCGTCGCGCTGATCGAGTCGCTGCAGCAGTCGTACCGCGACAGAACCGGGGTGGTGTCGCTGCGCATCCGCCGCAACAACGTGCTGGGGTATTTCGTGGAGGTGCGCGACAAGCATGCCCGCAAGCTGACGGCGGAGGAGATGGGGGGGCTGTTCAGCCACCGCCAGACCATCTCCAGCGCGGGGCGGTTTTCCACGGCGGAGCTGGCGGACCTCGAGAGCCGCATCGCCGGGGCCGACGCCCGCGCCCGCGACCTGGAGACGGGGATCTTCGAGGAGCTGCGCGCCAAGGCCCTCGACAGCCGCCGGGAAGTGGCCGCGCTGGCGGCCGCGCTGGCCGAGATCGACCTGGCGGCGGCGCTGGGGCGGCTGGCACGCGAGGACGGCTGGAGCCGGCCGGAGATGAGCGGGGACCTGGCGTTTCGGGTGGAGGGCGGCCGCCATCCGGTGGTGGAGCGGGCGCTGCGGGAAGGTTTCGTGGCCAACGACTGCGACCTCACCGTCGAGGGGGAGGATGCGGCGCCGCTGTGGGTGGTGACCGGCCCCAACATGGCGGGCAAGTCGACGTTTCTGCGGCAGAACGCGCTGATCGCGGTGCTGGCCCAGGCGGGGTCGTACGTGCCGGCGCGGTCGGCGCGGCTTGGCCTGGTGGACCGGCTGTTTTCGAGGGTGGGGGCCGCCGACGACCTGGCCCGGGGGCGGTCGACGTTCATGGTGGAGATGGTGGAGACGGCCGCCATCCTGCACCAGGCTACGCCGCGGTCGCTGGTGATCCTCGACGAGATCGGGCGCGGCACCGCCACCTACGACGGGCTGTCGATCGCCTGGGCGGTGCTGGAGCACCTTCGCCAGGTCAACGGCAGCCGGGCCCTGTTTGCGACTCACTTCCACGAGCTGACGGCGCTGGCCGAGCGGGTTGAGGGCGTGCGCAACGTCACCGTCAAGGCGGAGGACTGGGAGGGCAAGCTGGTGTTTCTGCACGAGGTGACGGAAGGCGTGGCGGACCGCTCCTACGGCGTGCAGGTGGCGCGGCTGGCGGGACTGCCGGACCAGCTGGTGGAGCGGGCGCAGGAGATACTGGGCCGGCTGGAGGAGGAGCGCAGCAGCGAATCGGGTCTGGCGGACCTGCCGCTGTTTGACGCCCGGGCGCCGACCGCCGCGTCTGCCAGGAAAAGCGAAGTGGAGGAGAGGCTGGCGGAGATGGATCCTGATTCGCTGACGCCCCGCCAGGCGCTGGACATGATTTACGACCTCAAGCGGTTGCTGCCGTAGCGAGACAGGTGCCTGAGCTGGGCCAGCGGTGGCAGGTATCGGGTGGGGACAGAGCGTGGTCGATGCCGCAGTCCGAGGAAGGTAGATGGAGACAGGTATCGGGTGGCAGTACGGAGAGAGGGTTGACACTGCGGGCATAGGTGCCTATGCTTCCACTCGGTTACCGAGCAGCCGTCGATATGCTCGCAGAGAGGAAACGCAATGAGTACGCCGGATGACGAAGATGCCGAGGAACTGCTGACGATGGATATCCCCAGTACCCTGATGAGGAAGCTGGAGAAGGAGGTCCCCAGTCAGGAGCTGTCCGCGTTTGTGGCCAAGGCGCTGCAATTTGCGCTGGATAAGGAGGAACGGTCGGCGGGTTGACACTGCGAGCGTAGCCGTCTACACTTGCACTCGGTTACCGAGCAGCCGTCGATATGCGCGCGGAGAGGAAACACAATGAGTGCTCTGGCAGATAGCGACCCCAAGGCGAGGCTGACGGTGTCAGTCCCGCGCCTTCTGAAGAGGAAACTGGTGAAGGACATACCCAGTCGCCAGCGGCCCGAGTTTACGGTCAAGGCGCTGGAGGCAGCGCTGGTCCGGAAGGAGGTTATACGATACATGAACAGCATCAAGCGAGCGCCCACCAACGGCGAGAAACCGCTGACGGTGCTGCGCAGATTCAGGCGGCAATTTATGAAGCCTAGAGGAAAGGCGTGAGCATGTATATTATTGACGCAAGTGTCTTCAACAAGACGTTTCTCGACGAGTCTGACAGCCGGAAGGCTACCGCCTTCTGCAACCATGCCGTTGATCAGAGGCTGCCATTTGGAGCGCCTGAATTACTGAAATTGGAGGCATGCGGTGCCGCTCTGCATTACGGAAAGAGTTTCTCGGTTCCCCTGAGAATACTGGATAACCTTACACGGGGCGGATTCGAATGGATTCAACTGGAAACACAACATTGGCACAAAGCGGAGGAAATCTGCAGCGAGGGCAGCTCAAAGTCGGGGTACCCTTCTTTAACGGATAGTCTTTATCACGCCGCTGCAATTATAAGGGGTGGAACATTTCTGACAGCTGACCGCAAGCATGCAAGGAAAGCAGGTAAGTTCGGGCATCTGACGTTATTCGAGGATTGGGTGAAGTAGTCAAATTTGGCAGCTACCCGTTCAGTGCAGCTGAGGGCCGCTTCTCCTTCCTTCCGTCACCCACAGGGTGAGTCCCTTTTCAACCGGTGTTGACAGCTTCTCCTTGTTGGAGAAGTTTGTCCTTCGAGCGGTATCGAGATTCCTCGTCCTCGCTGACCCTGCCCGCCTCGCTCTTGCGCTGAAGGCGGGCTGAGGCAGTCGGCTCCGTCGGCGAGCACAGAAGCAACAGTAGATCGTTGGGGACTGGGAATGGATGGCAACGCGGAATGGCAAGATGACAGTGGGCACATACTGGCCTATACTGCCGATGCCTGCGGAGCAGCCATCCGCGAGAACGCCGAGAGGAAGCGCAATGAGCAAGCAGAACTACGAAAGCCCCGAGGAAACGCTGACGGTGGAGATCCCCAGTACTCTGATGAGGAAACTGGAGAAAGCGATACCCAACCGCCAGCGGTCCGCGTTTGTAGCCAAAGTGCTGGAAGCGAAGCTGGATGCGAAGCTGAATGTGAAGCCGGATGCAAAGGTTCGGAAGAGGGTTATTCGGCGCCTGCATTGCATCAAGCGAGCGCCCACCAACGGCGAGAACCCGCTGGAGGTGCTGCGCAGATTCAGGCGGCAATTTGTGTGGAAGGGGGGGAAGGTATGAGCCCGGGTTGTTGATACACTTTGAGACGATGGGTATTCTACGAGACATAAAAAGAGGAACTGAACGTAGTATAGATGCGTTTTGCTTTGATCTCAAGAAGGGGCATTATTATCTTTCTCGGTATGCTGATCTGAATCGTCTTTTGTGATGAATGCCTTTATACGATCCATAAGCACTACCAGTGCGAATGACCACAACAAAATCGCCGTGTTTGTTGAAAACATGAAATCCATTGTTGAATCCGAAAATGAGGGTAGATCATATTCCTTCGAATGATCTTTCCAAAAGGGAATAATTGCAGCTAAAGCAAGCGAGCAACATGAAATAATATAGGAAAGCAAATCGTACCACTGCCAGAACAGGCTGTCTTTGTTACCTAGATGCTTTCTCAGGTATCGGGTCAACGCGAAGGAATTTAGGGCATGGGAAAGAGCTCGACGTCGCCAGATTCGTACTCTTCTCGATAGCACCTCATGTCTTCGCGAAGCTGCGATGCGTTCTGGTAGGGTTTGCCCTCTGACTTTATCCTTTTGTGCACTTTCACGCTGACTAAAACAGATCTTATGGGGGCGAATAGACTATATGTGCGCAACGGGTTATCGCGACGGTCACTTGTCCATCCGTACTTGAACTTGTCAACGCAAAATAACACAATTGCAAATAGTAGAAATATGCCAATGGCATGCTTTGGAAGGTTCAAGGGATTCAATCCGTATTCCCAGAACAAATAGCAAAAATACAGAACCATGACGTAAAACAGAATGACTGATAAATGTTCGTAGCAGCGCCACAGGAGGCTGTTTCGATTTGCAAGTATGGCAAAAAGTTTATAAAGCATGGTACCTGCCCTCCGGTGAGATGAACGACACATTATATCACAAGTTGCTCTTGTTGTCAACCTCCGCGGCAATGAAAAATTTTAGAGTCAATGTTCACAAGGGGTTAGCCTCTGAAATCAGCTCCCCCAGCACACTATCCAGCATCAACCTCCCCCGTGGCGTAGCGACGATTCGGCCATCAGCCGCCTCAAGCATCCCCGCCTTCTCCATCCCGGCTACGGCCTCCGCCGGCAGCGGCTGCCCAGCCAGCGCCTTCCATCGGTCGAGAGACGCCCCTTCCCGCAGACGCAGCGCGGTCATCATGTACTCCTCGGCCTGCTCCAGTGGCGGCAGCGCCCGTGGCGCATCGGCGTACCCCTCTCCCTGCCTGGCGACGGCGGCCATCCACTGGGCCGGGTCGCGGATGGTGTCGGTGGCATGCCGCCGGCCATTGCTGCTTGGACGGCCGTGCGCGCCAGGTCCGACGCCTATCCACGACTCCCCCCGCCAGTAGATCATGTTGTGGCGGCACTCTTCGCCGGGCCTTGCGTGGTTGGAGATCTCGTAGGCGGGCAGTCCTGCCGCCTCGGTCATCTGGGCGGTGATCTCGTAGATGTCGGCGCACCTGTCGGAGTCGAGCGGCGTCATGCTCCCCCTGTCGCGCAGCTCGGTGAAACGCGTCCCCGGCTCAAACGTCAGCTGGTACACCGACAGATGCCCCAGCCCGCAGTCGATGGCCTGGGCGAGTTCCTCCCGCCAGCTGTCGGCGGTCTGGCCGGGGCGGGCCGCGATCAGGTCGAGGGATACCCGCTCCACCGCCTGCGCCGCGGCCCGCACCGCCTCCAGCGCCTCGTCTGCGGTGTGGGTGCGGCCGAGCGCCTTGAGGTCCCTGTCGCGCAGCGACTGGACGCCGACCGAGATTCGGTTCACGCCGGCGGCGGCGAACTCGCGAAACCGCCCCGCCTCCGACGATGTGGGATTCGCCTCAAGGGTGATCTCGGGATCAGGCCCCCATCCCCAGAGGCCGCCGATGGCGTCGATCAGGCTGGCGGCGGTGGCGGGCTCCATGAGAGAGGGCGTGCCGCCGCCAAAGAACACCGTCTCCACCGGCTGGCGGTCGAAACGCTCATAGGCGCTGCGCATCTCGGCCAGCAGGGCGTCGCGCCAGGCGCCGTGGTCCACCTCCTGCCAGACATGGGCGTTGAAGTCGCAGTAGGGGCACCGCGACTTGCAGAAGGGCCAGTGGACATAGATGCCAAAGGCCATGGAGTCACGCCTCGAGGCAGGCCCTGGCCAGCTGGGCGAAAGCGTCGGCGCGGTGGCTGATGGAGTCCTTGCGGGCGGGGGCCATCTCGCCGAAGGTCTCCGATTCGCCCTCGGCCAGAAACATCGGGTCGTACCCGAAACCCCGCTCTCCCCTTGGAGGCCAGACGCACCGGCCCTCGACCTTTCCCAGAAACGCCCGCTCCTCGCCGCCGGGCCAGACCAGCGCCAGCGCGCAGTAAAACCGGGCCGTCCACGGCTGCGGCGCGGCGCGGGCCTCGAGTTCCTGGTGCAGGCGCCGCATGCCATCCTCAAAGTCGCCCTGGGCCCAGCGCGCCGAGTGGATGCCGGGGGCGCCGTCGAGAGCGTCTATCGCCAGCCCCGAGTCGTCGGCCAGCGCTGGCATGCCGGACAGCCGCGCCGCCGATACGGCCTTGAGCAGGGCGTTTTCCTCGAAACTTGCTCCGGTCTCCTCGGGCTCCGGCAGGCCGAGGCTGCCCGCCGTCGCCACGTCGATTCGCCATGGCTCCAGCAGCTGGGCGACCTCCCGGGCCTTGCCGGGGTTGTGCGTGGCCAGTACCAGCCGCGACCCCGCGGCGAGGCGGTTCGTCATGGACGGGTCAACCGCTGCGGGTGGACGTCACCGCCTTGTCCTGCAGGTCAAACAGCTCTTCGCATCCCTTGCGCGCCAGCACAAGCATCTCGCCCAGCTGGTCCGCGGTGAAGGGACGCGATTCGGCCGTCGCCTGCACCTCGGCGAGCTTGCCGCCGGAGGTCAGGACGAAGTTGGCGTCGGTGGTGGCGTCCGAATCCTCCCCGTAGTCAAGGTCCAGCAGCGGCACCGAGCCGACGATGCCGCAGGAGACCGCCGCCACCTGCTCGATCATGGGGTCGGACATGATGACGCGGTCCTCAAGGAGGCGGTCCATGGCAAGGCGCAGGGCTACGTAGCCGCCGGTGATGGCGGCTACGTAGCCCTGCGCCTTGCCATGGACCGCCTCCTTGAGG
>CAZPIN010000170.1:0-4856 GCA_964586735.1 uncultured Rhodobacterales bacterium | reverse complement strand
GAGTTGCCGGCATGCCCCCTCCGCCTCGCCATGGGGGGGGGCATGCCGGAAGCTCTCGGCAAAGCCGGCCAGCCAGAGGAGCGGTATCATGAGCCGCCGGAGAAGCGGCGGCATGCCGTGCTGGATGGCAGCCTGCGCATGGGCGGTAGGCTCTCTGGCGGTGCTTGCGGGCATAGGGACGCATGGCGCGAACGCGCAGTCAATGGAAGAAGAAGAACCTGATCCGATTGTTCTGATCACGAACAACGCAGCGATAAACAACTATGTCGGTATTGCCATCGTGGACGACGAAGACCACCGTATCGCGCAGGCGTTTGAAACTGGCGCCAACGCCGGCGGCTATAGCATCGACAGTATTAGACTGAGTTTCGATAAACCGCGTTGTGATGGTGCTGCATCTGTATTCAGCTTCATTGTCGAGATTGCGGAGGGTGTGACCAGTACAGGGACGCCGTCAACTATACCGGGCACCGCAGATGACAATGTGCTGCATAGATGGACACATACATCGACCGCGAATAGCGATCTTGTTTTTGATCAAGTCGGCACCTCTCCCAATTTTTATGTTGAATTTGACGTCGATGACACTGAGCACACAACGCCAAAGGGAGCAACAATGACAACCCTGGATTCAAGCACCACGTATTTTATTGTGATCAGGCATACCAACAGTGGTGCTAGTGGGTCCTTTACCTGTGCTGAATGGAGCTTTGCTGCAAATGGAAACACGCAAACAGGTACAGCGGCAGGTTGGAATTTTCCGAGTCGGGGCATAAGATATTCAGTAAGTAGCGGAAGTTGGGGACACATATCGGGGATGAGTTATTTACGACTAAGTGTCAGCGGTAATGAGGAGGAAGCGCCTCTTCCCGTTGTCACGGTTGATTCATTTACGGGCACTCCTCCCAACGAGGGCGATGAAGCCGTATTTACCCTTAGGAGAACGGAGGTGGACATTGCCAGCCCGCTGGCGGACGTAGGCTATACGGTGACCCAGACTGCGGGTGATGTGCTGCCAGGTGGCGCTACTTCACCAATAACGGGCATGGTTTCATTTGCGGCAGACAGCCCTACCGCCGCGGTTAGGGTGCCGACGCAGGGGGACGCTGTAGACGAACGAGATGCCACTCTGCAGCTTATGCTGAGCAACCCCGCAATGGACGCGGGGTACACTCTCGGTTCGGACACTTCTGTCGAGATCACCGTCGCTGACGACGACGCCCCTGAGTTCACTATCGCGGATGCCTCCGGAACCGAAGGAGCAGCAGGCACAGTTACATTCATGGTCAGGAAGAGTATCGAAAGCTGGCAAACCATCATGGTCGACTGGAGAATTGTTCCCGGTAGCGGGTCGGCGGTAGCGGGTGACGACTACGACAACGCAATTGTTAACGGCACATTGACCTTCGCCCCCACAGCACTAACGCAACCCATCGAGATCGCCTTGGAGGACAACGGTCAATCCGACGGCAACCGGACATTTGAAGTAGAACTGTCAAATGTAAGCCCCAGCGGGGCCGCCACGCTTCCCTCGGATCCGACAGCCACCGGCACGATCGTTGACGACGAGCTGCCGAGCGTATCGGTGTCGGGCAACGCTCCGATGGAAGGCAGCGACGCTGTCTTTACCCTGAGAAGGGATGGGCCGACAACCGGCGAGCTTGTCGTGCCTTTCACGGTGACGCAAACCGCTGGCGACATGCTGCCAGCTAGCCCCAATTTGCCATCGTCGGCAACAATCGGCGACGGTGACAGCACGGCGACGGTCAATGTGCCAACGCAGGGTGATAGCGTATACGAGGCGGATGCCACGCTCCGGCTGGAGCTGTCCACGCCCGAGAGCGGCGCAGGTTACGGACTCGGTTCGCCCAGCTCATTCGACATTATCATTTCCGATGATGAAACCCCACCAGTGATCTCCATTACCTCGCCGGAAGTGGTAGAGGGCAATTCAGGCACGGTGGAGCTTCGCTACGTGCTGACAAAGGAAGGAGAGACCGAGCTGCCCGCCAGCGTCGCCTATGAGATCCACAGCTCCAGCACGGCGACCGTCGGCAACGACTACACCCACATGCTGGACTCCCCGATCGAGTTCACTGTGGCAGAGACGACGCAGCAGATTGTGATAGAGGTCAATGGCGACAATCTTGCCGAGGCCGAAGAAACCTTGGTCGTCAGGCTGTCCTCTCCTATGGACGCAACCTTGATGGGCGGTAACCCTACACTTGATGGTACCGGCAGAATACGGGACGACGACCTTCTCGAGCTTTCGATTTCTAACGAGCGGGTTACCGAAGGGGACACCGGCGATACCGACACCATGACCTTCACGGTTACGCTGGGCGCGGAGACGCCCAACGACGTGATGGTCAGCTACACCATTGCGGATGACTCCGCCACCGCCTCTGACGACTACACCGTCGCCGATGCTGCTGGCACGCTCACCTTCACGGCGGGCGGGTCTCTAACCCAGACCATTCCCGCCATAACAGTCATCGGCGACATGCTGACGGAAGGCAACGAGACCCTGACGGTAACGCTTTCCAGTCCGACATGCTCCAACTGTCCGGCTGGCGTCACGCCAATCCTCAAGTCGGGCGAGGCCGTTGGTACGGGCACCATCGTCGACAACGACGCGCCAACGTTCACGGTCAGCGTGGACGATGTAACCGAGGGCGATTCGGGCACGTCCCCCATGACCTTCACGGTGACGATGACGACCGCCTGGAATCAGGCGGTAACTGTCGATTACGAGTTTGCCGCCGGCACGGCAGCGGGCGAGGCGACCGCCGGTCAGGACTACCGTGCCTCGTCCGGCACGCTGACATTCGCGTCGGCCGCCAACGGCAATCCTGCTGAGACGGAAAAGACCATTGATATAGAGATCATTGGCGATACGGCCGCCGAGCCCGACGAGACGGTGACGCTGACCCTGTCTAACGCCACTGGCGGGGCGCAGATATCACAGACCGACTGGGCGGGGACCATCCTCAGCGACGACTACGAAGTGACGGTTGCCGCAGCACCGGCGTCCGTTGCCGAGCCCGCCGCTGGCCAGACCGCCGATATCGCCTTCACGGTTACGCTGGCGGGGACCTGGACCAGGAATGTGGCAGTCGACTACTCGCTGGACGGAGGCACGGCAACCTTGGATGTCGACTATTCCGACGCTACCACGCAGACTGACAGCGGCTCAGCGACGGCAGGCCAGCTGCTGTTTACGCAGGGCGTGACCGTTCGCACGGTTAGCGTCACCGTCAACCCTGACATTGTCGATGACGGTGGCGAGACGGTTGGCATCAGGATTCTTAGCCCCATGGGCACGGTACTGGCGTCGACACAGGCAACCATAACCCAGGCTGCGCCTGCCGTCGTGTCGGTACAGCACGGGCAGACGCAGGAAGTGGATGGAACAACAACATCCGTGTTCCAGGTAAGCGTGCAGGGTGGTGCAAACCGCAACTTTGACATTGCCTTCGACTGGAAAATCACTCGTATCCAGGAAATGAGCAGCGGCGGTTCGCGGACGTATACTGTGGATGTGCTTGCAAGCAGCAGCAGCCCCGTGAGACTGGCGACGGGAGAGGATACAGCCGATATTGAGGCTACGCTCAGCCAGGCCGTTGAATCTACTGACCAGCTGGGCTTCGAGATTTCCGGCCTCGACTGTGGCACTGGCTCCTGCGCCGTCAGCCAGGCAAGAAGCGCTCAGGTACTTGCCGCCGCGCTGTCGGGCGGTGCAGCGGAGTTGGATACCGCGGCTGTGGCGGTCGCGTTCCAGCCGCGACGCTTCGCCGAGCGGGAGACACGCATCCAGCAGCATGCGCTTGCTGGCTTTGGCCGCACCATGGCCACTGGCATCGTCGGCGGCATCTGGCAGCGGGCCAATCTCCACAGGTCGGGCGACGTTACATCGACGGCCCGGATAGGAAACCGCTCTATTGATACGGCGGCCATGTCCAGCGGCGACGCGGGCAGGGTGGCGCGGGAGGCCGCCAGGCTGTTTGGCGTGGAGGCTGTCCAGCCCCCGCTTGCCATGGCTGGTGATGGAGACGGCTTCTCAGAGGGAGCCTCCGGCGACATGGCTGCCTGGCGCAACCGCACGGTCATGCAGGATGGCGAACACCTACTGGAGCGCAGCCGTTTCTCGCTTGTTGTTGGCGACGAAGCAGACGGCAGATCGCTTGGCGTCTGGGGCAGCGGATTCATGTCCAGTTTCGAGAGCGAGCCCGAGGACGGAGCCTCGGTGGAAGGCTCGGCGCAGGTGATGCTTGCGGGCGTCGACTGGCGCAGCGGAGAGATTCTGGCTGGCGTGGCGCTGAGTCGGCTTTCGGGCGATTCTGACTACAAGGCCAGCAGCGGCGGACATACTGACATGGGCGCTGTCGAGACGTCGCTGACGGGAGTGATTCCGTACGTGCACTGGCTGGGGGTGACAGGCCTTGGCGTCTGGGGCAGCTTCGGAGTCGGGTCTGGTACGGCGGAGATGTCCAACAGTGGCGGCGCGGTGGAGGCGGACGTCTCCATGACGATGCTGGCCTTGGGCGCTAAGGGTGCCTCAAGGCGGCGGGGCATGTTTGACTACGCGATACGGGGAGACCTCTTCAGGACGTCGATGACCGCAGAGCAGTCGGCAGGCTTCGACGAGCTTGCAGCGGAGGCATCGCGGATTCGTCTGGCGCTGGAGGGCGCTTCAACTCGGAAAACGGACAGTGGCGGCACGATGTCGAATCGCTTCGAACTGGGAGCGCGGATGGACAGCGGCGACGGCGAGGAGGGCGCCGGAGCGGACGTGGCGGGGGAGATTTGCTACGCCTCGCCGGACGGCGGGCTGGAAGTGGCTGGACGTGTCAGCC
>CAZPIN010000169.1:0-11667 GCA_964586735.1 uncultured Rhodobacterales bacterium | reverse complement strand
CCCCCAGGCAGGGAAACGGGGTACGCCCCGCAAGCCGCTGGATGGGGCGCTTCGCCGAAGTATCGGCATTATGACCAGCTTGACGGCGAGAGGAAGCCTTTGTCGGCTAGCGGCAGGCGCGATAGCTGGCATTCTGCTGGGGAGCGCGGTACTGGCGCCGGAGTCCGCCGTGGCGCAGACTACGTTCGTCAGCAATACGGCGCAGAGCTCAAGACCACTTTCATCTCTGAGTCGGACATCGCAATATTCGCAGCGGTTTCATACAGGTACGGCGACAAACGGATACAGGATCACTCGGGTTGTCATAACCAGTGACAAGCCCCCGGTTCCTGGCTCTTTGACAAGCTATCTTCGTGCGGAAATAACGCAAAATGACGGCAGCAACAACCCAGGCACTGTAGTTGCAACCTTAAATGTTCCCTCATCGACCGGGACGAGAAGCGGAAACCACAATTTTGACGTAGTGGGTGGATCTGTCACGCTTGCGAATGACACCACATATCACATTGTACTTCGAAGCTCTGGTTTCACTGGCAATAATATTCTGTTCAAATGGGCTAATACAGGCTCGTCCAATCCAGATGCCGGAGCTGAGGCAGGATGGAGCATACCCGGCGCCAGGACTAGAGGATCGGGGAGTTGGGGGGCGTACTCTATATTCGGCGTATCTCCTCGCCGTAAATTCCAAATAATTGGTACCGACGCCACTTGGACGCAGCTGACAGACGGGGGAGTGCGGTATCGGGGAGATCCCACGACTGGCCCTACGATCACCGGGGATATCAGGATTGAAAAAACCATAACCGTCGATACGTCCTCCATTACCGACAGCGGCAGCGTGGCGGCAATAACGACTGGGTCAACGCCCGATCTTTATTTCATTGATCCCGGCGGAGTCTTTCCGGCAACCGTCAGCGCGCTGACTGGCGGCACAAGCACGACAAGAGCCTCCGGCACTACGGCGACCTACACGATTCCCGCTGCCCAAGCCGGCAAGCTGGTATTTGCATGTTACGAGTACGGTACCAGTCCCATTGAAACGGTCTGTTCGCAGCAGTACGGCCCTATTCTTCCCCGCGACGTTCCGGCAAAGGGCAACGTAACAATAACCGGTACCCCGAAGGTCGACGTCCAGCTGTCGGCAGACACTTCCGGCATAACGAACGTCGAGGACGGCCTGACCAATCCTGGGTGGACTTACCAGTGGGAGCGCGCGGATGACAACACTGGCGCAAACGCCGCGGACATCACCGGCGCAACTTCAGCAAACTACACGCCGACAAAGGCAGACGACCAGGGCAAGTTTCTTCGGGTAACGGTGGGATTCACGGACGATGAGATGAACAGTGAAACCAAGACGAGTGACTGGACGGCGGCGGTTGTCAGGCGCGACGACACGGATGAGATGGGCGACTTGGCAGTGACGTCCGCAACTGGCGTATTTCAGGTTGACGCCCTGCTGACGGCTGACATGTCAGGCGTCACGGATCCGGTCAACGGCCTCACGAGCCCTGACTGGCAGTACGACTGGCAGCGGGCGGACGACGCTGCGGGTACCGGCGAAGCGAACATTTCAGGCGCACGGGGCAACACCTACACGCCAACCAAGGCGGACGACCAGGGGAAATACCTTCGCGTGCAGGTATCGGGTTTGGACGACGACCTCTATAGCATTGTCCAGACGAGTCCATGGACGCAGGTGCTGCCGCGAGTCGACGCCCCCGCCACAGGCATGGTGGCGATCCATACGCCAACAGGCGTTACGGAGATTTTGACCGACCTCCCGCTGACGGCGGACGTGTCCGGCATCGCCGACCCGGTAAACGGTCTGCCATCTCCAGTCGTTTTCACCTACCAGTGGAGGTGGGCGGATGACCGCGCTGGCACGGGAAATATGGACATTGCTGGCGAGACCAATGCGACCTACACGCCGACGTCAGCGGATATAGGCAAGCATCTTCAGGTGGTGGTGAATTTTATGGACGATGACGGCTATCTGGAAACCAAGATCAGCATGTCTACCCCTGCGGGCGGTTCGCCGCCGAGTTTATGGAGTCCAGCGGTGGCGAGGCGCAGCACGCGCATGGACGCGACTGGCGACGTGACCATCACCCTGCCGCGGGGCGCGACGGTGCAGGTTGGCGACGAGCTTGAGGCGGACGCGACGGGGGTCGATGACGCCAACGGACTCGGCACGTTCCGCTACCAGTGGAGGCGGGCGGACGACGCGTCGGGCACCAACGCCGCGGACATCACAGGCGCGACCGCGACAACCTACACGCCGACTGCGGCCGATGACCTTGCCAAGCATCTCCAGATGGTGGTGCGCTTTACGGACCCTCAAGGCTACATGGAGTCCGTGGAAAGCGACTGGACCCCGGCCGTCATGCCGCTGGCCGTCGACGCGACGGGTGATGTAACGGTTTCGCTGCCTCAAGGCGAGAGCGATGCGCGGGTGGACGTTGAACTGACGGCAGACACGTCGGCAATCATGGATCCGGCGAACGGTCTGACGCCGCCAGTCGCTTTCACCTACCAGTGGAGGCGCGCGGACGATACCTCGGACACCAACGGCGCGGAAATCGCGGGCGCAACCATGCCCACTTACACGCCGGTCAAGGCGGACCAGGGCAAGCATCTGCGCGTGAAGGTGACGTTCATGGACGACGACGGCTATGAGGAGATGGTGGATAGCAGCTGGACGGCGGCGGTGCTTCGGCGCCATCCCGCGGCGGCGGGCGGCGACCTGACGTTTCGCGGCACGCCGCGGGTAAACCTGCCGCTGGCGGCGGACCCGTCGGGCATCACTGATGCTAACGGACTGACCGGGGTGAACTGGATGTATTCGTGGGAGACCGCGGATGACGGTCAGGGTACGGGCGCGACGGCCATCGCTGGCGAGACTTCGGACAGCTACACGCCCGTTGTCGGGGACCTGAACAGGTTCCTGCGGGTTACAGTCAGGTTCATGGATGACGACGATTACCCGGAGTCGCAGCAGAGCGACTGGGCAGGGCCGATACTCCCCGCAGACCCCGACGTCGAGCCGACAGGCGAGGTGACGGTGTCGGGCACGGCGCAGGTTGACGTCGGTCTGGAAGCGGACGTGACTGGCATCGATGACGCCAACGGCCTCAACGCGCCTGGCTGGACCTACCAGTGGAGACGCGCTGACGACACAAGCGACACGGGAGGCGCAAACATCTCCGGCGCGACCGCGGCGACTTACACGCCGGTAAAGGCGGACGAAGGCAAGCACTTACGGGTGACGGCTACCTATACGGACGATGACGGGTACGAGACGATCATGGAAAGTGCCTGGACGTCGGCGGTGCTGGTACGCGCCGACACGCCGGCGACGGGCGACGTTGCCCTTGCTGTCGCGGGCGGCGGCGCGGTGCGGGTGGGCGTCGAATTGGCTGCAAACACGGCAACCATCATGGATATAGTCAACGGCCTGACGCCACCAACCGCATTCACTTACCAGTGGAGGCGCGCAAACGACGCCTCGGGCGCGAGAGCCGCAGACATCACGGACGCGACAGCGTCGGCTTACACGCCAGACAAGGCAAACGATCAGGGCAGGCATCTGCAGGTGGTGGTGACGTTCACGGACGACGACGGCCACGAGGAGGTCAAAGAGAGCGACTGGACAGCGGCCGTGCTGAAGAGCGACAACGCGCCGGCGGCGGGCGACGTGACTTTCTTCGGCACGCCTCGGGTGGGTGTCGATTTGATTGCCCGGCTGACTGGCGTCACCGACGATAACGGCCTCAGCGCAGCCGGCTGGAGCTACCAGTGGAGACGGGCAGACGACGCTTCTGACACCAACGGCGAGGATATCGCCGACGCTACAGCGGCGACCTACACGCCAACCGCCGTGGACCAGGGCAAGTTTCTGCGGGTTACGGTGCGTTTCACGGACGACGACGAGTACCCTGAAACAAGGGTGAGCGCATGGAGCGCAGCTGTACTGTCGGCCTTCAGCGAGTCCAACACGCCAGCGGCGGGCGACCTGAAACTGGCGACGGCTCGTACCGACGCCGACGAAGTGCAGCTGACGGCTGATACGTCTTCCATTGCGGATGCCAACGGCATGGCCACGCTGGCCTTCACCTACCAGTGGCAGCGTTCTGCCGATGCCAGAGACGTCAACGCCGCGGACATACGCGGCGCAAACACGGCGATGTACATGGTGCAGGAGGCTGACGAGGGGAACTATCTGCGGCTGGTGGTCTATTTCACGGACGACGTCGGCTACACCGAGACCAAGGCGAGCGCCTGGGCCAGGCAGGGCGGGCTGTCGGAGGCGGAGGTCTTTGCCGCCAAAGGCGGGCTTGCCAGCTTCGGACGCTCGGTCACCATCGGCCTCGTTGACTCGATCTGGAGCCGCGTCGAGTCCCACAGGCACGGAAGGCCGTCTTCCCATGCCAGTCTTGGCGGACGCGCAGTCGACGGCAGCGCTTTCGCCTCCGGTTTTGGGAGCCGCCATGCCGCAAAGGAAGCCGCGCGGCTGTTTGGCGTCGAAGCTATCGACGCTCCGCAGGTTTCGGATGATTGGACGAACCGCGGCATAACCGCCGAAGGCAATCTAGAGGACTTCAGAAGCTGGGCCGGCATCCCCGACAGCGACGCCATCTCCCGGCGGTCCAGTTTTGCGCTGGCCCTGGACGGAGAGGGGGGACGCGGCTCCATGGTGTACTGGGGAGCGGGAAGGCTGGGCAGTTACGAAAGCGAGCTGGACGGAGACGATTTCAGCAGCCTGACTTCCGAAGGGTCAACCACCACCTTCAGTCTCGGCCTCGACTACCGGATGAGCGAAACCGCGGTACTCGGCCTCGCTGTCAGCAGGAGCTCGGGATCGGCGGAGTACAGCTTCGCGGATTCCAGCGACGGCAGCGGCGAGATCGACTCGACCCTGACCAGCGTCATGCCCTGGCTACGCTGGAAGTCCCCATCGGGGCTGGAAGTCTGGGGCGCGTTCGGCGTGGGCAGCGGCGAGGCTGACACCACGCATAGCAGCGGAGAGGCAACGATGGACTTGGGCGCGCGGATGATCGCTGTCGGCGCCTGGAACCACCTCTCGAATCGCTGGGGCAGAAGCATCGCGTTCAAGGCGGACGCGTTTACCGCAACCGTTTCCGCCGACGGCGCGGAAGCGTCAGCCGGCGACATTGACGCGGGCTCCCAGCGCATAAGGGTGGCGGCGGAGATGACGCCATCGCGGCCGTCCGTCAACGGGCAGACGGACTACGCGCTTGAGCTGGGAGCGCGGCACGACGGAGGAGACGCCGAAACTGGCGCCGGGCTGGATGTCGCGGGCGACTTCAGGCACGTCAGCGCGGACGGCCGCGTCGAGATTTCGGGAAGGGGAAGCTACCTTCTTTTCCATGGCCAGGAGGGTTTCAAGGAGCTGGGGCTTGGCCTTGGGGTGTCCTACGACCCCGGCGCTGACGCCCGCGGCTTTCAGGCTTCGCTGGAGCAGCTGTGGAACGCCCCGGACTCCGACCCCGCCGAATCGATGTGGAGGGCTGATTCCAGCTACAGCCTGAACCCGTCATCGGGCGATGGCGCGGCGACTCGGGTGCGCTTGGGGTATGGCGTGGACGCGGTACAGAAGCGGGCGCTGGCGACGCTGTACGGCGAGTCGGAATTTGGCGGCGAAGCCGTTCGAATGCGTCTGGGCGCCGAGATGCGGGGACACGGGGGTGCGCTTGAGCGGCTGAGCCTTGAGCTCTATGGCGAGCGCGAGGAACATCGCTCCAAGCCCGCTGACCATGCCGCGATGCTGGAGATGCGTGTCGGCTTCTGAGGCAGCCATTCCGACTGCTGGCGCCCCGTTCGACTGCAGAGTCGCGGAGGGGCATTTCGTCCGAGCATTGGCCCTGTCCATCTCATCATCGCCATTGCTACTATCGGTTGCTACGACCTGGCCAATCGCTTGACCGGCTTCGGAGTCCGGTGGCGCTTGGGCAGCAATCTTGCGCGTTGCCCTGGCCGTTAGGCAGCGGTAGAATTCGCCGCAGGCATCATCTGGAGGCAACCTATGAGCAATACAGTGGCGCATGGTCGCAACAACGATCACCCGAACCAGGCCTCCCCTGGCGGCCAAGCGGCGAGGGCGCTCCTGAAACCCGCGGCAACGCCGGACAGCCAGAGGAGCAGCATCATGAGCCACCGGAGCAATGGCGGATTGCCGCGCTGGGTGGCGCATTGCGCCTGGGCGGCTGGCCTTCTGGTGGTATTTGCGGGCGTAGGGACGCATGGCGCGAACGCGCAGATGATGGAAGAAGAAGAGCCCACACCGATCACGCTTGTTACAAACAACGTAGACGATCTTGTTACCACTGAGCTCGCCATCTGGGGTTCTGTCCCCCGCCTAGCCCAGTCATTTACTGCAGGCGGTAATGCCGGGGGTTATCGCATCGACAGCATTGTGCTTGATTTTGCTCAAACCAACTGCGCTGCGAGACCTGCTGGATTTGACTTCATAGTCGAGATAGCGGAAAGCGTGTCGGCGGGGCCTCCGCAGCCGTCTTTCATTGCTGGCTCCGCAGATGCCAATGTACTGCACCGCTGGACGATTGCGACGACGATAAATGAAGAGACAACGCTTCCAACAACGTACGACGTCGACGGCACTGACGGCGCCACGTACACTACCCCCAAGGGAGCCGACTCGACTACCCTGTCTCCCGGCGCCACGTATTTTGTTGTAGCAAAAGCTGCAAATGTTCAGGGCAGCCAGTCCATTAACTGCGCTGACTGGCGCACTCACAGTTCTTCGGGCACGCACACTGGTACTGCCAGCGGCTGGAGTCTGCCGATGTCTTTGCAAAGACACACTTTCAATAGCTGGCGGGAATCCAACGATGGCAACCTTAGAGGCAGGTTCTCAATTAGCGGCTTTGAGGTGGTACTTCCCTCTGTCACAGTTGCTGCGGGCGCCAGTCCTGCAGAGGGTATGCCCGCCACATTCACTCTGACCAGAACAGAAGACACCGCCAGCGAGGTAGACGTACCGTATACGGTGACCCAGACGGCGGGCGATATGCTGCCTTCTGGCACCACTTTGCCAATAACGGGTACGGCGTCGTTTGCGGAAGATGCCGAAACCGTCGAGGTATCGGTGGCGACGCACGACGACTTATTGGATGAGGACGATGCTACCCTGATGATTGAGCTGGGTGCCCCGGGAGTGGGTGCGGGTTACACGCTCGGTTCGGACACCACGGCTAACATCACAGTTACCGACAACGACGACCCGCCCGTGGTATCAATTGAGCAGCCCACTGGTGCAGCCGCATCCGTTGTCGAGGGCAGGACTCTTTCCTTCACGGTTAGACTGGATGCGGCGAGCGGCAAGACAGTTACCGTACCTTACACGCTTGGCGGAACGTCTACTTCAGGAGCGACCGGCGACTACACCGAACCGTCGCCCCTCTCCGTACTGATTGCGGCAGGAAGCACCACCGCGACAATAAGCATAGTTACGAGAGACGATAGTCAGGACGAGCCAGACGAGACGGTGGAAATCACGCTTGGCGACCCGCCCGCGTCCGAAGCGACTCTCACCACCGTAACTGCCGACCAGTCTGCCACTGGTACCATACAGGACAATGACGACGAACCGACGGTTTCGATCGCCGCTACCACAGGGACTGTCGCCGAGGGCGGCAATCTGGTCTTTGAGGTTACCGTAACTCCGGCAAGCGGCAAGGCGATCACCGTGCACTATTCGGTGGTCGGCAGCAGTGCCAGCCTCAACCCGGCCTCATCGGCTGACTTTAGCGACACCGCCACGCCCGCTGGCATATTGACCATCTCCAACAACAGACCCACGGGGACTATCACCATCGCGACGGTGGACGACGACCTGGACGAAGAAGACGAGGTTCTTACGGTTACTCTTCTGGATACATCGGACTTGTCCAACGCTGTCCTTGCCGACGCCAACCTATCCGCTGACGGCACCATCACCGACGGAGACGGCGAGCCCGAGGTTTCAGTGGCCTGGTCGGATACCGCGCCGGTGGCCGAGGGCGGAAGTCTGGAGTTCACCTTCACCCTGACTCCGGTCAGCGCCAAGGAGGTCAGAATCCCCTTTACTGTTGCGGGCGGGGGCGCCAATCAGGCGGGGACGGACGATTACACCTTCCCGACAGCAAGCGAGGTGGTCTTTGTTCCGGGTGATGACACGGAAACGGTTACCATCGTCACAGCGGACGACACCGAGGACGAGCCGGACGAGGGCATCACCGTTGCGCTTGGCTTGTCACTGACCAACGCCGTCCCTGCAGCAAATGTGGCCAGCCGGTTGGCGACGGGAACCATTGCCGACAACGACGCCCCGGAGTTCACCGTCGCAGATGCCTCCGCCACGGAAGGGAGCGCCGTAGAATTCACCGTCACCAAGAGTATGGCGAGCTGGCAGAGCATTACTGTCAGATGGGCGGCGACTACGGAAACCGGCGACACGGCGACTGAGGGCGCCGATTACGCCAGCGCCGCGAGCGGCACCCTGACCTTCGCGCCAACTTCGACGGAGGAAACCTTCGAAGTCGCCACGCTGCAGAACACTGCCTTGGACGGCAGCCGCACGTTTACGGTCACCCTTTCAAGCGTCATGCCCAGCGGAGCTGCCACGCTTTCTTCGTCCCCGACCGCTACCGGCATGATCATCGACGACGACGAGCCGACGTTCTCCGTCAGCGTACCGGACGTTATCGAGGGCGATTCGGACACGACCACCATGACCTTCACGGTGACGATGTCGTCCGTATGGAACCGGGAAGTGACGGTCAACTACGGGATCACGGGCGGCACGGCGACCGCCGGTGAGGATTTCCTCGCCCAGTCCAGCACGGGGACGCTGACGTATGCCCCGGCTGGAAACGGCAGCCCCGGCGTCACGGAACAGACCGTCGAAGTTGAAATCGTTGGCGACATGACTGTCGAGCTCGACGAGACGGTGACGCTAAGCCTGTCCAACGTGATGGGCGGCGCGCAGATATCGCAGGCCGACTGGACAGGCACCATCCTCAGCGACGACTACGAGCTGGAGGGAATCACCGTGACTCCGCCGTCCGTTAACGAGCCCGCTTCCGGCAGCGCATCCATTTCTTTCGAGGTGACGCTGGCGGGGACATGGAGCAGGGATGTGACAGTTGCCTACACGCTGGACGGCGGCACGGCCACCCTTGACGCTGACTTTACCGATGCCACCACGCGGGATGACGGTGCCCTTGCTGCTGGCCAGCTGGTATTCCCGCGGGGCGTGACCGAGCGGACGGTGAGCGTTGCCGTCACCCCAGATATCGTCGATGAGGGCGACGAGACGGTTGCCGTCGAAATTCGCAAGCCGCTCCCGGCGGGGACCCTGCTGAGCATCGCGGGCGCCCAGTCGAGAGCGGCAAGAGCCGAAGCGACCATCGCCCGGCCAGCGCTGTCTCAGGGCTCTGCCCCGCCTGCCGTCATCACGGTCAATCCCGTGCGGACGCAGGAAGTAGAAGGGACAACGACGTCCGTTTTCCAGATAAGCGTGCCAGACGCGGGCCGCGGCTTTGACGTCGCTTTCGACTGGAAGGTCACCCGCATCAGAGAAACAGGCAGCGGCGATTTGCGGACGTATACCGTACAGGTGCTTGCATCCAGCAGCAGCCCCGCGAGGCTGGCGGCGGGAGAGGATTCAGCCTCTGTCGAAGCGCCGCTCAGCGAGGCTGTTGACCCAGGCGGTCGGTTGGGCTTCGAGATTTCCGACCTCGACTGCGGTACCGGCTCCTGCGCCGTCAGCCAGGCAAGGGCCGCCCGGGACTTGGCCACCGCGCTGTCGTCCGGCGCACTGCCAAGCGATACGGTTTTGGCAGCCGTGTTCCAGTCGCGGCGTTTCGATGAGCGGGAGACGCGCATCCAGCAGCATGCGCTTGCTGGCTTTGGTCGCATCATGGCCACGGGCATCGTCGGCGGAATTTGGCAGAGGGCCGACGCCCATCGGTCGAGCGACGTCACATCCACGGCCCGGATTGGAGGGCGCGACATTGGCACCAATGCCATAGCCAGCGGCGACGTGGCCAGGGTGGCGCGGGAAACCGCCAGGCTGTTTGGCGTGGAAGTTGTCCAGCCGCTGAATGCCATGGCCGTCGATAGCGGCGGCTTTGCCGAAGGCACCTCTGGCGACTTGGCCTCTTGGCGTGACCGGACGATTGTGCGCGACGGCGCAAACCTCCTGGAGGGCAGCCGTTTCTCGCTTGTTGTTGGCGACGACGCTGACGGCAGACCGCTTGGCGTCTGGGGCGGCGGGTCCATGTCCAGCTACGAGAGCGAGTCCGAGGATGGAGGGTCGGTGGAAGGTTCGGCGCAGGTGATGCTCGCGGGCGTCGATTGGCGCAGCGGGGAATATCTGGCGGGCGTGGCGCTGAGCCGCTTCTCTGGCGATTCGAACTATGCGGTGAAAGGCAATGGACAGTCAGGCAATGGCACCGTCGAGGCGTCGCTGACGGGAGTGACTCCGTACATGCACTGGATGGGAGCGACGGGGCTGGGCATCTGGGGCAGCTTTGGAACCGGGTCGGGAACGGCGGAGCTGGGCGACGGTGACGGCGCGGTGGAAACGGATGTCTCCATGACGATTCTGGCCCTAGGCGCGAAGGGCGCCTCTAGAAAGAGGGGCAGGTATGACTACGCGATACGGGGAGACCTCTTCAGGACGTCGATGACTGCAGAGCAGACGGAAGGCTTCGAGGAGCTCGCGGCGGAGGCGTCGCGGATTCGTCTGGCACTGGAGGGCAGCACGACCCGCCAGACGGCCAGCGGCGGAGCGGTGTCGAATCGCTACGAGCTTGGGGCGCGAATGGACAGCGGCGATGGCGAGGATGGCGCCGGCGCGGACGTGGCGGGGGAGATTCGCTATGCCTCGGCTGATGGCGGTCTGGAGATGGCGGGGCGCGTTAGCCTGCTTCTGCTGCATTCTCAGGAAGGCTTCAGCGAGTGGGGAGCGGGGCTGGACGTAGCCTACGCTCCCGGTTGGGGCGGACGCGGCCTGCGATTGTCTCTGGAGCCGCGCTGGAACATCCCAAGGACGGATGCTGCGGAATCGCTTTGGAATGGAGCGGTGCCGGGGACCAATATGGACAGTACAGACGCCGCCGAGGCTGGCGCGTTGCTACGGATGCGGCTGGGCTACGGCATGGGCGCGTTTGGCGACTTGGCGCTGGCGTCGCCGTATAGCGAGATGGAAACCGGCAGCGGCGAGCGCCGCCTGCAGTTTGGTGTCGAGCTACGGGGCGCGTCGGCATCGCTGGAGCGGTTTAGCGTGGACCTTTACGGGGAGAGCGAAGAGTCCGACGAGGACGTCGAGCACCGGACGATGCTGGAAGCCAGGCTGGGATTCTAGGGACAGGTGGCGGGCGCTCAGGGACAGTATCCCGGATAGAGCCGGGGCAGCGGCCAGTCTGGCCAATGCCTGCTCCACGAGCGGTTGCCTGATTGCGCTTCTATGGCGATGTGCTACATTGTGGTGGGGAGTGATTGGGGGTTGACCTGAACGTCAGGCGACAGTAGAGTCCCAACCCTTCTCCTCAGCAGACAGCAGTCGGAGTCATCCAATGAGCAACATAATGGCGTACAGTCGCAGTGACGACCGGCTGAACCAGCCCCCCCCCCCCCCCC
>CAZPIN010000168.1:0-27455 GCA_964586735.1 uncultured Rhodobacterales bacterium | reverse complement strand
TGGACATCGCCCGGCACTGGCGGCAGGCGCATCCCTTTGCAGGAGCGAAGCAATGATCGACGAGCGCTGGATCGAGGCGCCACCGGATCCGGCCGACGAGGCTTGGGCGAATCGCTGCGTCAACCTCGCCGATGCCAGCTACGGCGCGGAGGCGACGGCCGCCTCGGACGAGTTTTTTGCTCCCCGCGAGCGGATGCTGAACCCGGCCCGGCCGGTGTTCTATCCCGACCGCTATGACGACCACGGCAAGTGGATGGACGGCTGGGAAAGCCGGCGCAGGCGGGGACCCGGACATGACTGGTGCGTAGTGCGCCTGGCGCGGCGCGGGATGGTGCGGGCCGTCAACGTCGAGACCTCGTTTTTCACCGGCAACTTTCCTCCTGAAATGTCGCTGGAGGCGCTGGACCGTCCAGGCCTTGGCGGCGATGCCGGCGCAGAGGAGGACTGGCGGGAGGTCGTGCCTCGAGGGCCGCTTCTGGGCGACGCGCACAACGTGCTGGAGATTGGCGAGCCCGTCGCCGCCACCCATCTGCGCCTGCATATCTATCCCGACGGCGGCATAGCCCGCCTGCGGGTGTACGGCGACGTAGACGTCGACTGGGAACGGTATTCCGAAGACGACCGTCCGGACCTGGCGTCGGTGCTGCTTGGCGCGCGGGCCGTGGCGTGGAGCGACGCCCATTACGGGTCGCCGTCGCGGATGCTGGCGCCGGGGCGCGGCAAGAACATGGGCGACGGATGGGAGACGGCGCGGCGGCGCGGTCCCGGCAACGACTGGGCGGTAATACGGCTCGGACACGCGGGCACGATCGAGGGGGCGCTGGTCGACACGGCGCACTTCAAAGGCAACTACCCGGACAGATTCGCTTTGCGGGGGGCCTTGCTGGATGGCGAGGCGGACCCCGAGCATGTCGGCAGCCAGAGCGAGTCCTGGGAAACGCTCGTGCCGGAGACCAAGCTGGAAGCGGACTGCGAGAGGGAGTTCGAGATAGCGGGCGGAGATTGCGTAGACCACGTGCGGCTGGACATCTACCCTGACGGGGGCATCAGTCGGCTGAGGCTGTACGGGCGCCTTGCCCGGTAGGAGGCTTCCCGACTGCCAGCCGCCGTACGGCGCTCCGCATGGCGGCTTGTACCTGATGCCGCGCCGCCGGAGGGTGATCTCGGCAGTCGGCCAGCGGCAGGTTGTGGCGAGGTCCACGTCGCCTATACTGGCGGCCTCGGCGGAAGGGAATCGGGAACGGGAGCGCACCATGGGCAAGAAGGCACGCCTCAAGAAGGAGCGCAAGCGCATCAAGAAGCTTGACGACGTTGCGCCGAGCGAGGCAACCGTCAACGAGGTGGTACGGGCGATTGTCATGGAATACGCCTCGATTCCGCTCATCAAGCTGCATCTGTCATTGGGCGATGACATTGACGCTTTGTCGGACATTGGCGTCTCGATGCTGCATGTCGCCAGCGGGAAGGGCAACCTGGAGCTGGTTCAGTACTTGCTTGAACAGGGTGCCAATCCCAACCTGAGCGGCGTTAAGGGAAATGGAGCGCTTCATCTTGCAGTGGAGGCGGATAATCCCGATGTGGTGCGCGCGCTGCTGGCGGCGGGTGCGCAGCTGGACAGCCAAAACGATGATGGCCTGACGGCTATGCAGAAGGCGGTGCAGCATGGACACGCGAAAGCGGTGACCGCGCTTGGCGAAGCGGGAGCGGACTATAAAACCTGGCCAGACGACGAAATTGGGACTTTTTCGCTGCTGCAGATTGCCGTTACCAACAGTCACCCGGAAACCGTCAGGGCCCTCGCTAAGTTGGGGGCGAATCCTGAGATTGGCTTGGACGACATGTTGCCGCTGTCGTTTGCGGTGCAGGCAAGCAGCACCGAGACTGTGCGGGCCCTTCTGAGCAGCGGTGCAGATTACAGCGCCATCAACGCGAAAGGGCACACGGCATTGAACGATGCGGCAAACTGCCTTCATCTTGGAGCCGTCAAGGCGCTTCTGGAGGCGGGCGCAGATCCGAACCAGGCGGACGACAGGGGAAGCCTGCCTCTGCGTGTCGCCGTGGAGTCGGGGTATCTGGAGACGATCCGCGTTTTGCTTGATGCGGGAGCAAAAATAAACGCCATCGAGGACACTGGCAAAATAACGGCGCTGAAATGGGCTGCTCGGCTGGCGGCGCCTGAAATCGTGCAGATGCTTCTTGAACGAGGCGCGGATTCCAGCCTGGATGGAGGCGACGGAATGAGTCCCATGTGTATGGTGGCGGCAAGCCCCACCAGCTATGGTTTCAACGGACCGAAGGAGATGCTTGAGAAGCATGGAGAGTATGATCAAATATGCGCCGCCAGGAAAAAGGTGCGCCGTACCGCGCACAACAAGCCCAAGGAGACGGTGCGCGCGCTCGTCAAGGCCGGAGCGTCAGTAGATCAGGTCGACCATAAGGGACGGACTCCGCTGTACAGGGCCGTGAGTATTGGCAGATCGACGCTTGATAAGCTGTCCATTGTGGAACGGATGATGGGGCGAAGCGATATTTCTGGTGACATGGACACGGGCTTCAATGCTGCGCGCCGCCAAATTCGCAAGGTTGTAGAGGCTTTTCTGGAGAACGGCGCCGACATCGAGGTTCGCTGCGGAGACGAAAATCAGACGCCACTGAACAAAGCGGCGCGATCAAGCGTCGCGGAAGCGGTGAAAGCGCTGGTCAAGGCTGGGGCGGATCTGGAGGCGGCAAACGCCAGCGGGTATACGCCCCTGCACGAGGCGGCGGCCGAGGGGGAGGCCGAGTCCGTGCGCATCCTCGTGGCTGCGGGCGCTGACATCAAGGCGAGAACGTCGGAAGGAGAAACCCCCGCCGAACTTGTCGCCAGTCTTGGGCGAGATGATGCTGCAGAGGTGCTGCGGGAACTTGCGCCAGCGGGCGGCTAGGGGCATGCATCGCCGAAACCTTCTATAGTGTCGGCATCGGCGTTAGGGAATCTGGAGCGGGAGCGGAACCATGGGCAAGAAGGCACGACTGAAGAAGGAGCGCAAGCGCGCCAAGAGTATTGACGAGGATGCGCCGGTCGAGACAACCGTCGACAAGGTGGTTAGGGCGATCCTTCTGGAATACGCTTCGATTCAGCTCATCAAGCAGTATCTGTCGGAGGGCACGGACATCGACGCTCAGGCGGGGATAGGCGTCTCGATGCTGCATGTGGCCAGCGGGAAGGGCAATCTGGAGCTGGTACGTTTCCTGCTTGAACAGGGAGCCGACCCCAACCGGCGTGGCGTAGGTGGAAGCGGAGCGCTTGATCTCGCGGTGGAGTCAGATAACCCCGACGTGGTTCGCACGCTGCTGGAGGCGGGCGCGCTACTGGACGGCAAGAACGAAGACGGGCTGACAGCAATGCAGAAGGCGGTGAAATTTGGAAGGGTGAAGGCAGTAGTCGCGCTCGGCGATGCGGGAGCGGATTATATGACCTATCCGTCGGGTGTGTTTGACTCGTTTTCGCTCTTGCATGCGGCCGCTGTCAACGACCATCCGGAAGTCGTCAAGGCTTTAGTGAAGATGGGAGCGGATACAGAGGCTGGCATGGAGGAAATGCCGCCGCTTGCTCTAGCGGTGCAGACTTCAAGTACCGAGACGGTGCGCGCGCTGCTGAGCTGCGGCGCGGATTTTGACGCCATTAACGGGAATGGACACACGGCCTTGAATGATGCATTGCACAGCCTTCACCTTGGAGCCGTAAATGCGCTTTTGGAGGCAGGCGCCAACCTGGAACAGGCGGATGGCGTGGAGAACTCACCCCTGCGGATTGCCGTAGAGTCGGGATACCTGGAGTCGATTCGTTCTTTGCTGGATGCTGGAGCGAAAATAGACGCCGTCGAGGCCACCGGCAACATAACGGCGCTGAAATGGGCCGCTCGACTGGCGGCACCTGAAATTGTGCAGCTGCTTTTGGAGAGAGGCGCGGATGCTGGCCTGGATGGGGGTGACGGGAAGACTCCCATGCATATGGTGTCGGCTAGCCCCACCAGCTATGGCTTCAGCGGGCTGAAGGAGCTGCATAAAAGGCATGGAGAGTATGACAAAATACGCGCCGCTAGAAAAATGGTGCGCCGTACGGCGCACAACAAGCCTAAAGAGACGGTGCGCGCGCTCGTCAAGGCCGGAGCGGAGGTCGACCGGTTAGATCAGGATGGAAAGACGCCACTGTTCAGAGTCGCTAGTATCGGCGATGACACGCTTTCCAAGATGGCGATGCTGGAACGGATGATGGGACGGAACAGTATTTCGGAAGACATGGTCACGGGTTTCGATACGGCGCGTCATCAAATTCGCAAGGTTGTGGAAGCGTACGTGGAGAATGGCGCCGATATTGAGCATCGCTGTGGCGAAGAGAATCAAACACCGCTTAATCGTGCGGCGCAATCGAGTGTGGTGGAGGCGGTAAAGGCTTTGGTCAAAGCTGGAGCGGACATCGAGGCGAAGAACAGTACCGGACGCACGCCCCTGCATGAGGCAGCTGCCGCGGGAGAATCAGAGTCCATTCGCTTCCTCGTGAAAGCGGGTGCGGATGACATGGCGAGAACGCCGGAAGGAGCAACTCCGACCGAGCTTGCCGCCGAAGCGGGACGCGATGACGCAGTAGAAGTTCTGCGGAAACTTGCGTCTGCAAGAGGTTAAGGGCTGGCGCCGTCGAAACCGGCTATGCTGCTGGCGCTGGCGTTGGAGAAACTGGAGCGGGAGAGAAGCTATGGGCAAGAAGGCACGATTGAAGAAAGAGCGCAGGCACGTCAAGGACATTGACGGCGGTGCGCGGAGCGAGCTGACTGTCGACCATATGGTGTTGGCAATAGCTTTGGGACGCGCATCCATTGAGCACGTACGTCTCTATCTGTCAAAGGGAGCGGACATTGACACTTTGGCGGAAGTTGGCCAGTCGATGCTGCATATTGCTAGCGCAAAAGGCAATCTGGATTTGGTCCGATTCTTGCTTGAACAGGGTGCAGATCCCAACCGGCGCGGCAATCTTGGGTACGGAGCGCTTCATATGGCGGTGGAGTCGGACAATCCCGATGTGATACGCGCGTTGTGGGAGGCGGGCGCTCTGCCGAATGATGAAAGCGAGGATGGAAAAACACCGTTGCAACGGGCTGTGCAATTGGGAAACGCGAAAGCGGTGTCAGCGCTTGGCGAAGCGGGAGCCAGCTTTAAGGATTTGCCTGCAGATGAAGTTGGGACGATTTCACTCTTGATGGTGGCTGTCGCCGGCAATCTAACGGAAGTTATCAAGGCCCTTGTGAAGATGGGGGCGAATCCCGATGTTGGCAACGAAGGAATGTCGCCGCTGATGCTAGCGGTGAGGGGCTGCAAAACTGAAACAGTGCAGACGCTGCTGAGCTGTGGAGCGGACTTTACCGTCTACAACTTGGATGGACGCACGGCACTGTCCGATGCGGTGAGACTCCTCAATCTTGGGGCTGCAAAGGCGCTCTTGGATGCGGGAGCCGACCCAAACCAGCCGGACAGCAGGAGAAACTTGCCCTTGCGAACCGCTGTCGGGACGGGATATCTGGAGACGATTCGTGTTTTGCTGGATGCAGGAGCGGAAGTAAACGCTGTCGGGGGATTCGCCATAACTGCGTTGAAATGGGCAGGGCGATTGGCAGCGCCTGGTATTGTGCAGATGCTTCTGGAAAGAGGCGCGGATGCCAGCCAGGATGGCGGCGACGGGTTGACTCCCATGCATTTGGTGGCATTGAGTTCCGTCAGCCCCGGATTTATTGTACCAAGTCATTTTCGCCAGCAGGCAAATTACCGCGATATAGCGGCAGCCATCAGAACAGCGCGCCAAACTGCGCATGGCATGCCTTTGGAGACTGTGCGCGCGCTGGTCAAGTCCGGAGCGGCAGTCGATGCGAAAAGCAGGAAAGGAGAAACACCGCTATCCATGGCCGCGGGGATTGGTGAAAGTAAGGTTACTTCGATGATATTGGGGGAAGAAGCGATTGGGTCTAAAGATACTTTGGAGGCCATGAAAGAGAACATTGGCATGGTACGAGGTAAAGTTTCCAAGGTCATTGCGGCTTTCTTGGAGAATGGCGCTGACATAGAGCAAGTCCCATTAACGTTTGAATGTCTAATTGACATGGTTTGATTTAATTTGATACGTATTCTCTTTCAATTAATATTGTTGACAGATTGAATTAAGCGGTATGATGCCTCCATCCCGGCTTCGGCCAAAGCACATGGAGGCTACAATGCCCGCACCTACAAGCGAAGACCTTCGGGTCCGCATTTACAGCGACTTCCTCGAAACTGGAAGCATCCACAAAACCGCCGAACGGTTTGCCGTGTCTCCTGGGACTGTACACAACCTCAGGAAACTTGTTGAGGAAACCGGATCGCTCAAGCACAGAAAACTGGGACGGCCCTCGGGAGGAGGCATGCTCGAAAACGCCGACCGGCTGATCGAAGACCTTACATACCAAGTGCCTGGCATCACCATCGACGAGCAGGTCAAGTTCGCGCAAGTGTTTTGCGGCTACGAGGGCGGGAGGTCAACCTGGCACCGAAAGCTCGAGAATATGGACTATACGCACAAAGTCATGGACAGACTGCCAGCGGAGGCGCTGAAGGAAGAGGCGGTGGCCGTGCGGGTCCAGTGGGAATGGGAAGTAAAGCCCCTTCTGGAGGAGAACATGGATCTCGTAGCCTTTCTCGACGAATTCGGGCTGACCACCAAGATGACCCGAACGCGGGGCTGGGGCCCTCGCGGCAAGAGAGTGACAAACCGCGCTCCAGCTTCGCACTTCTGCACGCAGACGGGCATCGTGTGCATCGGCATGCATGGCGTCATTGCGTGCAGGCTGTATCGAGAGTCGATGAACGGAGACAGATACTACCACTTTGTGAAGAATGTACTGATACCGATTCTGCCTCCAGGTACCCGTGTGGTATGTGACAACCTGTCCAGCCACAAGACCAGTCGTGTCATAAAACTGCTTGAGGATGCTGGCATGATACCTTGTTTCACTCCTCCATACAGCTGCGATCTCAATCCTGCTGAGCCCTGCATATCCAAGATTAAGTCTGGTGTGAGGAAAAGGGAGCCGCGAACGTTTGAGGAGGTGCGCCGGGCCGTTTATGCAGAGGCAAAGCGTATCACTGCAAATGAATGCATAAACTACATAAAGGCGGCGGGTTATGTGATTCAATCTAAACATTAATGGGACTTGCTCTAGAGCTTCGCAGCGGTGGGCGAAATCAGACGCCACTGAACAAAGCTGCACAATCGGGCTTGGCGGAGGCGGTAAAGACGCTGGTCAACGCTGGAGCAAATTTGGAGGCTGTAAATGCAAGCGGGCACACGCCCCTTCATGAGGCTGTGGCCGAGGGCGAGACCGAGTCCGTTCGCATACTCGTGAGAGCGGGCGCGGACATCACGGCGAGAACGCCGAAAGGAGCTAGCCCGGCCGAGCTTTCTGCCGATTCCGGTCGCGAAGATGCTGCAGAGGTACTGCGGGAACTTGCGCCCACGAGCGGGTAAGGGTGGCATCGCCGAAACCGTTCATATAGTCGGCGTTGGCGAAGGTGATTTTAGAAAGGGAGCGGAACTATGGGTAAGAAGTCACGACTCAAGAAGGAGCGCAGGCGCATCAAGAACCTTGATGGCATTTCATCGAGTGGATTGAGTGTCAACCGGATGGTTGAGGCGATCGCCATGGAATACGCTTCTATTGAGCACATCCGGATGTATCTGTCAAGTGGTGCGGATATTGACGCTTTGGCAGACGCAGGCTTTTCAATGCTGCATGTGGCCAGTGGAAAGGGCAATATGAAGCTGGTTCGGTATTTGCTTGAGCAGGGCGCTGACCCCAATCGACGCGGCAAATTCGGAAACCGAGTGCTTCACATTGCTGTGGAGTCGGATAACCCCCATGTAGTACAGGCGCTGTTGAAGGCGGGCGCACTGCCAGATGGCGAGAATGAAGACAGGCTGACAGCTCTCCATCGGGCGGTGAAAGTCGGTAATGCTAAGGCCGTAGCGGCGCTTGGTGAAGCAGGAGCGAACTATAGCACCTGGCCGACGGATGAATATGAGACATATTCAGTCTTGCAGGCAGCCGTAGCCAACAACTACCCGGAGGTCATAAATGCCCTTGTGAAATTGGGCGCGAATCCCGAGATTGGCAGTGACGGTATTTCGCCGCTGATGCTATCAGTGAATTGCTGCAAGACTGAAACAGTGCAGGCGCTGCTTGGCAGCGGCGCAAACTTCAAGGTTATCAACAGGAATGGGCTCACGGCATTAACTGATGCAGTAGGAAACCTGCACCTTGGGGCTGTTCAAGCGCTATTGGAGGCGGGTGCCGACCCTGACCAGGTGGACGGCAAGGGAAATAAGCCCCTGCGAAGCGCTGTAGGGACTGGACATTTGGAGATGATTCGCGTTTTGCTGGATTCGGGGGCGAAAGTGGACGCTGTTGGAGGATTGGCTATAACGGCGCTGAAATGGGCAGGATGGCTTGCGGCGCCTGAAATTGCGCAGCTGCTGCTGGAACGAGGCGCGGATGCAGACTATGACGGTGGCGACGAGTTGACTCCCATGCATATGGTGGCGTTAAGCTCCTCCAGCGTCGGGTTCATCTTTCCGGAGATTATTCAGGAGCAGGCAAACTATAGCGAGGTAAACGAAGCCATCCGAATGGCGCGCCACACGGCGCACAGCAAGCCCAAGGAAACCGTGCGTACGCTGGTCAAAGCCGGAGCGGCAGTCGATGCAGTGAACAGGAGGGAAGAGACTCCGCTATTCATGGCAGCAGGCGTCGGTGAAGGTACATTGAACAAGATGTCAATAGTGGAAGGATTGATGGGAATGGGAGATTTTTCGGAAGCCACAGACCAGAGCATTGACATGGTACGCCGCAAAGTTCGCATGGTATTGGAGGCTTTTCTGGAGAGCGGCGCCGATATTGAGTTTCGCGGCGGCGGGCAGAATCAGACGCCGCTGAACCGAGCGGCGCAGTCGGGCGTGGCGGAGGCGGTGAAAGCGCTGGTCGAAGCGGGTGCAGATATGGAGGCGAAGAACGATAGTGGGCGTACGCCGCTCCATGAGGCGGTGATCGAGGGCGAGCCCGAGTCCATCCGCATTCTCATGGCCGCCGGAGCGGACACTGAGGCGAGAACGCCGGATGGGGCAACTCCGGCCGAGCTTGCCGTCAAATCCGATCGCAGGGTTGCAGAGACCATACTGCGGGAGTTTGAGTCGTCGGGCGGCTAAGGACAGACGCTACAGAGGCCGCCTTTGTCGCGCACTCGCGCGGAGAGAGGTATGAGGCAAGAATGAAGTTAAGCGGGGCGGGCTGGTGTTGGCTTCGATACGCAGAACAAGGCGGCTGGGTTTGATGAGGATGGGCACAGCTGGGCGCTGGTGTTGGCATGCGTGTGCTCTTGATGATGGCCTGAAGCAGCCACGTTGGGAGTGAGGTTCTGGGGCCTCAGTGCCACCATGAAGTACGTCGCCACGAGAGAGAAGCGCGGCTTGCCAGTATACGCGGGCAGCTGGAATCTGGCGGCGCTCCAGCAGGGTCTGGTTTGTCTGCGGAATCATGCCTGTTGCGTCTGGGACGTCTGCCAGCAGCGCTGGCGCTTGGAATATCGCTTCGGATGGTATATACAGCAGGCAAATGGCTGCGTAGGAGGCAGACAGAATGAGCAAGACCCTAACCGTCGAACCGCTGACGCGGGAGGCGTTCACGCCGTTCGGCGAGGTCATCGAGACCGAAGGAGCGCAGATACTCCCCGTCACCAAGGACGTGGCCGAGAGGTTTCACGCCCTGGCTTCGGTGGACGTGACCGACACCGCGCCTCTGATCAGCATCTTTCGGGCCAAAGCGCAGTCTCTTCCCGTCACGGTGGACCTGCTCGAGCGCCATCCCTTGGGGTCGCAGGCATTCGTGCCGCTGTCGCCCATGTCCTGGCTGGTGGTGGTGGCGACCATGCAGGAGGCCGGGGTCCCTGGCGAACTGCGGGTGTTTCGCCCGGCGCCGGGGCAGGGTATCAATCTCGCCCGCGGCACTTGGCACGGTCCGCTGCTCTCGCTGGAGGCTGGCGACTTTCTGGCGGTGGACCGGGGAGGCACCGACAATCTGGACCTGATCAGCCTGGAAGACGACACCGCCGGCGTTATCGAAACCGCCTAGCGATTCGCCTGACTCTGCAGAAGCTGCTTGACGTTGAGCGAGGCGTCGCTGACCTGCTCGGGGTCCGGCGAGACGCCGCTTTCCAGCAATCGCTTGGCGACAATGTAGGCTTTGGAGTCGTCGATCGCGTCGACGGCCAGCAGCTCGCCGCCGCGGTAGTACCAGACGGAGCAGGAGCGGCCTTCGCCAGTAGTCCGGAGGACCGTTCGGTCGTGGCCAGCTGAGTAGCCCGCGATCTGCAGATGCATGTCGTACTGGTCTGACCAAAACCATGGCACTGGCTGATAGGGCGATTCTCCGCCAAGCATGCTGTCAGCGGCCGCCGCCGCCTGATCGATGGCGTTCTGTACGGACTCCAGCCGCACGCGGCCGCCGCGAAACGGAAAGGAGGCGCAGTCGCCGGCTGCGTAGATGCGCGGATCTGAAGTACGGCAACGCTCGTCGACGGCGATTCCGTTGTCGACGGCCAATCCAGCCTCTTCTGCCAGCTCGGTTCGCGGGGCTGCCCCGATTCCAGCCAGCGCCGCATCGGCGGTTTCTATGGCGCCGTCGCGAAACTGCGACTGTATGGCTCCTTCTTCGACCGCCACAATAGAGTCGATAGCTGCGCCGCAGCGGAGATCCACGCCGCGGTCCTGGTGGATGCTGCCGATTCGTCTGGCGATTTCCTCGCCGGCAACGCGCGACAGAATTCTGCGTGCAGCTTCCGCCACGATGACCGCTGCGCCACGCGAGCGTGCGCATGCCGCCACTTCCAGGCCAATGTAGCCGCCTCCCGCCACCAGCAGCCGAGCGCCATCGGCGTACAGGTCCGACAGGCGGTCAGAGTCCTCAATGGTGCGAAGGTAGTGGACTTGCGCCAGACTGCCGCCGATGGCGTCGGGTAGGCGTCTAGGGCGGGCCCCGGTGGCGAGGGCCAGGAGGTCATAGGGAAACTCTTCGCCGCTTTCGGCGCGGACGACCTGACGGTCCCGGCTGACGGATGCGATTCGCGTGCCGGTGGCGACGCGAATGGAATTTTGCGCGTAGTACTCCTCGGGCCGCAGCATCAGGCGGTCGCGGTCAAACTCTCCCAGCATGTAGGCTTTGGAGAGGGGAGGCCGCTGGTAGGGCAGGTGGGGCTCCGCCCCGACTATGGTGATTGAACCTGTATGGCCTTGCTTGCGCAGACGGTCGCATAGCGAAAAGCCGGCCTGTCCAGCTCCAACAACCACCACGCTTGCGGCAAGTGGATCAAGGTGCGTCATGGCGTGGGGCCTGGCAGGATCGGGGCGAAGCACTTTGACCTGCTGCTTAGCGCCTCGGCGGCACAATAGCCGAAGCGGGGCAGTCTGTGATGGAGGGGGCCGCCAAAGGGATCACGATTTGACGCGCCCGAGCGCTGGCGCACCCGAGAGGATTCGAACCTCTGACCCCCGCCTTCGGAGGGCGGTGCTCTGTCCAGCTGAGCTACGGGTGCCCAAACGCATTGTCGCACTTTCCGCGCTCACGCGCAAGCCGCCGCGTTGATTTCGGCGGTGCGGCCGCTATCATCCGCCCCGACCATGTCCGACCAGCATTCCAACACCGACCAGCCGCCGGCGGCGCCGGAAACCATGCGGGTAGTCTCTGAAAGAGTCTCCTGCGACGGCGGCGCGGCAACGGGCCATCCGCGGGTCTACCTGCGCATCGGCGAGGCCGGTTTTGTGGAGTGCCCCTACTGCGACAAGCGTTTCATCCTGGACAAGCCCGTCGGCGGCTGACCGTCCGGTGAAGAACGAGTCCGCCATTGGGCCTGGAGACCTGCTGGCGCTGGTCGACGGCTACAACTACGCCTTCCGCGCCTTCCATGCGCTGCCGCCGCTGACGCGCAAGTCGGACAAGGCGCCGGTCGGCGCGGTGCAGGGCTTCTGCTCCATGCTGCTCAACCTGCTGCGCGAGGAGGAGCCCGCGCCGACGCATGTGGCGGTGGCGTTCGACGCGCCAGGCAAAAGCTTTCGAAACGACATCTTCCTCGGCTACAAGGCGAACCGTCCGCCGGTCGATCCTGACCTCAAGCTCCAGTTTCCGCTGTTGCGCGATGCGGTGCGGGCTTTCGGCGTCGTCGGCGTCGAGCGCGAGGGATACGAGGCTGACGACCTCATCGCGACTTACGCGAGCCAGGCTGCGGCGGCGGGCGCCGAAGTGCGCATCCACTCTTCGGACAAGGATCTGATGCAGCTGGTCTCCGAGCGGGTGCAGTTGGTGGACTCGATGAAGAAGGCCAGGTTCGGTCCCGATCAGGTGAAGGAGAAGTACGGGGTGGCCCCGGAGAGGATGGTCGACCTGCAGGCGCTGGCGGGGGACTCGAGCGACAACATCCCCGGCGCGCCGGGCATCGGCGTCAAGACCGCGGCCCTGCTGCTGGAGGAGTACGGCGACCTCGACAGCCTGCTGGCCCGATGCGGCGAGATCAAGCAGCCCAAACGCAGGGAGACGCTGCAGAAAAACGCCAAACAGATCCTCATGTCGCGGCAGCTGGCGACCCTCGACCTCGATGCGCCGCTGCCCGTGGCCCTGGCCGAAACGCGTCGCGTCGACCCCGACCCCGAGGCGCTGATGTCGTTTATGCAGGAGATGGAATTCAGGACCCTGACCGACCGGGTGTCGCGATGGCTGAAGGTCGAGGCGCCGGCGAGCGCCGCCAAGGGGACGGTGGAAGGCGAGGCGGCGGAGACATTCGACAGGGAGAAATACGCGACCGTGTCCGACGCGAACACGTTGGCCCGCTGGGTCGAGCGGGCGTTCGAGCAGGGCATGGTGGCCATCGACACCGAGACCGATTCGCTCGACGAGATGCAGGCCAGCCTCGTGGGCGTGGCGCTGGCGCTGGGCCCCAACGACGCGTGCTACATCCCGATTGGCCACCGCAGTTCAGAGATGCTGCTGGATCTAGGCGACGCCAATCTGGTCGAGGGCCAGCTGGAGCTGGATGCGGTGGCCGAGGCGCTGCGTCCGCTGCTGGAGGATCCGTCGGTGCTGAAGATCGGCCACAACCTCAAGTTCGACGCCAAGGTGCTGGCCCGCCACGGCCTGCAGCTGGCGCCGGTCGACGACACGATGCTGATGTCCTACGCCCTTGCGGCCGGCCTGCACCGCCACGGCCTGGACAGCCTGTGCCAGCTGCATCTTGGCCACAAGCCCATCACCTACGGCGAGATTACCGGCAGCGGGCGCGGCAAGCGGGAATTCGCGGAGGTGGACATCAAGGAGGCGACCGCCTACGCCGCCGAGGACGCCGACGCGTCCTGGCGCCTGCACCGGCGGTTTCGCCGCGCTCTGTCGGCCGAGGGAGTCAGCTCCGTCTACGAGACGCTGGAGCGTCCGCTGCTGCCGGTGCTGGTGGAGATGGAGCGGGCGGGCATCCTGGTGGACACCGCCGCGCTGAAGGAGATTTCGAAGGAATTCGGGGAGCGGGCGGAGGCTCTGCAGGCGGAGATTCACCGTCTTGCCGGCAGGGAGTTCAACGTCGGCTCGCCCAAGCAGCTCGGCCAGGTGCTGTTCGAGGGCTTGGGCCTTCCCCAGCCGGCCCGCACCTCGAAGTCCGGCGATTACCAGACGGGGGCCGACGTGCTGGAGGAGCTTGCCGCCGATGGCGCGGAAGTGGCGGAGCGGGTGCTCGACTGGAGGCACATCACCAAGCTCAAGAGCACCTACGCCGATGCCCTTATGCAGCGCATCCATCCGCAGACCGGGCGGGTGCACACGTCGTTTTCCCTGGCCGCCACCACCACCGGGCGGCTTGCCTCGACGGACCCCAACCTCCAGAACATCCCGGTGCGCACGGAGGAGGGGCGGCGCATCAGGGCGGCGTTCGTGGCGTCGCCGGGCCATGTCCTGCTGTCCCTCGACTACAACCAGATCGAGCTGCGGGTGCTGGCCCATGTCGCGGGCATCGACGCGCTGCGCGACGCGTTCCGCGACGGCGTCGACATTCACGCCATGACCGCTTCGCAGGTGTTCGGCGTGCCGCTGGACAAGGTTGATCCGCAGGTTCGGCGGCAGGCGAAGGCGATCAACTTCGGGGTCATCTACGGCATCTCCGGATTCGGCCTCGCCCGCCAGCTCCATATCGACCGCACCACGGCGGGGGAGTTCATCAACGCCTACTTCGAGCGCTTCCCCGGCATCCGCGACTACATGGACCGCACCGTCGACATGGCGCGCAGGCAGGGCTGGGTGGCGACCCCGTTCGGCCGGCGCATCCACACGCCCGACATCAACGTCAAGGGTCCGCGGCGGGGCTACCAGGAGCGGGCAGCGATCAACGCCCCAATTCAGGGTGGCGCCGCCGACATCATTCGCCGGGCGATGGTGCGAATTCCCGGCGCGCTTGCGGAATGCGGCGCGCAGGCGAAAATGCTTCTGCAGGTGCATGACGAGCTGGTGTTCGAGGTCGCCGAAAAGGACGTCGACGCGGTAGCTGAGCGCGTCCGCCGGGAGATGGAGCGGGCGGCGGAGCCGGCCATGCAGCTGTCGGTGCCGCTGGTGGTGGACGCTGGCAGCGGAGGCACCTGGGTGGAGGCGCACTAGGCGCAGGGCGCCGCGTCTCCGCCGCTGAATCTGCGGAGCGCAGAATGGAGGTACCCATGACCCGAGTCTGCTCCTGGAACGACTTCGACCCGCTTCGCCACGTCATCGTGGGGCGGGCGGACCATACCTGCATCCCCGACACGGAGCCGGCCACCGAGGCCAAGATTCCGGAGGACAGCGCCATGCGCGGCCGATGGGGACCGCGCCCGCTGGAGACGGTGGAGAAGGCCAACGAGCAGCTCGACGGGCTGGCCGCGCTGCTGGAGAAGCGGGGAATCAAGGTGGACCGGCCGACGCCGCTGCAGTGGAACGAGGCGGTCAGCACGCCGGACTTCCACGCCAGGTGCCAGTTTGGCTGCATGCCGCCCCGCGACGTGCTGCTGACGGTGGGGCGTGAGATTCTCAGCGCGCCGATGTCGTTTCGCTGCCGCTTCTGGGAGTATCTCGCCTATCACCCGCTGATGCTGCGGTACTTCGAGGAAGACCCCGGCTTCCGCTGGGAGCAGGCGCCGCGTCCCCGCCTGTCGGACTCGTCCTACAAGGCCGGCTACTTCGACGAGATCACCCTTGACGAGCGCCTGCGGCGCACCGCCGCGCTGGACTTCGTGACCTCCGAGGTGGAGCCGCTGTTCGATGCGGCCGACGTTCTTCGCCTTGGCAAGGACCTGTTCTGCCAGCACGGCCTCACCACCAACCGCCGCGGCATGGAGTGGCTGCAGAGGCATTTCCCGGACCATCGCGTGCATGCCGTGAACTTCCCGGGCGACCCCTGGCCGGTGCATATCGACGCGACCTTCGTGCCGGTTCGCCCGGGCCTGATCATCAACAACCCGGTGCGTCCGCTGCCCGACGAGCAGCGCGTGGTCTTCGAGTCCAACGGCTGGGAAATTGTCCCGGCCGCGCAGCCGGCCCACAACGAGCCGCCGCCCCTGTGCTACTCCAGCATCTGGCTGTCCATGAACTGCCTCATTCTCGACCACAAGACCGTCTGCGTCGAGGAGAGCGAGACGATGCAGGCGGAGCAGCTGGACAAGCTGGGCATGGAGGTGCTGCTGGTGCCGTTTCGCGACGCCTACGCCTTCGGCGGCGGACTGCACTGCTCGACGGCCGACGTCGAGCGCGAGGGCGACTGCCAGGACTACTTCCCCAAGCAGGGCGGTCCGACCCGAATCCAATGACCCCGCCAGGTAGCGCGACCAGTGCGCTGACGCGCCTGTACTCCGGCGCCGGCCACGTCTTCAGCCACGTCTTTTTTACCGGCTACGCGGTGGTGGTGGTGGACCTCGCCAACCGCGGGGCGTTTGGCGCCGATTACGCCACGCTGCTGCCCCTGACCGGACTGGGGCTGTTTCTGTACGGCCTCGGCGCGGTGCCGGCGGGGCTGCTGGCGGACCGCTGGAGCGGGCCGGGCATGATGGCGGTGTACTTCGTCGGCACCGGCGCCTGCGCCATCGCCGCCGGCTTTGCCGACAGCGCCGCGGCGCTGCTGCTGGGCATGGCCGGCATCGGGCTGTTCAGCTCCATCTACCATCCCGTCGGCATCGCCTGGATCGCCCGCATGCCGGGGCGCAGGGGATGGACGATCGGCGTCAACGGCATGCTCGGCAACCTGTCGGTGGCGCTGTCGCCGCTGCTGGCGGGGGTGCTGATCGACCTCGCCTCGTGGCGGGCCGCGTTTATCGTGCCGGGAGCCGTCTGCCTTGCCTTCGGCGTCGCCCTGCTGCTTACCCTGGACCGGGTGCGCGAGCCCCCGCACCTTGAGCGCGAGGCGATGGAGGAGAAGGTCGATCCGGGCGCCTGGCGCGGGCTGCTGCTGCTGTGCTTCACGGTGCTTTGCACCGGGGTGTTCTTCAGCGCGGTGACGTCGGTGCTGCCGAAGTACGCGGCCGACACGGTGCCCACCCTGACCAGCATGACGAGCGTCGGCCTGGCAGTGGCGCCGGTGTTTCTGCTGGGGTCGGCCGGCCAGCTGCTGGGCGGGCATCTCTCGGACCGCTATCCGCCGCAGCGGATCTATCTGGGATGCTGGCTGCTGCAGTGCCTTGCCTTGGTGATGGTGGTGGCGCTGGGCGGAGCGGGATCGCTGGTCGGCATCGCCTTCGCGGTTACCTTCCTGCTCTCCGCCATACCCTCCGAGAATGTGATGTTCGCCCGCTTCACGCCGCCGCACTGGCGAGGAACGGTGTATGGCGTGAAGTTCGTGCTGGCGTTCAGCATCGGCTGGCCCATCGTCGAACTTTCGGGCTGGATTTACGGCGAGCGCGGCGGCTTCGAGTTCCTGTTTGCCATTCTCGCCGCCGTCTCGCTGTTTGCTGCTGCGGCCGCCATGCTGATACCGAGGAAAAGGTCGGCAGCCGAGTCGCAACCGGCGCCAAGTCGGCCAATGGTGTAGCCGCCATCTTGCGGCTGTCCGTTGCCAGGGCTATCTTTGCCGTTTGGGGGCGCGTAGCTCAGTTGGCAGAGCAGCTGACTCTTAATCAGCGGGTCCGGGGTTCGAATCCCCGCGCGCCCTCCACCCGATTCTTCTTTAGATAGACGTAGTAGGCTCCTTCGCCGCCGTGCGATACGTGCGCCTGGCGGATGTCTACGACCCGATGGCGGTGGGGACCGTTGCGGATCCAGGTTTCCAGGCTGGCGCGGATGCGGCCCGTACCCTGCTCGGCGGAGGCCAGTTTCTTGCCGCCGCGGCCAGTGACCACCAGCAGCAGCCGATGCCCTCTCTCCAGCGCCTGGGCGACCGTTGCGTGGACGCGGCTATTTGCTTCGTCCAGCGTGAGGCCATGAAGGTCGACTTTGGCGTCCGGCCTGATCTTGCCGCTTTTCAGTCGCTTGGCGGTGTTGCGGTCAAGCGACGGCGTGCTGGGCGGCTCGGGTGGAAGAGGTGGGAGCGGCCGGGCCTGCTGGCGGGGTGCGGGCTTCTTGGTTTCCTCAGCCGCTTCGGTTACTTCGACTGGCGTGTCTGGCAGCGCGCGGCCTTTCAGCGGGGCGATGTCCCCCGTCACCGAGTGCCACAGGCGTCTGTCGTCTTCCGACGGCATGCGGGGAGACATGTCATGCCTCGATGAGAATCCAGTTTGGATCTCGGCTCCCCAGTTCCCGCTCGAACGTCCAGCTGTCCACCCGTCGCACCACGGCCCGGGGGTCGCCCTCGACCACCTCCCCGTCCATGTTGCGCACGGCCCTGACTACCTCGGCGGTGAAGCGGACGGCAATCTCCGCGCAGTTTCTTTCCGCGTCGTAGGACACGCTTTCGACGGTGGTGTCGAGTACGCCAACCATGCGCGCCTCCACAACCAGCCCTTCCTCTTCCCGCCTGTCGATGATGCGCTCGAAGTCCTCGTAGACGTCGTCTGCCAGCAGCGGGCGCAGGCGTTCCCTGTCATTCAGCTCGAAGCTCAGGTAGATCCATTCATAGGCTTTGCTGGCCTTCTCCACAAAATCGTCGAGGCGGAAATTTGGCTCGGCCCGGCGTATCTCGGCGACGGTTCCGCGGCGCCCGTCTTCCGCCGGCAGCTCGCGCAGCACCCGGTCGTCGTCCTGGCGGGCGCGCTCGGCTGTGGCGTTGTCATTGTCGGGATGCAGCGGCGACAGGGGGCCGGCCTGGCGTGGCGGCTTCTGGCGGGTGAAGGGCTGGCGCAGCAGCTCGGGGCTGTCCTCGTTGCCTGTGCGGGTGCCCAGCACGCTGCGCAGCCGAAACAGCAGAAAGACCGCCACCGCGGCGAACAGCACGATTTCAAGGATTAGGGAGTTCATGGCGCGTCACCACAAGATGGCAGCCTCGTTAGGCCGCAATTTAGCAAGTTTTGGCGGTTTGTCCACAGCTTCACCGTTTCTCGTCCTCGCGCAGCGTGACTTCCGCGCCCGCCCAGCTGGCGTTGGCGACGGCGGCGGGCTTGCGAACGGCCACCCGCGCCCAGCGTACCCGGCTGTCGGCGAGGCACATGCGGGCGAGGTGCTCGGCCAGGTCCTCCACGAGCGGCCAGTGCCGTGAGTCCACGGTTTCCTCGACGCGCCTCGCCAATGCGTCATAGCAGACGATGTCGGACGGGGATTCGGGTATGCCGGCGGCGATGGCGTCGCCGCTGTCCGGGGCGCCCCGCGACACGCCGAGGCGGATATCGACCACCAGCTCCTGATACGACTCCATCTCATGCGGCGCGACTCCGATTCGCCCGGTCAGGCGAAGCCCCTTGAGCCGCAGCCGGTACTCCCCGCCGTTCATGCGCTTCTTAGACGGGCGCCGCCGTCCAGCGTCAGCACCTCGCCGGTTACCGAGGGGCAGGACAGCAGGTACAGCAGCGCGCGCTCCACCTCTTCGGGCGTGGCGCCGCGGCCCAATGGCGTACCCAGCCAGGAGCGCTCGAAATGCCGGGCGCTCTCGCGCGCGCCGCGCAGGACGGGACCGGGGGCGATGCCGTTGACGCGGATTCGCGGGGCCAGGGCGATGGCCGCCAGGCGGGTGAGCGAGCGCAGCCCGCTCTTGGCGACGGCGTAGCTGGCGAAGTCCGCCGTAACATGCGCCGCGCCGGCGTCAAGGATGTTGACGACGCAGCAGTTGGCATCGTCCGCTTTGGGAATCTGGCGGGCGAACGCGCCGATCAGGGTCATGGGCGCGAGCAGGTCGACGGTGAGGTTGTCGGTGGCGCTGCCGGGCTGGAGGAAACTGTCGGGCATAAAGGAGGAGGCGCTGTTGACCAGCAGGGTCAGGGGGGCGCCGACGGCATTGGCCGCCCTGCCGACCAGCTGGCCCGCCGCCTCGCCGTCGCGCAGGTCGGCGCGCACCGCCGCAGACTGCACCCCCCGCGACTTGCACTCGGCCACCGCGAGCTCGGCGTCCATGTCGGAGTTGCGGTAGTGCACGGCCACGTTCCAGCCAGTGTCCGCAAGGCAGACCGTCAGGGCCCTGCCAAGCCGCCGGGCGCCGCCGGTGACCAGGGCTGTGGGGGCGGCCATGTCAGCGCTCCTCCCGGTCGCACTCGCACCTGCCTTCAGGTACGAAAGCTCCGCAGCGCGGGCAGGCTTCGAGTTCCCTGGGCTGCGCCCTTTGCTCCGGCCCCCGCGGACGCTGCGGCAAGAGCCAGGACAGAAGCCAGCCGGCGATCAGCACCATGCCGGCCGCGACGGCAAGCTTGAGGATCATGGTGCGGCTCCTTCGCGGCGAATCCGCGGTGTTGGCGGCGGGCAGAACGCGTTAGAATACGGCCGCGCGGCTAAGGCGCGAAAGGGGGCATGGAGAGGGAGCCCCGTATGACGGTAACCAGTTCCAGCGATGTGCTCCAGTCGCGGCTGCGCGAGCTGCGCGAGCGGCATGCCCGGCTGGAGGAGGAGCTTGCCGACGAGCTCGCCGCGACTGCGCCCGACGCCTTTCATGTGTCGCTGCTGAAGAAGCGCATGCAGCAGGCGTGCGACGACATTGCCGACATCGAGGGCAAGATTTACCCCGACATCATCGCCTAGCCGGGCATGCCGGTTGGCGGCCGCTCCCGCGCCGGCGGTGCGACGACGCAGCGCAGCAGGGCCCGCGGTCCGGCCAGCAGCGCCCCGGCGAGCGGCGACCGCCGCAGGCCGGCCTTGACCTTTTCGAAGCGCATGACGCCCTCGATGCGGCGGTCGAGAAACCTCCAGGTCGCCGCGCAGTCCTCCGACTCGTCCTCCAGCCAGCGCATGGCCGTGGCGCCGCAGACGCCGGCGAGAATCGCCCGCTTGGTGTACCAGTTGTAGTCGCGGGAGTCGTCGCCCAGCGCCGTCCAGATGGAGTCGGCCGTACGCCACAGTGCCCGCGCGCCCTCGGTGGCATGCGTTGGCAGGGCCAGCATCAGCGCGCCGCGCCGCGCCGCCTCGCGATGGGGTGCGGAGAGCTCGATTCGCCGGCGCACGGCCCCCGCCACCCGGTCGCGCACGCGGCCCACGCCGCCCTCCGCTGCTACCCAGGCGGCGGTCTGCCGGTCGAGGTCGCGGTGGAACGCCAGCAGCATGTCGAGAGGGCCTCGGGGAAAGGCAAGGCGGGCCATGCCTGCATCGACGCCGGTGTCCTCGACCGCCTTGGCCAGGGTACGCTCGGACCAGCCGTCGAACGGCACGTGCTCCAGCGCCGCCGTCAGCAGCCATCGGGCGGCCGTTTCTACGTTGGCATCCTCGCGGGTCATGCTGCTATGGTAGTGCTTTCGCCGGACGCTGGCAGCCCAAGGGGAAGCCTGTCGGCGCCGGGGTCCGCGGGTGGTGGCGCGAGTGCACATGAACATCGAATCGCCGCCGCCGTCGCTGGCGGACTTTCTCAACTCCGCGCCGCCGGCGGGAGCGGCGCCGGCGTTCGAGGCCGCCTCGTCCGCCCGGTTCTTCAACCGCGAGCTGTCTTGGCTCCAGTTTGACTCCAGAGTGCTCGACGAGGCCGAGAACGCCGAGCATCCGCTGCTGGAGAGGGTGCGGTTCCTCGCCATTTCCGGCGAAAACCTCGACGAGTTCTACACCGTCCGCGTGGCCGGTCTGATGGGACTGTTCCGCGGCGGCCACGAGCAGCGCAGCAGCGACGGCATGACGGTGGGAGAGCAGCTGAAAACGATCGCCAGCCGCTGCCGCAACCTCGAGGCGCGCCAGCAGAGCGTATGGAAGAGCCTGCGCGCCGAGCTGCGCGAGGCGTCGATTCATGTACTGGAGGCTGGCGAGCTGACGCCCGCGGACCGCGACTGGCTCGATGACTACTTCGTCGAGCAGGTGCTGCCGCTGCTAACGCCCCTAGCGGTAGACCCCGCGCATCCGTTCCCGTTCATCCCCAACAAGGGACTCGTTCTGGCCGTACTGCTGCAGCGGCACGCCGAGTCGGAGATGGCGGCGGAGGGCGGGCTCAACGCGCTGCTGCCCATTCCCCATGCCGTCGAGCGCTTCGTGCGGCTGCCGATGGCCGGCGCGATGGTCCGCTTCCTGCCGGTGGAGAGCCTCATCCTGCACTATGTCGAGCGTTTGTTCCCCGGCTACCGCAACGCCGGCGCGGGCCTGTTTCGGGTGCTGCGCGACTCCGACATCGAGATCGAAGAGGAGGCCGAGGACCTGGTGCGCGAGTTCGAGACCGCGCTTAAGCGCCGCCGCCGCGGCGGCGTGATCCAGCTCAGCATCGACGCCCAGGCGCCGGAGGACCTCAAGCGGCATGTCACCCGCGAGTTCGGCGTGCCGCGCGAAACCGTCGCCGAGCGGGAGGGGCTGATCGGCTTCTCCGACGTGGCGGGCTTGATTGTCAGCGAGCGGCCCGACCTGCTGTTCCGGCCCTACGTTCCGCGCATGCCGGAACGGGTGCGGGATCACGGCGGCGACATTTTCGGGGCCATCCGCCAGAAGGACATGCTGCTGCACCATCCGTACGAGTCGTTCGAGATCGTGGTCAATTTTCTCCGCCAGGCGGCCCAGGACCCGGACGTCGCCGCGATTCGGCAGACGCTGTACCGCACCTCGAAGGACAGCCCCATCGCCGCGGCCCTGGTGGCGGCCGCCGAGGCCGGCAAGTCAGTGACCGCGGTGGTGGAGCTCAAGGCGCGTTTCGACGAGGCGGCCAACATCAGTCTCGCCCGCCAGCTGGAGCGGGCTGGCGCGCAGGTGGTGTTCGGCTTCGTCGACTGGAAGACGCACGCCAAGATCTCGCTGGTGGTGCGCCGCGAGGGCAGCGCGCTGGTGTCCTACACCCACTTTGGCACCGGCAACTACCATCCCATCACCGCCCGCATCTACACCGACCTGGCGCTGTTTTCCTGCGACCCGGTGCTCGGCCGCGACGCCGCCCGCATCTTCAACTACATCACCGGCTACGCCGAGCCGCAGGACATGGAGTCCACGCGCGTTTCGCCCATCAACCTCAAGTCGACGCTCATCGAGTGCATCGAGCAGGAGACCGAATTCGCCCTGGCCGGGCGGCAGGCGGCGATCTGGGGCAAGGTCAATTCCATCGTCCATCCCGAGGTGATCGACGCGCTCTATCGGGCCAGCCAAGCCGGCGTGCGGGTCGAGCTGGTGGTGCGCGGCATCTGCGGCCTGCGGCCAGGGGTCGCCGGCCTGTCGGAGAACATCCGCGTCAAGTCGGTCGTCGGCCGCTTTCTCGAGCACAGCCGCATCGTCTGCTTCGGCAACGGCGGCGGCCTGCCCGGCGACCTGGCCCGCATCTTCATCTCCTCGGCCGACCTGATGGAGCGCAACCTGGACCGCCGCGTCGAGACGCTGGTGGAGATCCGCAACCCCACCGTGCGGGCCCAGATCCTCGATCAGATCATGGCCGCCAACCTGCGCGACGAGGCGCAGAGCTGGATTCTGCAGCCCGACGGCTCCTATCTGCGCTATGCCTGGACGGACGAGGGCAAGGCGCGGGAGAGCCTGTTCAGCTGCCACGAGTTTTTCATGCGCCATCCGTCGCTGTCGGGGCGCGGACGCACGGGGGCCGACGACGTCCCGCGGCTGACCACCGGCAGCTGAGCGGCCATGGCGGCCGGGCGCGGAAAGGCCAGGGAACGCCTGGCGGTCATCGACGTCGGCTCAAACTCGGTGCGCATGGTGGTGTACGAGGACGGCGGCCGCGTCCCCAACCACATGTTCAACGAGAAGGCCCTGTGCGGACTGGGCGCCTCCATCGAGAAAACACGCCAACTCGATTCTGAGGGACGGCGGCGGGCGCTGGACGCCCTTCGCCGCTACCGCGACCTTTGCGACCGTCTGCAGGTCACATCGATTCGGGCGCTGGCGACGGCGGCGGTGCGCGAGGCGGACGATGGCGGCGACTTCGTGCGGGAGGTGGCCGAGGCCACCGGCATCGACCTGCAGGTTGCCAGCGGCGACGAGGAGGCCCGCTACGCCGCCTATGGTGTCCTGTCCGGCACGCCCCGGGCCAAAGGACTTGTTGCCGACCTTGGCGGAGCCTCCCTTGAGCTGGCCGAGGTCGGCGGCGGCGAGGTGGGCAAGACGGCATCGTTGCCGGTCGGCCCGCTGCGACTGGGCTTGCCGGCCGCCTCTGGCAAGGGGGCGCGCGAGGAGGTGGACCGGCAGCTGCGCGGCTGCGGCCTGCTGCAGCGGAAGTGGCCCAGGCTGTACCTGATCGGCGGCTCCTGGCGGGCGCTGGCCCGCATCCACATGAACCGCATCCGCTATCCCATCAAGGTGGTGCACGAGTTCGCAATGGACCGCGAGGACACCCAGGCGCTGTGCAAATGGGCGGCGGGGCAGGGCGAGGAGGAGCTGAGACGGTTCTCCGACGCCTCCGCTAGCCGCCTGGCGGTGACTCCCTTCGGGGCGATGGTGCTCGGCCAGCTGCTGCGCGCGGCGCGTCCGCGGCGGGTATCGCTTTCGGCCTTCGGCCTGCGCGAGGGGGTGTTTCACGACAGTCTATCGCCCGAGGTTCGGCAGCAGGACCCGCTGATAACCATCTGCCGCGAGTTCGAGGCGCGGCACGCGCGGTTTCCCGGCTACGGCGAGGAGCTGGCGCGGTGGGTCGAGCCGCTGTTTCCCGATATCTCGGAGCGCGAGGCCAGGCTGCTGCGGGCCTGCTGCCTTGCCGGCGATCTGGAGTGGCGCGAGCATCCCGACTACCGCGCCGACATCGCCTTCGAGACGATGATGCGTACCAACCTGAGCGGCGTGAACCACGCCGAGCGCGTCTTTATCGCCAGCGCCCTGTGGTACCGCTACCGCGGCGGGGCGGCGGCCCTGAGCGTCCTGCGCAACAGCGCGCTGATTGGCAAGCGGGCGCAGCAGCGGGTGCGGACGCTGGGGCGGGCGCTGCGTCTGGCCGAGGTGCTGACCGGCTCGGCAACGGGTATTCTGCGCGACTGTCCGCTGTCGCTGGACGGCAAGGCGCTGTCGCTTGAGCTTCGGCCCGCTGCCCGGACTTTGGCCAGTGCCGCGGTGAAGCGGGAATTGCAGGCGCTTGCCGCTATGCTGGAGCGCAAGGGACGCCTGCGCGTCCAAGAGAACTGATGGGAGAGGGGCATGCTACGGCTGCTGCGCGTGACAATGACATGGTGGAACGGCCTGACGGTGGGCACTTGGCTGCACACCCGCCTGCGCGGCGAGCGCGTAGGCGAGGACGAGCTGGGCAACGCCTACTACCGCGGGCCCTCCGACGGGCGGCGCTGGGTGATCTACCGCGGCGAGTCCGAAGCCTCGCGGGTACCGCCCGCCTGGCGTATGTGGCTGCATCGCACCACCGACGAGACGCCGCAGAGCGGCGCCTTCGCTCCGGCCTACGCCTGGCAGCTGGCGCATCTGGAGAACCGCACCGGGATGGCGGACGCCTACCGTCCCGCGGGCAGCTTGCACCGCGGCGGACGGCGGCCAAAGGCGACCGGCGACTACGAGGCCTGGCGGCCTGAACACAGCAGGGAGAGCGGCGATGGGACGGCGTGAGTTTCTGGAAATCGTGACGGGAGGCGTCGTGCTGGCTGCGGCGGCGGCGTTTGTCGTCTACCTCAACATTGGCGGCGGGGGCGGCGAGAGCGGCGGCAGCTATGGCCTGACCGCCAGCTTCAGCCGGATCGATGGCATCTCGGCGGGCGACGACGTTCGCCTGGTAGGCGTACGTGTGGGGTCTGTCGAAGGCATCGACATTGACTACGACCGCTACCGGGCGAGTGTGCGGCTCAGCATCGCAGGAGGGGTACGCATCCCCGACGACTCGGTGGCCGAGATCCGCAGCGACGGGCTGCTGGGAGGAGGCTACGTGTCGATTCTGCCGGGGGCCTCGGAAACCAATCTGGCGGCCGGCGACGCGTTCGGATTCACGAGGGGGGCGGTCGACTTCATCGACCTGCTTGGCAAGGCGGTTGGCGGAGGCAGCTGACGGGGCGGCTCGTCCGGACCACTGGAATCCAGCGGCCTACGCGTCGGACGCGAGGTTCGTATCCGATCTTGGCGGCGATCTAGTAGATCTTCTTGATCCCCGGCCGGGCGAGAGAATTCTCGACATCGGCTGCGGCGACGGACACCTGACTCTCGCCATCGCCGAGCGCGGAGCCGAAGTGGTGGGGGTGGACGCATCGCCGGAGATGGTGAAGGCGGCCCGAGACCGCGGGGTGGACGCCCGCCTTGGCCGGGCCGAGGAACTGGAATACGAGGGGGAGTTTGACGCGGCGTTTTCCAATGCCGCCCTGCACTGGGTGTCCGAGGCGGACGTGGTTCTTGCCGGTGTAGCCCGGACGCTGCTTCCGGGCGGCAGGCTGGTGGTCGAGCAGGGCGGACAGGGCAATGTCGAGGCCGTGCGGCTTGCGCTGGCCGAGGAGCTGGAGAGCAGCTGCGGGCTTGCCACGGACCTGTCGGAGATATGGTATTTTCCCTCGGTCGAGGAGCACGCTGCCCGTCTTGCCAACGCGGGTTTCGAGACTGCATCCATCGACCTTTTCCCCCGGCCCACGAAGGTCGACACTGGCATGGAGAATTGGCTGTGCACACTTGCTGCTCCCGTACTTGCCTTGGCGCCCCAATGCGAGCGGGCGGCGATCATCCGGCGGGTGGTAGAGCGGCTTGCGCCTCGGCGGTGCCAGCATGGCCGCTGGACCGTCGACTACGTACGCCTGCGCTATCTCGCAAGGCTGTCCCCTTGCGCCGCATGAGGCTGGGGGCGGCGGCTGCGCTGCTGGCGGTTGCGGTGGCGTCCGGCGCGGCTGCCCAGACCACCACCACCATCGAGATCATTCCGATCGATCCGCCGGTGCCGTTTGAAGGCTACGGCAGGCCAGACATTCAGGAGTCGCGGATACCGCCGCCGGGTGAATCCTTCGCGGCGCCAGTGGCAAGACCACAGTCGACTGGGCAGGCGGGAGCGCCGGTAGAAGCCGGAGATCCTGCACAGCTGGCGGTTCCCGGATTTGTTGCGGAGCAGGATCTTGCGGCGCCAGCCCAGCCGCCGGCTGCCGATACGGCCGCCGAGGAGGAGATTGCCGAGCCGATCCAGCCGTTGGTACCCGATGCGGTAGTGGAGGAGGAGATAGCGGCGCCGACCCAGCCGTTAATGCCCGATGCGGTCATTGAGGAGGAACTTGCAGCGCCTGCCCAGCCGGTGGCGGCAGATGCGGTCATTGAGGAGGAACTTGCCTTGCCCGCTCAGCCGGTGACGCCCGATGCGGTGGCGGTGAAGGAGATAGCGGCACCCGTGCAGCCAGTGACGCCTGAACCGGCAGTTGAGAAAGTGCTTGCATCACCCGCCCAGCCTGCGGTCCCCGACTCGGTCGTTGACGAACAGCTTGCGGCGCCCGCTCAGCCGGCGGTTCCCGAATTGGTAGTGGAGGAGGAGATCGCCGTGCCCGCCCAGCCGACGGTTACCGTCCCTGCGGGGGAGGAGGTGCTTGTGGCACCGGTTGTGCTTGCGGCTCCCGACATGATCGAGGAGGAGGAGCTTGCCGCGCCCGCTCCTCCCGAAGTCCTGGGGATGGACGCGGAGGAGGAGCTCGCCGAAACTGACCAGCTGGTGGCCCAGGAAGCTGAGGACGAAGAGGTAAGGGCCGCGCTGGCCGCCTCGAAAGTGCCTGCGCCATCCATCGAGCAGGGACTTGCTGCACCGTATGAGGCCGCCGCCCAGGAGACAGACACGGCGACGGCCGCTTTGTCGGATGATTCCGCTGGCACTGGAGCGGCCTTGGATGAAGCCGAAGGATCTGCGACAGAGGCTGAGGGCGCAGCCGAGTCGACAGCGCTGGCGGCGGCCACCCAGGGGGAGAGCGGGGGAGCGGGGGAGCCGTCGCTGCGGGTGGTGCC
>CAZPIN010000167.1:0-16578 GCA_964586735.1 uncultured Rhodobacterales bacterium | reverse complement strand
CGACAGCGGCGACGGCAATGTGGGCGCTGGCCTGGATTTTGCGGCGGAGACGCGCTGGGAGGCGCCGATAGCCGGACTTGAGGTGGCGGGGCGCGTGAGCGCGCTTCTGCAGCACCAGCAGAGCGGCTACTCGGAATGGGCTGCGGGCGTGGCGGTGATGTACGTCCCCGGCTCTGGCGGCAGGGGGATGCAGCTGTCGCTGGAGCCCCGCTGGAACGTCCCTCGGATGGGCGCCGCCGACTCGCTTTGGAGCGACGCGCGCACCGGGATGGAGGCTGGCGGTGCGGAGGAGGCTGGCGCGTCGCTGCATGCGCGTCTGGGCTACGGCTTGAGCACCCTGAACGAGCGGATGCTGGCGACTCCGTATGGCGAGGCGGAGGCGTCTGACGCTGAGCGGCGTCTGCGGCTTGGCATGGAGTTTCGCGGGGCGGACTCTGCGGCTGGGCGGCTGCGGGTTGATCTGTACGGGGAGCGCGACGAGAGGGACTCGGAGGACGCCGACAGCAGGCTGATGCTTGAGGCGGGGCTGGGCCTGTAGGCATCTTCAAACGCGAATCGCGCGTTGGAGGGATTCTTCAGTCGCTGAGGCTGGGGCGGCGCGCGCGGTGTCCGAACGCCCGGCGGAGCTGGCGAAGCGGTAGTTGACGGGGCTGGCTCGGACTTGCTTGGCCACTGTGGAATGCTGGACTTCCGGCAGTCACTCAGGTTCTCCCGCGCTGCTGCGGACAACAGCAAGCGGGGGAAGGGCTTTGGCTGTAGTTCCCGCCAGCTCTTCGTCAGGTGGCTGCGCGGCCTCCCCTTGCTGTTGCACTTCGCGGTGGCATGGGGGCATGGAATCGGGAAACACAGCGTTTATAAGGGGAGTACGGCGATATGCGCTGGATGTCAGAGATCTCAACATCGATCTCATCCAGAAGATTGACCCCTTCGAGTCGTCGTATGCTGTGCTTTCGAAGACCGTAAGCGAGGAGGCGCTATTGGCGATCCACGAAGAAATTCAGTTCAAAAAGCTGAAGCTTACGGTCGAAGAGGCAAGGGAGTACGCTCGACGTGCGGTGGACTTCTTTGAGGATAAAGGCAGAATGCCGTCACCAAGATCAGAAGACCCGTGGGAACGCCGACTGGCAGATGGGGTAGCCTTTCTCAAGAGAATGAAGAAGGAGGCAGAAGATGAAGAGTAAGTTCACCGAAGAGGATGCGGCCATACTCAGGGCGTTGGGTCAGGACGGTGCTGACATGGAGCCCGAGCAGGACCATCACGAAGAGCGCACGATCGCTGGTTTCGACGAGATCCAGCAATTTGTCGAGCGCACGGGGGAGCTGCCGCAGTCCCAGGAGGGCATCGACATCCAAGAGCGTATGCTTGCCGTTCGGCTTGACCACATACGTGGTTTGGAGGAGGCACGGTCTTTGCTTGATCCGTTGGACCAGGCGAAGATACTCGACCGTCCTCGCCCTAGTAAATCGAACGCCGATGAACTGACAGACGATCAGATTGTGGAGATGCTGAGCGCCGAGGAGTCGGAGAGTGATATATTTGTTCTTCGCAATGTTCGTTCAAGTGAAGATCGGGAAGCGGCAGACGAGATCGCTACTAGAAGGCCCTGCAAAGATTTTGCATTCTTTCGCAAGAAATTCGAGCAGGTAAAGAAGGATATTGATTCCGGCATTCGAAAGTCATTTCGGTTCGAAAAGATGGCGGACATCGTGGAGGGGAGGTTCTTCATTCTGGGAGGTCAAATTGCGTATGTGGATAGTGTTGGTGAAACCATTCACACAAAGCATAGGCGTAACGATGCAAGACTGAGGGTTATATTCGACAATGGTACAGAGAACAATATGCTGCTGCGTTCTTTGCAGAGGGGGTTGCTAAAGGACGAAGCGGGCCGCCGGATCAGCGAGCCGGATCCGGGGCCGTTTCTTAGAAACTGGAAGGAGAAGGGTGAAGTACCTCATGCAACTGTATATGTGCTGCGTAGCAATTCCAAAGATCCAGAAGTGGCAGATCTTAGGAACAGATTGCATAAGATTGGTGTTACTACCACAGACATTAGAAGGCGACTTAGTGGTGCGCACTTGCAGCCAACCTATTTGATGGCAAGCGTTGAGTGGGTAACAGATTATGAACTCTTCGATGTAAATCATAAACAGGTCGAGAAAGTTATCCACAAAGCACTTTCGCACGTTCGGTATAATAAACCAATTGAAGATCGCTTCGGCAACTTCGTAAAGCCCCGAGAGTGGTTCATCGTTCCAGATTTTATAATACAAGAGGTGGTAGACCGGATTAGGGACAGGTCCATCACCGACTATTATTACGACCCAAAGTCAGAATCGCTTGTCAAGTGGGACGACAAGCCTTCAGAAGACTGAGTCTTCCCTTGCAGCGCCCCCATGATCACACACAGGCACAACTCCAGCACTGGTAGCGTCCCTTGTTCGATCAAGCAGGACACCCACGCCATAGAGACCGCATCGCCTTGTTCTGCAGTGCGCCATTCGAGTTCGCTGTAGCGGCGCTGGCTGTTTTTCGTTGTCGCACATGACCCTCCCTACCCCCCTTCGCCACCCGGCCCTGGATGTGCCAGGCGTGCGCCATGGCTTCTTCACGCGCCAAGGCGGCGTGTCGCAGGGCATCTACGACTCCCTCAACTGCGGCTGGGGCGCCAAGGACGATCCCCCAGACTGCGTCGACCGCAACCGTGCGCTGGCACTGCAGGCGCTGCATGGCGTCCATCTGACCACCCCCTATCAGGTGCATGGCACAGTGGTCGTGCAGGTCGACAAGCCCTGGGGCTGCGGCGAGGCGCCACGAGCCGACGCACTGGTGACGGACCGGCCCGGCCTCGCCGTTGGCGTGCTGTCCGCCGACTGCGTACCGGTGCTGCTGGCGGACCGCGAGGGCAAGGCCGTTGGTGCGGCCCACGCGGGCTGGCGGGGCACCGTGGCGGGGGTCTTGGAGGCGGCCATCGAGACAATGCGCGCTCTGGGCACCAAGGACCTGGTGGCCGTGGCCGGACCGGCGATTTCTGCCGCCAGCTACGAGGTGCGCGATGACTTTCGCCGCGAGGTCGAGACGGCGGACGCTTCGGCGGCAGGCTGGTTCAGCGAAGATGGCGGGCTGAGGTTCGACCTTCCGGGCTACGTCGAGGCGCGTCTTGCGCGAGCGGGCGTGGAGGTCACGGGGCGGCTGGACCGCTGCACCTGCCTGGAAGAGGACTGGTTCTTCAGCCATCGCCGCCAGCGCCATCGGGGCGAACCCGACTACGGCCGCCAGCTGTCGGCGATCCTGCTTGCGTAGACTTGCGCCAGAGGCCAAATTCCGCAAAATCCGGTTTTTGGCGGCGCGAGGAAACGCACCATGGCCGCACAGCCCAACCTGCCAGGAGTCGCCAGCGGACGCTTGGACGACGAGACGCTGACGCGCAATTTCGCCGACCTGCACCCCCCGCTTACGGGCCACGAGGCGGCGGTGGCCGCCGACCGCTGCTACTTCTGCTACGACGCGCCATGCGTGGCCGCCTGTCCCACGGCCATCGACATTCCGCTGTTCATCCGCCAGATCGCCACCGGCCAGCCGCGGGAGGCGGGCCGCACCATCTTCGACCAGAACATCCTTGGCGGCATGTGCGCCCGGGTCTGCCCCACCGAAACCCTTTGCGAGCAGGCATGCGTGCGGGAGGCCGCCGAGGGCCGGCCCGTGGAAATCGGCCGCCTGCAGCGGTTCGCCACCGACATGGTGATGGAGGAGGCGGAGCATCCCTATAGCCGCGCCCCTTCCAGCGGCAAAAAGGCGGCCGTCGTGGGTACGGGACCGGCGGGACTCGCCGCCGCCCATCGTCTGGCCATGCGGGGCCATGACGTCACGCTCTACGAGGCCCGCAGCAAGGGCGGCGGCCTCAGCGAGTTCGGCATCGCCGCCTACAAGACGGTAGACGATTTCGCCCAGCGCGAGCTCGTCTGGCTTCTGGACATTGGCGGGATCAAGGTGCGCCGCTGCGTCGAGCTGGGCAAGGGACACGTTCTCTACGAGCTGCTGGCAATTTACGACGCCGTGTTTCTGGGCTTGGGGCTGGGCATGGTCAAGGAATTGCCAAGGAAGGGAATGAATCATCTGGCCGTGAGAGACGCCGTGGACTGGATCGCGAAGCTGCGCCAGTCGCCGAATCTTTCCGAAGTGCCCGTGGGGCGGCGGGTGGTGGTGATTGGCGGCGGCATGACCGCCATCGACGCGGCGGTGCAGTCGCGGCTGCTTGGTGCCGAAGAGGTAACCATCGCCTACCGGGGACCGCGTGAAAAGATGCGCGCCTCGGACTTCGAGCAGAATCTCGCCCTGTCGCGGGGCGTGCGGATTCTCTGCGGTCTCCAGCCGGCTGAGGTAAAGGACGCCGAGGAGGGCGTGGCGGTGCGGTTCGAGGACGCGGATGGCGGAGAGCGGCTGATCGAGGCCGATCTGGTTCTGTCCGCTATCGGCCAGCATCCCGGCCATTTTCCGAACGAGCTGGAGACGGTGGAAGGAGGACGTATCAAGGTGGACTCGAGAGGAAGGACCTCCGTCGACCGGGTGTGGGCGGGCGGCGACTGCGTTGCCGCCGGCGAAGACCTGACGGTGACGGCGGTGGCCCAGGGCCGTGACGCCGCCGAGGACATGCATGAAGCGCTCTTATCGGGAGCGGCCATCAGGGGGATCGATTATGGCTGATCTGACCAGCGCGTTTGCGGGGATTCGCAGCCCCAACCCGTTCTGGCTGGCATCCGCGCCGCCGACCGACAAGGAATACAACGTGCGCCGTGCCTTTGAGGAGGGCTGGGGCGGCGTGGTCTGGAAGACCCTCGGCGAAGCCGGTCCGCCCATCGTCAACGTCAACGGCCCCCGCTACGGGGCGGTCTGGGGCGCTGACCGCCAGCTGCTGGGCATGAACAACATCGAGCTGATCACCGACCGTCCGCTGGACGTCAACCTGCGCGAGATCAAGCAGGTCAAGAAGGACTTCCCCGACCGGGCGGTGGTGGTGTCGCTGATGGTGCCCTGCACCGAAGAGGCGTGGAAGGCCATCCTGCCGATGGTCGAGGAGACCGGCGCCGACGGCGTCGAGCTGAACTTCGGCTGTCCCCACGGCATGAGCGAGCGCGGCATGGGGTCGGCGGTGGGGCAGGTGCCCGACTACATCGCCATGGTCACCCGCTGGTGCAAGGCCAACACCCGCATGCCGGTGATCGTCAAGCTGACGCCCAACATCACCGACATCCGCTATCCGGCGCGCGCCGCCAGGGAAGGCGGAGCCGACGCCGTGTCGCTGATCAACACCGTCAGCTCCATCACCTCGGTGGACCTTGACGCGATGTCGCCGGAACCCGCCATCGACGGCAAGGGCACCCACGGCGGCTACTGCGGTCCGGCGGTCAAGCCCATCGCCCTCAACATGGTGGCGGAGATCGCCCGCGACCCGGACTGCGCGGGCTTGCCGATCTCGGGTATCGGCGGCATTTCCACCTGGCGCGACGGCGCGGAGTTTCTGGCTCTCGGCGCGGGCAACCTGCAGGTGTGCACCGCCGCCATGACGTACGGTTTCCGCATCGTGCGTGAGATGACGGCCGGTCTTGGACGCTGGCTGGACGACAAGGGATACGGCAGCGTCGGCGAGGTGGTGGGCCGCGCCGTGCCCAACGTCACCGACTGGCAGTACCTCAATCTCAACTACGTAACCAAGGCGCGAATCGACGATTCGCTGTGCATAGGATGCGGCCGCTGCTTCGCCGCCTGCGAGGACACCTCGCATCAGGCCATCCGCGTAACGCCGGAGCGGAAGTACGAGGTCATCGACGAGGAATGCGTCGCCTGCAACCTTTGCGTCAATGTCTGTCCGGTGGACGGGTGCATCACCATGGAGCGGCTGGAGCCGGGAAGCGTTGACGCCCGCACCGGCCAGGCGGTGGCGGCTGAGCATGGCGACTGGACGACGCATCCCAACAACGTCGCCTGCGCCGCCTCCGGCTGACGGCGGTGAGCCAATCTGTCCGCGGCCATTTGGCGCTGCTGGGATTTGCGAGCTGCGTCGCGGGGTCGTTTAGCCTGGGCAGCCTGGTAGCCAACGATCTGGCGCCGGCGGCCCTCAACGCCGTCCGTTTCGCCATTGCCTTTGCCGTAGTCGGCGCGGCGGCCGCCGCTACCTGCGGGCTGCGCCGCTGGCACTTTCGCGCGCCTTGGCGCTTTCTCGTGTACGGCGCGCTGATGGCGGGATACTTCGTGCTGATGTTCGAGGCGCTGAAGACCGCCTCGCCCGTGTCGACCAGCGCCATCTTCACCCTTGCGCCGCTGATGTCCGCCGTCTTCGGCTGGGTCCTGCTGCGCCAGCGCACCACGCCATGGATGGGCTTCGCGCTGCTGGTGGCGGCGTCGGGCGCCCTGTGGGTCGTGTTCCGCGGCAGTTTCGAGGCGATGGCCGGGTTCCGGGTGGGAGGAGGCGAATGGCTGTTTTTTGCCGCCACCGTGTCGCATGCCCTCTACACGCCGCTGGTGCGGCGGTTTCACCGGGGCGAGCCGATGGCGGCCTACACCACGGGCACGATTGGCGCCGGCCTGGTCGTCCTGACGATGTACGGGCTTCCGGACCTGGCGAATACGGACTGGAGGGCAGTGCCGCCGCTGGTGTGGCTGGTCATCCTGTATCTGGCGGTGTTTGCCTCGGCGTCGTCGTTTTTCCTGCTGCAGTACGCCTCGATTCGCCTGCCGGCGGCCAAGTGCATGGCCTACACCTATCTGATTCCCAGCATCGTGATTCTGTGGGAAGTCGTGCTTGGCCATGGCATTCCGCCCGGCAAGGTGCTGGCGGGCATTGCCTTGACGGTTGTGGCTTTGCTGATGCTGCTGCGGGAAGAAGACCGGGCCTCGCTGCGGACGGGTTAGGGTGGTGGCAGGACAGCGGCTTGCCTTGGCATAGCCGGCAAATGGCGCATTGACATGGGCGAATGGGGTGAGTAGCGTCGGTGGGAAGGTGATGCCAGGGGCAGGTTTCATGCGACCGCAGGCGCAGGAAGGCAGCGTAGGGATTTCGCTGGACGATAGTTTGCGCGCCGACTGGAGCGGCGCATTGGCGGCGGTGATGAATGCGCGGCAGGAGCCGGTAGCCAGATACTGCCGCGAAGGCGACGATCTGATCGTCGTGTACGCCGACGGCGAACAAATGAGAATCAAAGGCTACTTTCTGGAAAATGAAGACGGATTATCCGCATATCGGGACCTGCATGGAGAATTAACGGAAATTGAGAAAGCGGCTCAGAGCGGAGAGATGGCAATTGCGAAAGGGGGCGAATTGGGCCGGCTGGAAGAAATGTTTGGCGGGCGGGAAGAAAGCATCGATGGCGTCTGGAGCGCGGCAGACTCGGAATTGGACTCAGGGGATTCGACAAGCATTCCACCGTTCGCCGTCATTGGGCCGCTCGCCCTGCTTGCAGTGGTCGCTGGAGACGGGGGAGGAGACAGCGGAGGGAGCAATACCGCGCTGCGGGGGCTGCTGGCAAATTTCGAATCGGCGACAGAAGCGGACTTTCAGGCAGCGGGAGTCACTGGCGTTACGGCTGCGTCGTTGCCGACTGCCCGGGCAGTATTGGGGGCGATGGAGCGGGGCGAGCGCGAGGCGATGACGCTTGGCCAGGCGCAGGAACTCGCCAACATCGCGGGCCTTGTGCATACCGAATACAACAAGGCCAGCGTTTCATTTATTGCTCCCAGCGAGGTTGGAACCGTAAGCGCCAGCTTTGACGACCCGGATGCAGCTGACGGTGAGCGAACGCTGACGCTGGACATCCCCCTGCTCTCCGAGAGGTATTCTGACCGGATTGTGGAAATTGACATGGATGGCGAATTTCGGCGGGTGGAAGTGAGGATTGACCACGACAGCGATGGCAATTGGAACAACATTGATGAGTACAGCTACGACAGCGCGGGCATGGTAACCCGACTGGTCGAGAAGCTTGACAGGCGTGACGCGGGAGCGGTTGACTGGATTTGGGAAAGCCAGTATGACAGCCAGGGGCGGCTGCACATTCGCACGCAAGACACGGACGCGGATGGAAATTTGGAAAGGAGCGACGAGTACTTTTACAACGACCAAGATCAGGTAATTCGCATCAAGTATGACCTGCGCGTTGACGGCATCCTGGAACGCTCCGAGCGGTTCCAGTACGACGAAGAAGGCCGCAGGAGCCGGATGGAAACCGACTTTCTCAATAACGGTACAGTGGATTCAGTCCATGTATTCGGCTATGACGAAGACGGTCGGCACGTCTACACTTTAGCGGACACGGGAGTGGACGGCGACAAATCGGGAGATACCGACCAGGATGGCACCATGGACTATCTGGACTTTGTGGAGTGGGAGACTTACGTGTTCGCTCCCACCGTGGAGGAAGCCGAGGCAATTGGCGTTATTGACAAGGCCATCAATATGGCGGGGCGCACCGGCAGCACGACGCTTGTACTGACGGACGAGGTGCTTGCCGTGTTCACCGGCGACGATTCCAGCAACTCCATCGAGGTCGAGGGCGGGATCAGGCACTCCGTCCGTCTGTCGGGCGGTATCGTGGAGACGGGCGAAACGGACGGCAACGGCTATGTGGAGTATCAGGGGACGGCGGGGTCCTTGTTTATCGACCCGAGGATTATTGTCGACGTCGCGTAAGCGTAGCCGCTGTACGCCAACGGACTCTCCTTCCGTCAGCCAAGGCAGAAGCAAGGCTTCGAGGTAACCGCCGCTTGCACCGCCGCTTCACAGTGGAATTTGGAAGATGCGGCCCAGCCGACGACTGCCGCGGGCTATTGAGGGTTTCGCCCCACCCGTATTTCCATGCACTCCGGCACAGCGCACCAAGAAGCAGGAGGCAGGGTAAAAGGCATGCCAGCTAGATTCAGTCATCGTCGTCGTCCACTTTCTTGTAGCAGTTCTCTCTGCACCATTTATGCACCAAAGCGGCAAGTTCCTGCACTTTGGCCATGGTCTCCGGATCGATTCCGCTGTCGTCAAGCTGCGCGATTTCCGTGCTTGAGGAGCGTACCACCGTGCCCATGGCGTCGTCCTCGTAGAACTTAATCCCGCGGGTGGAGTACTCGTCTATGTGGTCGTTGTGGATGGATCTTTTCAATTGCACGGATATGACCGATCCCTTTCCGTATTCCTTGCGGAGCTCGACTCCGTCCACCGCCCACTCGTTGCCGATGAAGTACTGATTAAGCATGGCTGTCTTCCTTGACTGCCCCGAAGGGGATTGCTGCAGCGGCCAGCGCATCTCGCTCAGGATGATCCCAGGCAGCGCGTTGACCGGGGCTTCGGCGGGATAGCCGAGCGCCGCGAAGGCGGCATTCTATCCGGTACAGCGCGGGATGTCAAGTGCGCAACGGATGCGGCGCCTTCCCGCACATGAATCTGCCCGGTCGAGCTCTCCATGGTCTTGCTGCTGGGCGCGTGAATCTATAGGGTACAGGGGGCTGAGGTCAGGCAGGCCCTTTCAGGTCCAGCGGTGCAAGGCAAGCCCTCTCCAGCGCGATTTGGGCCTTGGCCCGCCAGTCTGGTCGGGAAGCAACGTTGTTCAAGAGCAGCCACATTCGATCAGTACCGAGAGGCCATGGCGGGCTGCTGTGCGCCGCTGCCTCGGCTGCCGTGGTCTGGCCGGGGAATGCCTGGGCGCATGTGTCTGAACAGGCCCTCGTGCTGCTGCTGCCGACAGGCCACTACATCACGGGCGGGGTGCTGTCGGTAGCCGCCTCGATCATCCTGATTTCGCTGACGCCGAAGCATGCCGTCCTGCGCATGTACACGCCTGTGGACCTTCCGCTTCCAGCGCCGCACCCGGCCCTCAAGCACGCCATCAGCGTTTGCTCCTTTCTGGCGCTGGCCGTCCTCGTGGTACTGGGCATGACCGGCCCCAGGGACCCTCTCGCCAACATCCTGCCGCCGATGATCTGGACCGGCTGGTGGATCGTGCTGTTCTCCGTGATCGGCCTTGCCGGCAATCTGTGGCTCTATCTCAATCCCTGGACCGGACTGTACCGTCTCGTCTTTGGCCGTTCCCCGGTCCCCTTGGTCCGGCTGCCAGAGCGGCTGGGCGTGTGGCCGGGGGTATGCGTCTTTCTGGCCTTTTCGGCCTTCTACACCATCGACCCTGCGCCGACGGATCCGGACCGGCTTGCCCTTGTCGTGGCCTGCTACTGGCTGCTGACCTTCGCCGCCATGGCGGTGTTCGGCGGCGCCGACTGGATCAAGCGGGGCGAGGCGTTTTCCATTCTGTTCAGCCTGATCGCCCGCGTGTCGCCTCTGGGCGACTGGTCTCGTCCCGCGGCAGGCTTCGCGGGCTGGGCTCTGGCGCCTGCGGCGCCGCTGGCCGCTGGACTGGGGTTCTTCTCGCTGGCCGTTCTGGGCGTTGGCAGTTTCGACGGCCTCAAGGAGACCTTCTGGTGGCTTGCTCAGATCGGGGTCAATCCGCTGGAGTTTCCAGGGCGGACTGCGGTTATGGGATCCACGGCTCTGGGACTGGCGCTGGCCGTCGCCGCGTTGACCTGCGTGTTCAGCGGCGCAGTCTGGGCGGGTGGCCGCATCGCCCGCCTTGGCAGCCCGGACGCCGAGCGGATTCCCTTCGTCAGCCTGTTTCGCGCATTTGCGCCCACCGTCCTGCCGATCGCGCTCGGCTACCACATGTCACACTTCTACATCGCCTTTCTGGTGGATGGGCAGTATCTGCTTGCCGCTATCGGCGACCCGCTGGCGACGGGAGCCAACTTCCTCGGACTCGCCGATATCCGGGTTACCACCGGATTTCTCAACACCCCGGACAGCGTCCGCGTCATCTGGCTGACGCAGCTGGCGTTTGTCGTGGCGGGGCACGTGCTTTCGGTGCTGGCCTCGCACCGCGTGGCGATGGGGGTATTCGGCGACCCGCGCAGGGCGGCGCTCAGCCAGATCCCGCTGGGGCTGTTCATGGTCCTGTACACGCTGTTTGGACTGTGGCTGCTGGCGGCTCCGCGGGGCGCCTGAAGGATTATGGACAGACACGCTGCGTGTCGGTAGCATTCAGGCGGTCCTATCAAACTGCTGGGAGGAGACCCATGAAAACGGACGCAACCAAAACAAAACTCACGCGCAGGACAGCCCTCGCCAGTCTTGGCGCTGCGGCGGGCCTTGCCGGTGCCAGCTCGGTACTGCCGGGCGTGGCGCGGATGGCCCATGCCCAGAGCAGCGGTCCTATCCGTCTGGGATTTCAGGTGCACCGCACCGGCATCGGGTCGGCGTATGGACGCTGGTACGAGCGCGTCGCCGTGGCCGCCGTCGAGAGAATCAACCGCATGGGCGGCATCAATGGCCGCGAGGTCGAGATGGTGGCCGAGGACGACGGCACCGACCCGCGCCGCGGCGCCGAGGTGCTGGAGCGCTTCGCCTCGCTGCACAACTGCGACGTCGCCTTCGGCACGCTGTTCAGCCACGTGGTGATCGGCTCCGCGCCGCGCGCCGGCGAGCTGAAGCTTCCCTACTTCGTGGTGTCCGAGGGCCATCACGTCGCCAGCGGCATTCTCAACCGCTACACGCTTCAGCCCGGCATCACCGACGTCAAGTCCCAGGTGCAGTCCATGGCGCCCTATGTCGTGAGCAATCTGGGCCGCAAGGTCACGATGATGTTCCCCGACTTCGCCTTTGGCCATGACCACCGCGACTACTTCACGGCGGCTCTCCAGTCGCAGGGAGGCGAGGTGCTGGAGCACATCGCGGTTCCGCCCACCGAGACGTCGTTCACCAAGTACTTCCCGCGCATCCCGCGCGGCACCGAGGTCGTCTACCACGTGATGGTCGGCCCGGCGGTGCTGACCTACGTGCGGGAAATGGGCGAGTTCTTCGGCGATCAGGGGCCGCAGTTCTTTGGCTTCATCGACAGCCTCGAGGCGGTGGACATTGCAAGCCCGGGACTGGAGTTCCTGGAGGACTCCTACTTCTGGGAGGGAATGCCGCGCTACGCCCAGTCCGACCAGACCATCTACGAGGCGGCCTACCGCGCGGCGGTGGGCGTGGACTCCAACGGGGCCTCGGTCGACGACCCCCGCGACGTCTCCACCTACGCCCATATGTTTGGCGTGTGGGAAACGCTCGCCATCATCAAGCAGGGCATGGAAGCCTCCGGCTACCGCGGTCCCCAGGACCGCGCCAGCCTGATCGAGGCCGTCGAGGCGATCTCGGACATTCCGCTCAACGACGACCATCCGCAGGGGCCGAAGGTCTTCAACGGCAAGACGCATCAGGTGTTCGGGATTCAGAACATCTCCCGCGTCCGCAGCGGACGGCTGGAGCGGGTCCATCAGACCTCCATCGACGACACGCTGTATCCCGACGAGACGGACTACACCCAGCAGTCGTTCTGACGGTCCGCAGTCCGCTTTTGCCCGCCGCGCCGCCGCACCGGCGGCGCGGCGGGTTCCAGCCCGTCCTCTAGGGGAGTCAGGCTCGTGGAGTTTGGGCCGCATCTGCTTCTCGCTTCGCTGGAAGGGGCCGTAACCGCCGCCGTGCTGGCGCTGACGGCGACCGGGCTGAGCATCGTGTTCGGCGTCATGCGCGTCGTTAACGTGGCGCATGGCGAGTTCTTCATGCTGGGCGCGGTCCTCGCCTGGTACGTCGCCACCGCCGTGGGCCTCCATCCGGCGGCCGGATTCATTGCCGCGCTGCTGCTGGCTCCGCTGCTGGTGGGGGCGCTGGCGGCGGCCGCCGACCGCGTGATTCTGCGGCGCATCGACTACAACCCCGAACGCACCATCGTCGCCACCATCGGCCTCCTCTACATCATCCAGCAGTCCACGCTGATGGTGTTCGGCCCCGACGCCCGCCCGGTCGAACCGCCGTTCAGCCAGCGCCTAGCGCTTCCCTGGCTTCAGTTCGGCGACGGGGGACTGGAGGTGTTCTGGCCCTGGGGCCTGAGCATCACCAGCTACAAGCTGTTCATCATCGTCGCCGCGGTCGCGGTGCTGGCCGGCGTCTGGCTGCTGATGACGCGCACCACTTTCGGGCTGGTCATGCGGGCCACGCAGCAGGACCGCGAGATGTCGCAGGCGTTCGGCGTGCCGGTGGACAGGGTCTTCGCCTACGTCTTCGGGCTGGGCGCGGGCCTCGCCGCCATCGGCGCGGTGCTGGTGGTGCCGGTGCAGCAGGCGCATTACCTGATGGGGCACGACCCGCTGCTGCTGTCCTTCGTGGTGGTGATCATCGGCGGGCTGGGCAGCCTGCCCGGCACGCTGCTGGCGGCGGTACTGATCGGCATGACCGACGGAATCGTCTCGGTGTTCTTCTCGCCGACCCTGGCCAAGATCATCGCCACCCTTGCCGTCGCCATGGTGCTGGTGTTCCGCCCGCAGGGCCTCATGGGCAGGCGCCTGTCGTGAGCGACGCCGGCAAGTCCTACGCCTTCCACGGGGCGGTCGTCGCGCTGCTGGGAATTCTGTTTTTCGTGCTGCCCGCCTACCACGTGGGCAGCCTGGCGCGGATCATGGTGCTGGCCGTCTACGCCATCGGCTACAACCTGCTGTTCGGCTACACCGGACTGCTTAGCCTGGGGCACGCGCTGTTCTTCGCCGCGGGCATGTACGGATTCGGGCTGGCGGTGCATCACGGCGGCGTGGCCGCCGGTCCCGCCCTGGCGCTGGGCGGGGTGGCCGCGCTGGCGACGGCGCTGGCGGTGGGGTTTCTCGCGCTGCGGACGCGCGAGGTGGCGTTCATGATCGTCACGCTGATGTTCGCGCAGGCGGGATACCTGACCATCCTCTATTTCGGCCCGTTCACCCGCGGCGACGAGGGCTTCGTAATCGAGCAGGCCCGGCGCGCCCTGTTCGGCATCGACCTGTCCGCCGAGGCGGCCCGCTACTGGGCGGCGCTGATTCTCTTCTCCGTGTGCTTCGTCGGCTCGGCGGCGGTGGTCAAGTCGAGGTTTGGGCGGGCGCTCATTGCGGTGCGGGAAAACGAGGAGCGGGCGAAAATGCTGGGCTATGACACCCGCATGCTCAAGTATCTGGCCATCCTGCTGTCGGGCACGGTGGCTGGTTTGGCCGGCGCGGCCTACGCCCTGCTGTTCGGATATGTCGGCGCGACCTTCTCGACCGTGCAGTACTCGATCTTTCCGCTGCTGTGGGTGCTGCTGGGCGGAGCTGGCACGACCATCGGCCCCCTGATAGGCGTGCTGTTCATGTTCTATCTGATCGACGTGTCCAGCACCTACACCGAAGCCTACATCATCGTCGCCGGCCTGGCGCTGGTGCTGCTGTGCCTGTACGCGCCGCATGGCCTGGCGGGCTGGCTGCGCCGCGGCCGGCTGAAGTGGCTGCCATGATTCTGCTTGAGACCAAGGGCCTGACCAAGACCTTTGGCGGGGTCAAGGCCAACACGAACATCGACTTCTCCCTTCAGCAGGGGCAGACTATGGCGCTGATTGGCCCCAACGGCGCGGGCAAGTCCACCTTCGTGGGCATGCTGTGCGGGCGGATACCCGCCACCGCCGGAAAGGTGTACTTCAAGGGCAGCGACATCAGCGGCCTGCCCGCCCACAGGCGCATCCGCCTCGGCATCGCCTATACCTTCCAGATCACCTCGATCTTCGCCAATCTGCCGGTACGGGAAAACGTGGCGCTTGCCGCCCGGCGCGACGGAAGCCGCGACGAGGCGGACGTCGAGAGCAGGGTCGAGGAGTCGCTGAAGCGGGTGGGGCTTGCCGAGCGGGCGGGCCAGGCGGCGGGAGACCTCAGCTACGGCCATCAGCGGGTGCTGGAGATCGCCATGGGCCTGGCGCAGGACCCGGAGCTGTTCATTTTGGACGAGCCGACCCAGGGGCTGGCCGAATCCGAAATTGCGGAGTTTGTCGACCTGATCAACGGACTGGCGGGCAGCACGACGGTCCTGCTGATCGAGCACAACATGGACGTGGTCATGCGCACGGCGCAGCGCATCACCGTGCTGAATTTTGGCGAGGTGCTGGCCAGCGGTACGCCAGCCGAGGTGCAGGCCAATGAGGCGGTGCAGGCCGCCTATCTGGGGACGGCAAGTGCTGCGGGTTGACGGCATACACGCCGCCTATGGCCGGGTGAAGGCGCTGTTTGGCGTGAGCCTGGAGGCAAGGCCGGGGGAGATCCTTTGCCTGCTGGGGCGCAACGGCGCGGGCAAGTCCACGGTATTGAAGGCGATCATGGGGCACGTGAAGGTGTCGCAGGGAAGAATATCGCTTGACGGCGAAAGCATCAGCGCGCTTCCAGCCCATGAAGTACCCAGACGGCGCGTTGGCTATGTCCCTCAGGGCCGCCGCCTGTTTCCCGAGCTGACGGTAGAGGGAAACATACAGATGGGACTGCTTGCCTGCCGTTCTGGCGAAGAGGTGAGAAAGCGGGTGCTGGAGATGTTTCCCCGGCTGCGCGAGCGGCTGGCTCAGCCAGCCGGAACCCTGTCCGGCGGGGAGCAGCAGATGCTGGCCATCGCCCGGGCGCTGTGCATCGAGCCGCGGGTGCTGCTGCTGGACGAGCCGATCGAGGGACTTCAGCCGTCAATGGTGGAGCTGATACGGCAGGTGGTTGTACAGATGAAGGAGGAAGGCATCGCGGTGATACTGGTGGAGCAGCGCGTGGACGCGGTGCTGTCGGTGGCGGACCAGGTGGCGTTTATCGAACACGGGAGAAACGTCGAGACACTGCCAGCAGGAGATCTGCGCAAGGATCACGACAAGATACACAGGTACTTGGGAGTGTAGGGTAAGCGTCGATCTGCGGCGTGAATGCGAGATCCCTGCCATCTACTTTGAGGGCAAGTAGATGAGGCTCTGGCGTCGATAGGAGCTTTGCAGAATGCGACGTTTCTTAGGGTTGGGGACTTTTGCAAGATCGCTAAAGCAGCGTCTGTAACGCAACAAGCATAGTCGGATACTCAAGGGGGAAAACGCTGCAGGACAAGCTTGAAGTGAGAGAAGCATCTAAGGTATACCGGGCGGTCGGTCACTGGTTGGACGGAGAATAGTCCATCGGCGAAAAATTTCGCTCCTGTCTTGTAGGCGTCATTGAAATCCCTATAGAACTCCACCACTTCGCCGTGCCGCATCAACGCATGCTGACCGGGACAGATAGCCATGTACTCGTCCAACCTCTTTATGAAAGCCTCGTAGTTCGCGTCGACCTCTGCACGCAAGGCTTCGTCGCTGGGTTTTATGGCAGTCTCTCCTTGTTTCGTTTGCGGGATGTAGGTTACAGTATGAACAGAGAACAAGCGGTCGTCAAAGAACCTCTTGCCTGTTTTATGGGCATCTTGGTAATTCGAGTAGAACTCGATCACCTCACCGTTGCGCATCAGTGCGTGCTTGTTGGGGTGAAAAGCCAGATACTCGAACAGCCTCTTCGAAAAGGCATCGAAGTTCCTGTCTTCCTCTGCAAGCAAAGCTTGGTCAAGTCCCAATCTTGCTGGATAATTTGGCATGGGGGGCGGCCCGCCGCTTCGCGGCGGGGAGGCCCGCAGACTTCTCGTACTCCTCCGAGAGCTCCACGCGGATCCGCTCAAGCTGACGAGCCTCGAACTCGAGGAC
>CAZPIN010000166.1:0-3546 GCA_964586735.1 uncultured Rhodobacterales bacterium | reverse complement strand
GTACTCCAGCCGCTCGACGGTGGCCGGCATGTCGAAGCGGCCGCGGCGAAAATCCACCTTGCGGTACAGCCGCTTGGCTCCGCCGCCGCGGCGGCGCATGGTGATGCGGCCCTTGTTGTTGCGTCCGCCCTTGGAGGGCAGGCCCTCGGTAAGGCTCTTGACCGGCCTCCCGGGCCACAGGTCCGAGCGGTCCACCAGCACCAGGCCGCGGCGGCTGGAGGTGGTCGGTCGATAGGTTCGCAGCGCCATCCTCCAGCCCTCCTACAGTCCCGCCGAAAAGTCGATGGCGTGGCCTTCGGCGAGGGTGACGTAGGCCAGCTTGCGGTTACGCATGCGTCCCTCGTGGCGGCGGAAGCGGCGCTTCTGGCCCTTCCGAATCAGGGTGTTGACGTCTTTGACCTTCACCTCGAAGACCTTCTCGATGGACTCGCGGATCTGGGGTTTGGTGGCGTCCATGGCCACCTCGAACACCAGCCCGCCCTGATTCGAGACGCTCACCGACTTCTCGGTGGTCACCGGCCTGCGCAGGACGTCGTAATGCTTCGCCTCGGCTGTCATCGCGCCCGCGCCTCCAGCTCGCCGATGGCGTCCTTCACCACCACCAGCCTGCGGTGCCGCATGATGTCGTAAACGTTGGCCCCGACGCAGGGCAGCAGGTTGAGGCGCTCGACGTTGCGCGCCGCCTTGACCAGGTTCGCGTCGACCTTGCTGCCGCCAATCAGCAGCGTTCCGCCCTTGCCCTGGGCAAGGGGGCTGCCGCGCAGAAGGCGGGTGCGGGGCTCGGCCAGCGCGGCGCTGTCGATCACGGTCAGGTTGCCGCTGCGCGCCTTGTCCGACAATGCCATGCGCAGCGCCATGCGCCGCACCTTCTTGGGCAGGCTGTGGGCATGGGAGCGCGGCTGCGGGCCTCCCCAGACGCCGCCGTGGCGCAGAATGTTGGTGGTGCGGCTGCCGCGGCGGGCCCGCCCGCTGCGCTTCTGCGACACCATCTTGCGTTTCGAGTAGGACACTTCGCCGCGGGTCTTGGCCTTGTGCGTGCCGGCCTGGCGCTTGGCCAGCTGCCACAGCACCACCCGATGCAGGATGTCCGGACGGACCTCGACGTCAAAGACATCGTCCGCCAGGTCGACGCTGCCGGCATCGCCGGACTCGAGGCTGAACAGTTCGGCTTTCATGGCGATTCCATCCTGTTTCCGGATTCGCCGTCCTGCGGCTCCCCGGGTTCCCCTTCCTGCCCGCCAACGTCCGCCTCGGCTGATTCCGCGTCCTGCTGCTCCTCGGCGGCATCGCCTGCCTCGGCGGTCTCGTCAGGTCCGGCCGCCTTTTCCGGGGCGTCGTCAGCCGCATCTGGCGACTCGGTTTCCGGCGCGGCCTCGGATGCATCCATGTCCTGCCCCTCAGGCGCGCTGTCGCCAGCCTCGGAAGTCTCCGCCGCCGTTTCGTGCACGGCGGCTTCAGGCGCGGACTCCGTCATTGATTCGGGTGCTGACTCGGGCGCGGCGGCCTCCTCGGCGGAGGGCGGCGCGACCGGCTCCTCCGCCACGTCGGGCATGGGCTTCTTGATGGCGTCCCGCACCTGCACCCAGTCGCCCTTGGCTCCGGGTACCGCTCCGCGCACCATCAGAATGCCGCGCTCGGCGTCGGTGCGGACAACCTCGAGGTTCTGCACCGTCACAGACGCGCCGCCCATGCGGCCGGCCATCTTCTTGCCCTTGAAGACCCTGCCCGGGTCCTGGCACTGGCCGGTAGAGCCGTGCGAGCGGTGCGAAACCGAAACGCCGTGGGAGGCGCGCAGTCCGGCGAAGCCGTGCCGCTTCATCGCCCCGGCGAAGCCTTTGCCGATGGACACCCCCGACACGTCGACATGCTGACCGACAAGGAAGCGGTCCGCGCTGATGGCCTGCCCGGCCTCGAGAAGGCGGTCGCCGTCGACCCTGAACTCCGCCAGCCGACGCTTGGGAGGTACCCCGCCGCGGTCGAAATGGCCTTTCAACGCTTTGCTCTTCGGACGCTTCGCCGCGCCCGCGCCCAGCTGCACCGCGTTGTAGCCGTCGCGCTCGACGGTGCGCTGCGCAACCACCTGCACGCCGTCCATGTGCAGCACCGTCACCGGCACCGCCTTGCCGGTGTCGTCGTACACCCGGGTCATGCCGAGCTTCTGGGCGATGGTACCGCTGCGCATGGTCCGCTCCTACAGGACGATCTGGATGTCGACGCCGGCGGCCAGGTCGAGGCGCATCAGCGCGTCCACCGTCTGCGGCGAGGGGTCGATGATGTCGAGCAGCCGCTTGTGCGTGCGGATCTCGAACTGCTCGCGGCTCTTCTTGTCGATGTGCGGGCCGCGCAGAACCGTGTACTTCTCGATCCGCGTCGGCAGCGGAATCGGGCCGCGCACAACGGCCCCCGTCCGCCGGGCGGTCTCGACGATCTCCTTGGCGGAGGTGTCGAGCACCCGGTGGTCGTACGCCTTCAGGTGAAGGCGGATGTTCTGCTGCTGCGGCTGCACGGCTGCGCTCCCGGCTACTCGATGATCTTGGTGACCACGCCCGCGCCCACCGTGCGCCCGCCCTCTCGGATGGCGAAGCGAAGCTGCTCCTCCATCGCGATCGGGTTGATCAGCTCGATGGTCATGCGGATGTTGTCGCCCGGCATCACCATCTCGGTGCCCTCGGGCAGGGCGATGGTGCCGGTGACGTCCGTGGTGCGGAAGTAGAACTGCGGCCGGTAGTTGGCGAAGAACGGCGTGTGCCGCCCGCCCTCGTCCTTGTTGAGGATATACGCCTCGGCTTCGAACTTGGTGTGCGGCGTCACCGAGCCCGGCTTGACGATCACCTGGCCGCGCTCGATTCCGTCCTTGTCCACGCCGCGCAGCAGCACGCCGACGTTGTCGCCCGCCTCGCCGCGGTCAAGCAGCTTGCGGAACATCTCCACGCCGGTGATGGTGGTCTTCTCGGTCTTGCGGATGCCGACGATCTCGACCTCCTCGCCAACCGTCACCACGCCGCGCTCGATCCTGCCGGTGGCGACGGTGCCGCGCCCGGAGATCGAGAACACGTCCTCGACCGGCATCAGGAAAGGCTGGTCCATGGGCCGCTCGGGCTGCGGAATGTAGCTGTCCACCGCCTCCAGCAGCTTGACGATCGAATTCTTGCCCATTTCCTCGTCGCGGCCTTCGACCGCCGCCAGCGCCGAGCCCTGAATGATGGGAATGTCGTCGCCGGGAAACTCGTACTGTGTGAGCAGCTCGCGCAGCTCCATCTCCACCAGCTCCAGCAGCTCGGGGTCGTCCACCTGGTCGACCTTGTTGAGGTACACCACCAGGGCCGGCACGCCGACCTGGCGGGCCAGCAGAATGTGCTCGCGGGTCTGCGGCATGGGCCCGTCGGCGGCCGAGACCACCAGAATGGCGCCGTCCATCTGCGCCGCGCCAGTAATCATGTTCTTGACGTAGTCGGCGTGCCCCGGGCAGTCCACGTGGGCGTAGTGCCGGTTCTCCGTCTCGTACTCGACATGGGCGGTGGCAATGGTGATGCCCCGCTCCCGCTC
>CAZPIN010000165.1:0-4272 GCA_964586735.1 uncultured Rhodobacterales bacterium | reverse complement strand
CCGCGCTCCTGCTCCTGCTCCATCCAGTCCATGGTCGCCGCGCCATCGTGCACCTCTCCCATCTTGTGGGAGCGGCCGGTGTAGAACAGGATCCGCTCGGTGGCGGTAGTCTTGCCGGCGTCGATGTGGGCCATGATTCCGAAGTTGCGGAACCGGTCGAGGCTGACTGCGCTGTCCATCGTCCCGCCTCCCTACCAGCGATAGTGCGCGAAAGCCCAGTTGGCCTCGGCCATCCGGTGCGTGTCCTCGCGCTTCTTCACCGCCGCGCCGCGCCCGTCGGAGGCGTCCAGCAGCTCGCCGGCCAGGCGGTCGCGCATGGTCTTTTCGTTGCGGGCTCGGGTCGCCGCGATCAGCCAGCGAATCGCCAGCGCGTCGCGCCGCTCGGGCCGCACCTCCATGGGTATCTGGTAGGTCGCGCCGCCGACGCGGCGCGACCGCACCTCGAGGGTGGGCTTTACGTTCTCCAGGGCGCGATGGAAGACCTCCACCGGGTCGCGCCGCGCCCTCGACTCCACCGCGTCGAAGGCGCCGTAGACGATCCGCTCGGCGACTGACTTCTTGCCGTCGCGCATCAGGTTGTTCATGAACTTAGTTACTGTGCGGTCGCCGAAGCGGGGGTCGGGATGGACCTTGCGGCGTTCGGCGCGGTGGCGGCGTGACATGGCTGCTTCCTCCTGCCCGTCACATCGGCCGCTTGGCGCCGTACTTGGAGCGCCGCTGCCGCCGGGTCTCGATGCCCTCGGTGTCGAGGGTGCCGCGGACGATGTGGTAGCGGACGCCCGGCAGGTCCTTGACCCGTCCGCCGCGAATCAGCACCACCTTGTGCTCCTGCAGCTTGTGGCCCTCGCCGGGAATGTAGGCAATGACCTCGTAGCCGTTGCTCAGCCGCACCTTGGCCACCTTGCGAAGGGCCGAGTTCGGCTTCTTTGGGGTGGTGATGTAGACGCGGGTGCAGACCCCCCGCTTCTGCGGGCAGGAGGCAAGGTGCACAACCTTGTTGCGCCGCGCCTTCGAGCGGCGCGGCTTGCGTATCAGCTGCTGTACTGTCGGCATCTTCCTGCCTCCGCCACTCTCCGCCTTTGCACAAGCGCACCGCGCCGCAGTCACCGGACCGCGGCCCGCAGGAGCGTTACCTTGTTCGCAAGCGACAGCACCCCCGCGACCGCTTGCGCGCTCGCCGGGGGCGATTCGGTTACTCTAGCGCCGCGGCCTTCATTCGTCCAGCCCCGACTTCCTCCAATCTAGGCGCTCGGCGCGCCCGTGTCAAGCTGTCCGCCGGCGGCTTTCTTGGCCGCGTCGCCGAACGCCTGGTCCGCGGTGCGCGCCGCCTGCCTAGCCGCCACGCGCTGCATGTTGGCCTCGCGTTCGCTCTGGCGGCGCTCCTCGATCTCGAGGTCGCGCCGCGCCGCCTCGCGGTGGATGCGCCGCGTGACCAGACCGGTGCCGGCCGGGATCAGCCGCCCGACGACGACGTTCTCCTTGAGGCCCTCCAGCTCGTCCACCTCGCCCTCGGCCGCCGCCCGCGTCAGCACCCGCTGGGTCTCAACGAAGGACGCCTCGGCGATGAACGAGTTGGTGTCGCGGCGCATGTCGTCGTGGTAGCGGCGCACCACCGGCTCGGCCAGCGCAGGCCGGCGCCCCTCTTCTTCCGCCTGGCGGTTGACGGCATCGAGTTCGGCGCGGTCTAGGCGCTCGTCCTCCAGCAGGCTGGTCTCGCCAGCGTCGGTGATTCGCACCTTGCGCAGCATCTGCCGGACGATGACCTCGATGTGTTTGTCGTTGATCTCGACGCCCTGCGCGCGGTAGACCTTGTGGCTCTCGTCGATGAGGTAGCGGGCGAGCATCAGCTGGCCCTTCTCGGCGCCGTAGACGTCGAGAATCTCCTGCGGCGCCGGGTCGCCGTCGATCAGCAGTTCGCCGCGCTTCACCTTGGCGCCCTCGAGCACGGCGATGTGCCGGTCCTTCGGCACCGCGTACTCCACCGGCTCCTCGGCGGGGTCGGCGGGGTCGACAATCAGCCTGCGGCTGTTGCCGCGCACCGGACCGAAGCGGACGGTGCCGTCGACGCCGGACATGATTCCCTTGGATCCCTCCTTGGCGCCGTGGACGTTGAACAGCGCCTCGAGGCGGGGCAGGCCGCCAGTGATATCGGTGGTGGTCGCGCTCTGCCGCGGCACCCTGGCCAGCACCTTGCCGGCCTTCACCTTCTCGCCGTCCTCGACCAGAATCATCGCCCCGACCGCCAGCAGCGAGCGGGCGACGGCGCCGTCGGCGGTTTTCTTGACCGCGCCCTTGGAGTCTACCAGCTCCAGCGACGGCTTGAGACTGGTCAGCGCGCTTCCACCCGCCACCCGGCGCTCGGCCGCCGCCGCGCCTCCGGTCCAGTCGACCACCATGCGCCGCTGGCCGCCAGTGGCCTCGTCCACCTGCTCGCGGTAGGAGAGTCCGCGATCAAGATCCGCATAGCGCACCGTCGCGTCCATTTCGGCGATGACCACGTGGTTGAACGGGTCCCACTCGGCGATGCGGCCGCCGGCCTCGATTTCGCCGCCAACCACGCCGCCCTTGACCTTGCCGCCGACCACCCGCGCGCCCTGCGGCAGCGCTTCCTCGGCGTACTGGCGGCCGTGGCCGTCGAAGATGCGCAGGCTGGCGCCGCGCCCAAGCACCGTTGGCCGGCCCAGCTCGTCGACCACCACGCGGGTGTCCGCCACTTCGAAGCGGCCGTCGATGGGCGACTCGAGATAGGTGCGCTCCGACAGCGCCGCCGCGCCCCCCGAATGGAAGGTGCGCATGGTCAGCTGGGTGCCCGGCTCGCCGATGGACTGGGCGGCGATGATGCCCACCGTCTCGCCCAGATTGACCAGCTCGCCGCGGGCGAGGTCGCGCCCGTAGCACATCGAGCATATGCCGTCGGGAGTCTCGCAGGTCAGCGCCGACCGCACCCTCGCCTTTGGCACGCCCGCCTCCTCGATGCGGCGCGCCGCCTCCTCCTCGATCATCTCGTTGCGGCGAGCCAGAGTCTCGCCCGATGCCTCGTCAACCACGTCGGCGGCCGCGATGCGGCCCAGCAGGCGGCTAGAGTAGCTGGCCGGATTGCGCTCGCCGGGCACCACCGCGTCGATGTCGATGCCGACCTCGGTGCCGCAGTCGCGCTCCTTGACGATGCAGCTCTGCGCCAGATAGACGAGGCGGCGAGTCAGGTAGCCCGAGCGGGCGGTCTTGAGGGCGGTGTCGGTCTGCCCCTTGCGGGCGCCGTGGGTGGAGTAGAAGTACTCGCGCACCGACAGCCCCTCCATGAAGTTGGCGAGAATAGGCGTGTCGATGATCTCGCCCGACGGCTTGGACATCAGACCGCGCATGCCGGCGATCTGCTTGAGCTGATCGCGGGAGCCGCGGGCCCCTGAGTGCATCATCATGTAGACCGAGTTGGGAGTCCGCCGCCCGCTCTCGGAGTCGACCACCGGCACCGCCACCTCGCGCTGCACCGCGTCGGAGATGTCGTCGGTGCAGCGCGTCCACGCCTCGACGGCGCGGTTGTACTTGTCGGTCTCGGTGATCAGGTGCTCGCGGTACTGCTTCTCGATCTTTTCGATCTGCACCTGGGTTTCGCGCACCAATCGCTCCTTCTCGCCGGGGATAACCATGTCGCCCATGCCCACCGAGATGCCGGCGCGGCAGGCTTCGGCGAAGCCCAGCTGCATCATCCGGTCGCAGATGATGACCGTCTCCTTCTGGCCGCAGTGGCGGTAGACCGTGTCGATCAGCTGGCGCACCTCGGTCTTGCGCAGTTCGCGGTTGACGATGTCGAAGCGGATGGCCGGATTGCGCGGCAGCAGGGCGCCCAGCCGCACCCGCCCCAGCGAGGTCTCGTAGCGGCGGACGACCGGCTTGCCCTCCTCGTCGAAGGTGTCGATGCGCACGTGAATCTTCGACTGGGGCGTGATCTGCCCGGCGAAGGCGGCGAGCTCGGCCTCGGCCTGGCCCGAGAAGTGCTGCCCCTCGCCCGGCTCGCCGTCAATGATCATCGACTGGTAGTGCAGGCCCAGAATGATGTCCTGCGAGGGCACGATCACCGGCTTGCCGTCGGCCGGGCTGAGGATGTTGTTGGTCGACATCATCAGCACCCTGGCCTCGAGCTGCGCCTCGAGGCTGAGCGGCACGTGCACCGCCTGGGCATCCAGGCGTTCGAGCCGGTGCTGATCGAGGGCAAGGCGATCCAGCTGCATCCGCTGGTCTGCGCGGCGTTCAACGCCGACTTCGACGGCGACC